>DASVIS010000154.1:0-4355 GCA_036381995.1 Vicinamibacterales bacterium | reverse complement strand
GCGGGTGGCGTCCCCTACCCTCATGACAACGAAGAAGCGGACGCGACGCAAACTCCGCCTCTTCCTGGGCGCGGCGACGGTCGGCGTGGCTGCCTACGGTGCCGCCTACCGATTCGCGCTTCGATACCGCGAGCGGGTCGGATTGCCGCACCGTAGTCCCGTCGAGACGACGCCTGCGGAGTTCGGGTTGGCGTATGAGGTCGTCGAGATCCCGTCGTGCGGCCTGCAACTCGCGGGCTGGTTCGTTCCCGCGGCAGATGACGGCGCTCACGGCCAGCCGCGCCGCACCCGGTCCGTGACAGCGGACAGCGGCTCCCGGCCCTCCGCCGAAGCCACGCTAGGCACCACCGGCCCAAGGCCCGGCATCGTGGTCGTGCACGGCTGGGAGTCCAATCGAGGCCGAACCTTCGCCCACGTCCGCTATCTCCACGCCGCCGGCTTCCACTGCCTGGTCTTCGACGTCCGCGGCCATGGCGACAGCCCGCCGGAGACGCTGCCGATCAACGTCCCGGAGTTCGCGGACGACACCATCGCGGCCGTTCGATGGCTGACCGCCCGACCGGAGGTCTCGGCCGCCGGCGTACTGGGCCATTCGATGGGCGGGGCCGGCGTAATCGTGGCCGCGTCCCGGGAGCCGCTCATCCGGGCCGTGGTCAGCCTTTCCGCCCCGGCGGACCTGGTCAGGATGACCCGCAAGACCTTCACGATGGCCGAGATGCACATCCCCGAACCGATCGCCGGACCCCTGGCCCTGATCACCGCCGGAGTGCTCATGGCTCCGCGCCGTCATTCGATCGACGACGCCAGCGCCCTCGTCGCCGCGCGACGATATCGAGGCCCGCTGCTGCTCATCCACGGCGAGCAGGATCACGGCGTGCCGGTCGAGCATCTCGACCTGATAGCGGAGGCGGCGACCGAAGCTCGCGGCCCGGACGACCCGCCGGTCGAGACGCTGGTTCTGCCGGAGTTCGGCCATCGCTGGCTCTACGAGGCGCCCGAGTTCCGCCGTCGAGTAGCCGGGTTCTTTGCCCAGGCGCTCGGCGGACCCGTGTCTCCGAAGGTCGCGGCACAGCGCGCCGAGGCCTGCGTCGTGGAACGCCCGCCCGATCCGATCTACGGGTTCGGAGCGCTGCCGGCGAGGGTGCTACCCGGCTGATAGGCGCCGATCGCCATCACACACGCTAAATCGGAGGCTCCATGGACACTTGGCAGGCGATCGACAAGATACGGACGATCCGCAAGTTCACGGACAAGCCGCTGGAGCCCGAACATCTCGACCGAATCCTGAACGCCGGCCGGCGGGCCGGCAGCTCCAAGAACACCCAGCAATGGGACTTCATCGTCTGCACCGAGCGCGCTCACCTGGTCGAGCTGGCCGAAGTAGGGCCGTACGCCGCCCATCTCGCCGGAGCGGCCGCCGCGGTGGCCCTGGTCGTGCCGGACCCCGCGACTCACGATGCGCCGTACTCGATCATGTGGGACCTGGGCCGGGCGGCGCAGAACATGGTCCTGGCCGCCTGGGAGCTTGGCATCGGCAGCGTTCCGGCGACGGTCTACCGGCAGGACCTGGCCCGCGAGCTGCTGGGTTACCCGGACGACCGCTGGTGCGAGTTCCTGCTCTCGTTCGGCTTTCCTACCAACCCTGAGGCGTTGACCTGGCCGAAGCGCGCCGGAGGCCGCAAGCCCCTGGAGGCGATCGTCCACTACGAGCGCTGGTAAGTCGTCCGCCAGACAACTGGCGGGGCGGCGTGCCCGGGTGAAGGTCCGCGCGCCACATACCGAGCCGGTTCACCCTCCGGGACTCGGCTATCTTGTCGGCCAGGGAACCTCGACACTCAGCCCGATAGGGCAGGTAGGCACAGGAGCCTTCGGGTTCCCACCAGCGCGGCGTCCCCATACGGTCGCCTCGACCGTCGCGCAGGGCCAATGGCGAGACCGAGCCGTCCGGTCGGGCGTGTCGTTCGCCCAGGAAGCGGGTTAGAACACATGGATCACGCGGCTACTGCGCGGCGTCTGTACGACGCGATCAACGCCGGAGATATCGGCGCGTTCGCTGAGCATCTGGCAAACGATTTCGTCGAGCACGAGGTGACGCCGGGCCTTGCGCCGACGAAAGAAGGGGTCAAACAATTCTTCGGGATGCAAATCGCGGCGTTCCCGGACCTGCACATGGAAGTGCAGGACGCCTTCGGGACCGGTGCCAAGGTCGTCGCCCGCGTGAAGTACACCGGTACCAATAAGGGTGACTTCATGGGCATGCCGGCTACAGGCAAGAAAGTCGACGTGCAGCTCATCGATATGTTTCTCTTCGGCGACGATGGTCTCGTCCGCGAGCACTGGGGTGTCATCGACCTGATGGCGATGATGCAGCAGCTCGGCGCTGTTCCGGCGGGCCCTCCCGCCTGATCAAGGACGGTCGCCGACCGAGATCAGGGTCGGGCGATAAGGCGCGGTCGCCTCGGGACGGTTGATCAGAATCGAGAACTTCCCGAGGCGCTCAAGCCGCAGGCGCAGGCCGCTACTCCCAGCGGAAAGTGCGAGCGGCGATGGCCAGGCACACGACCAGCCAGCCCGTGAGGATCGCCACATCCACGCCGAGAGGAGCAACCGGAGTCCCGTTGACCATGACCTGGCGGAGCCCGTCGCCCAGGTACGTGAGCGGCATTGCCCGACCGACCGTCTGCAAGAAGCCGGGCATGAAGTCGAACGAGAAGAAGATGCCGGACAGGAACATCATCGGCATCTGAACGACCTGCACGACGCCAGTAGCCTGCTCTTCGGTTTTGAGGAAGGACGCGAGCAAGAAGCCCAGGGCAAGGAACGCGCCTGCGCCAAGCAGGACGAAGCCGGCCATTGCCAGGACGCTGCCGACGATCTGGACGCCGAAGAAGACCATTCCGATGCCCAGGATCACCACGGCGTCCACGACGGCAACCAGCAGGCGCAGCAACACGTTACTGCCGACCAGCGTCCAGCGCGGCAGCGGAGTCGCGCCCAAGCGCTTGAGGATCCCCTTCTCGCGCTGCTGCACCAACGGGATCGCCGCGAAGACGCCGAGTTGCATCAGAGCCATCGCCAGGATGCTCGGAACCAGGTATGCGGCGTTGCTGATGTTGGTCGACTGCAGAGTCTGCTGCTCGACGGCAATGATCGCGGTCGCGCCGGCCAGCCGGAGGTTCATGGTGTTGGCGACCTGGCTGGCTATTTGCTGCACGACCTGCGTCGTTTGGCTTCGGCTCGGGTCTGTGTAGAGCTGAATCGCGACGGGCTGCTTCTTGTCGACGGACGCCTGGGTGCCCTGCGGAATGACGATGACGGCCGAAACGTCGCCGTGCTGCATCGCCGCCTTCTCATCCTCGAGGGCGCCTGTTTTCAGCGATAGCAGCGGCACGCCGGCGAACGCGTCATGGATGCCTTGCGAGGCGGCGGACTTGTCGAGGTCGACGAAGCCGACCGTGACCTTGCTGTTGCCGCCGCCGCCGAAGATCCAGCCGAACAGGAAGACGAACATGACCGGGAAGAAGAAGGTCCAGAACAGAGCGGCCCGGTCGCGGGCGAGGCTCTTGATGTTCGCGACCGTTAGCAGCAGGAGAGTGTTCATCGGTCGGCTCCTAGTCGCGCAGAGCTCGACCGGTCAGGTCGAGGAAGACGTCTTCGAGGGTGGCCTGGCGGATCCCCAGGTTGTGAGGCTCCACGCCCAGTCCGTCGGCCAGCGCCAGCAGAGTCCCGATGGTGCCCGGCACGTCGCGCGAATAGAGGAGCGTCTGCCCGTCCTCCTGGCTCGCCCGAGTCACTCCGTCCAGCTTGCTCAACCGATCCATCGGGAACTGCGGCGAGGTGTCGAAGAAGACCGCCCGCTCCTTGAAACGACGGCCGATCAGTTCCGGCACAGTTCCCATCTCGAGGATGCGCCCGTGATCCATGATCGCGACGCGGTCGCACAACTCGGCGGCCTCTTCCATGTAGTGCGTCGTCAGCATCACCGTCTTGCCTTCGGATTGGAATCGCTTGACCAGGTCCCATAGCGACCGACGCGCCTGCGGATCCAGACCGGTCGTCGGCTCGTCCAGGAAGATCAATTCCGGATCGCTGACCAGGGCGAGGGCGATCGAGAGACGCTGCTGCTGGCCGCCGGAGAGGTTCATCGACCGAGCCGTGGCGCGGTCGCCCAGGTCGACGGCGTCGATCAGCTGCTTGGTCGGCAGACGGTGCTCGTAGAAGCTGCCGAACAGGTCCAGCAGTTCGGTGACCGTGAGTCGCGGGTATAGCGACACCGTCTGCAGCTGGACACCGATGCGCTGCTTGATCGATGGGGCATGCCTGGTCACGTCCATCTCGAACACCGTGACCGCGCC
>DASVIS010000153.1:0-22562 GCA_036381995.1 Vicinamibacterales bacterium | reverse complement strand
CACAGGCCGCCGACACCCGCGAGCGCCGCGAAGTCCAGCCAGTGCACGCTGAGCCGATCGCGGTAGAACTCGGGCATGATCAGGAAGAACAGATCCAGCACGCGCGCGATGAGGATGCTCACGGCAATCGTGGCCAGCCGCCGGTGCTGGCGCTTGTTTCTCCGGCCGAGCAGCACCAGGAACGGCACCGCGAAGTAGAAGGTCGCCAGCGCGATGGCGATGACGTTCCAGCCACCGGAGATGCGATGCAGGTACCAGGGGATCTCTTCCGGCAGGTTGCCGGCCCAGATGATGAGCAACTGCGAGAACGACAGATACGCCCAGATCATCACGAACGCCAGCAGCAGGTTGCCCAGATCGTTCAGGATCGTCGGCGCCAGCACCCGCGCGTAGTCGGCTCGGCGCGACAACAGGTAGGCGATCGCGATCACGAACGCCATCGCCCCCAGCCCCTGGCCGCCGAGGAACAGCATGCCGAAGATCGTCGAGAACCAGTGCGGCTCGAGCGACATCACCCAGTCGAACACGGCGAACGTCACGGTGAACGACAGCAGCACGATGCCGCCGCCGCTCAGCTTCCGCATGTTCACGGCGAGGCGCGGGTCGCCCGTGCGGTCCTGCTCGCGCGACCACCGGGTCAGGAAGAACACGAGCGCCAGCCACGCGACGAAATAGACAACGGCCCTGGCGATGAAGAACGGGACGTTGAGGTAGGGCATCTTCGCCCGCAGCACCTCGTCCGCCATCATCGTGTTGGTGTCGGTCCACACGTAGATCCGGGGGAGGCCGAACAGGAGCGGGACGAACAGGACGGCCATCAGCGGCAGCGTGCTCGCGCCGGCCTCGAGGAGCCGCCTGACCGCCACGCCCCAGCCGCCGCCGGTGAGGTGATACACCATGACGATGGCCAGGCAGCCGATCCCAAGGCCGACCCAGTACATGTAGGCGAACAGGTACGAGTGGAAGAACTGCGCCGGGTCCAGGAACGCGCCCGCCAGCGAGGCCAGCACGCCGAGGCCGCCCACCATCAGCGCAACGCGGCCCAGGCCGGAGAGTTCGGGAATGGCCGAGTCGTTCACAATGCGCTACCTCCCCGTTCCCGGCGCCAGCTTGTTGCGCTCCTCCGGAGGCACTGCGTCGAGCGTGGAGTGCTCGCTGGCCTGCAGCGCGCGGATGTACGCGACGATCGCCCAGCGATCCCGCACGGGCACCTGCGCCCGATAGTCGGGCATCGAGCCAAAGCCATTGGTCATCACGTCGAAGAAGTGGCCCACCGGCGCCTGGCGGAGGCGATCGATGTGAAACGACGGGGGCTGGCGGTAGCCGCGCTTGACCACCATGCCGTTGCCGCTGCCCGTGCGGTCGTGGCACGGCGCGCAGAAGATGTTGTAGCGCTCCCGCCCCCGCACCATCATCCCGGCGGTCACGGGGGACGGAAACTCCGCGGCGTTCTGCCCGCTCACCTTGCCGGTGTAGAGCAGTTCGTCGTCGTCGAGGTGGCCGCGCGCGACCGTGCCTTCGATCATCGGCCTCGCCGACCGGTGATCGCCATAGAAGCCGCTCTCGCGGAGCGGGATGAACTTCGGCTGGTCGTGCATGTCCTGGCGGCACCCGCCGAGCAGCACCGCGGCCGTCAGCGCCAGGAGCAGTGTCGAAGAATTACTGCTCAACGTCGGTCACCTCGCGAGGAGCACAACTCTCCAGGAACCGCCGCGTCGCGGCCGCGTCGAACTTCGGATCCTCCGCCTCGATGCAGAGGAAGAACCGATCGCGCGTGGCCAGGGCGAACCGCGGGGCGTTGAACACCGGGTGATAGGGCTTCGGCAGCTTGTTGAGCGCCAGCATCCCGAACACGGCCGTCAACGAGGCAAACAACACCGTCATTTCGAACGTGACCGGGATGAACGACGGCCAGCTGTGAAACGGGCGGCCGCCGATGTTCAGCGGATACGCCACAGCCGACACCCAGTACTGGAGGCCGTACCCGGTCAACCCGCCGACGATCCCGCCAATGAGCACGAGGAGCGGCACCCCGGTACGGTGCGCGTCGAGCGCCTCGTGCAGTTCCTCGATCGGGAACGGCGTGTAGGCGTCGAGCCTGCGATAGCCTTCCTGCCGCGCGCGGCGGCTCGCTGCCACGAGCGTGTCCGGGTTGTCGAACTCCGCCATCAGCCCGTAGAGCATACCTATTCCTTCACCTTCGACTCAGGCAGCAGCGTCCGCATCTCGAAGATCGAAATCATCGGGAGGAACCGCAGGAACAGGAACAGCAGCACGACGAACAGGCCGAGCGTCCCGAGGTACGTGAACCAGTCCCACATCGTCGGGTAGTACATCCCCCACGACGAGGGCAGGTAGTCGCGATGCAGGCTCGTCACGACGATGACGAAGCGCTCGAGCCACATGCCGGTGTTCACGACGAGCGAGATCGCGAACAGCAGCGGTACGTTCCGCCGCACCCGCTTCAGCCACAAGAGCTGCGGCGTGACGATGTTGGTCGCGATCAGCATCCAGAACGCCGGCCAGTACGGCCCGGTCAGCCGATTCCAGTACATGTAGCGCTCGTACGTGTTGCCGCTGTACCAGGACATGAAGGCTTCGATGCTGTAGCCATAGGCCACGATCAGGCCGGTGGCCAGCATGATCTTCGCCATGTTCTCCAGGTGGCGATCGGTGATGAAGTCCTTCAGGCCATACGCGGCGCGAATCGGGATCGCCAGCGTCAGGACCATGGCGAAGCCGGAGTAGATGGCGCCGGCGACGAAATACGGCGGGAAGATCGTGGTGTGCCAGCCCGGCACGATCGCGATCGCGAAGTCGAAGCTGACCACCGTGTGCACCGAGATGACGAGCGGCGTCGCCAGGCCGGCCAGCAGCAGGTAGGCCGCCTCGTAGCGCGCCCAGTGCCGGGCGGATCCGCGCCAGCCGAGGGCGAGCACGCCGTAGATCACCCGCTTGGTGGCGGACGTCGACCGGTCGCGCAGCGTCGCGAGGTCGGGGATGAGCCCGATGAACCAGAACATCGCCGAGACCGTGGCGTACGTCGAGACCGCGAACACGTCCCACACCAGCGGGCTGCGGAACTGGGGCCAGACCGACATCGAGTTCGGGTACGGGAACAGCCAGTAGGCCAGCCACGGTCTCCCCATGTGGAGGACCGGGAACATCCCGGCACAGGCGACCGCGAACAGCGTCATGGCCTCGGCGAACCGGTTGATGGAGGTGCGCCACCGCTGGTGCAGGAGCAGAAGGATCGCGGAGATGAGCGTGCCCGCGTGGCCGATCCCGATCCACCAGACGAAGTTCACGATTGCGAATCCCCACGCGACCGGGACGTTGATGCCCCAGATGCCGACTCCCTTGATGAACAGCCAGGTGACGGCCATCAGGAACATCATCAGGAACGCGAACGCGATCGCGAAGCCGACGAACCAGCCGAGCGGAGTGCCCCTGGTCAGGACGATCGCGCTGATCTTGTCGGTGATCGTCGCAAACGTGTGACCTGGCGCGATCACCGGCGGGTCGGCCAGCGCCGCCAGCGGCGGACGATCGGTCGGGATCTCGGGTGACGCAGGGGACATGGGCCGTTACCTCTCCGCCTCGTGGGCCTTGCCGGCGTCAGGCATCTCCGGGTTCGGGTTCCTGACCGCCGCCAGGTACGTCGTACGCGGTCGCGTATTGAGATCCTCGAGCACGCCGTAGTTCAGCGGCTCCGCTTTCAGCCTGGCGACACGGCTGTTCGGATCGTTGATGTTGCCGAACACGATCGCCTGCGGCGGGCACGCCGCCTCGCACGCCGTGACGATCTCGCCGTCGCGCACCTGGCGATTGGCCTTTTCGGCCTCGATCTTGGCCGAGTTGATTCGCTGCACGCAGTACGTGCACTTCTCCATGACGCCGCGGCTCCGCACCGACACGTCCGGGTTGCGCAGCATCTTCAGCGTCGGCGTCTCCCAGTCCTGGTAGAGCAGGAAGTTGAAGCGGCGCACCTTGTACGGACAGTTGTTCGAGCAGTACCGCGTGCCCACGCACCGGTTGTAGACCATGTCGTTCAGCCCCTCCGAGCTGTGCGACGTGGCCGCCACCGGACAGACGATCTCGCAGGGAGCGTTCTCGCAGTGCATGCACGGCACCGGCTGGTTGTAGGCGGTTGGCCGCTCCGGATCGCCCGTGTAATACCGGTCGACGCGCAGCCAGTGCATCTTGTGCCCGCGGCTCACCTCGGTCTTGCCCACCACCGGGATGTTGTTCTCGGCCTGGCAGGCGACCACGCAGGCGTTGCAGCCGATGCACGTGTTCAGGTCGATCGCCATGCCCCACGCGTAGCCCTTGTACTCGTGCTCGGGATACAGGGTCAACGCTCTGGGCGGCGCTGGCGCCTGGTGGTGCGCGAAATCGGGTTTCTGCCTGAACTGCTCGAGCGGCGCCGACCTCACAATGGCGCGCCCCTCCATCGTTTGCTGGTTCTGCGTGGCGGCGAGTTGATAGTGCCCGCCGGTCCGATGGACCTCGAGGCCGTGATCGGACCACGGGGCCTGGCTGGTGCGCAGCGCGTAGGCGTTGAAGCCCGTGCCCGTGCCCACGCGGCCCGCGCGGGTGCGGCCGTAGCCCAGGTGCACGGTGATCGAGTCGGGCGCCTGGCCCGGCAAGATCCACACGGGCGCCTTGACTTGTCGCCCGCGGTAGGCGAGATCGACGACGTCCCCGCGCTCGACGCCGAGCCGCTCCGCGGTGGAGGGGCTCATGAGCGCCGCGTTGTCCCACGTCAGCTTGGTGTGCGGCTTCGGCAGTTCCTGCAGCCAGCCGTTGTTCGCGAAACGGCCGTCGAACACGGTTGGGTCCGCGCGGAAGACGATCTCGAGGCCCTTGCCGCCGCGCGGGATCCCGCCCGTGTCGACCGTGCGCGCCGTGACCGTCTTCACAGCGGCGGCGGTGTTCGCCACCATCCCGTCGTGCAGAGCCCTGCGCCAGAACGTGTCGAACTCGGCCCCCTGCAAGCCGCTGCGCTGCTGCCAGCAGGCTCGCAGGATGTCGTAGCTCGACTGGCCGGCCTGCTTCGAAAGCATCGCGCCGACGACTTCATGGATCGTCCGGCCGCTGTACAGCGGCGCGATGAGCGGCTGAATCAGGCTGACCGTGCCGTCCGCCGCGCGCGCGTCGCTCCACGATTCCAGGTAGTGCGCCGCGGGAACGTGCCAGTGGCAAAGCGAGGCGGTCTCGTCGTGGTAGAGGCCCACGTGAATCCGCAGGGGCACTTTTCCCATCAGCCGCTCGCCGAACTTCAGATCCGCGGGTGCCGTGTAGATCGGGTTGCTGTCGAGGACGACGAGCGCATCGACCTTGCCGGCCTCCATGTCCGCCACGAGCTGGCGGAGCGAGGACAACTGATCGGTAGGACTGCTCTCGACTGGCTCCGTGCACACCACCGTCCGACCGATGTTGTCGAGCGCCTGGTTGATGGCGTGCGCCAGCGCGTGTACGGCTGCCGGCTGCTCGTCGCCGACGACCACGAGGCTGGTGCCGCGGTGCTGCTGCAGGTCGCGCGCCAGCGGCTCGATCCACGAGGCGTAGTCGTGCGGGGCGGAGGCGGCCGGGGTGCCCGGGACGCCCAGCGCTGCCGCAAGGGCGAGCGCAAAAGGACCGATCGAGCCGGCCTGGAGCGGCAACCGGTGATCCGCGATCGAACCGGTGGCCGATGGCGTGGGCTCGATCGCGTAGAGCCGGTTCATCTCACGGCGCCCGCCGGTGACGCGGCGTCTCTCGGAGAACTCACGAGCGTAACGGAGGCTGTGGGGCCCGCAGCCGAGCACGTCGGCGTCGAGCGCGACGATCACCTGTGCCTTGTCGAACCGGTACTGGACGTCCACGAACTCGCCGAAGGCCAGGCGAGCGCCCTCGCGCGCCTGGTCCCGGCCGGCCGGCTCCCACTGGTGCCAGCCCATGGCGGGGAACTCGACGAGCAACTGCTGGAGCTGGTTGGCGAGCGTCGGCGACGTCACGCTCCCGGTGAGCAGGCGGATGCCTTCACCGCCGAGCGCGCGCTTGGCGTCCACGGCAGCCTTGATCGCCGTGAGGAAGGCGCCCCAGGGACGGATTTCGCCGCGATACGTGATCGTCTGCGAACGGTCCGGATCGTAGAGGCCGAGGATCGAGGCCTGCGCGAACACGTCGGTAGAGCCGCGGTTGACGGGGTGATCAGGGTTGCCTTCAATCTTGGTCGGGCGTCCCTCGTGGCTCTCGACGAGCAGCGGAGTCGCGTATCCGGCCAGCGGCATCGCCGTCGCGAAGTAGAGCGGTTTGCCCGGCACGATCTCCTCGGGCTGCCGGACGTAGGGGAAGATCTTCTCTGCGGGCTGGCGGGTGCAGGCGGTGACGCCCGCGAGCGCCAGCGACGCGCCCATCAGCTTGGCAAACGTGCGCCGGCTCACCGGGTCGAGCAACTCGGAGGCGCCTTGCGGGAATTCGCGGTGGAGCAGTTCCTGGAACGCGGGCGTATCGGCCAGTTCGTCGAAACTCCGCCAGTACTCGGGCCCGCTTGCCGCTCGCAGGCGCGAGCGTACGGCCGTCAGGTCATCCCTCTTCGGATCGTCTTTCAGCATGCGTGCGATTACCTGTGACAGGTCGAGCAACTCGTCAACTTCTGGATCTGGTACTCCGCCACCAGTTTCTGCCCGAGGGCCAGCTGGTTCGAGGGCGGCCGGTAGTCCATCTGGTAGACCGCCTCGCGCGGGCGCACGTATCTCTCGGGGTTCCGGTGGCAGTCCAGGCACCACGACATCTGCAGCGTCTGCACCTGGTACATCAGCGGCATCAGGTCGACCCGACCGTGGCATGTGGCGCAACCGACCCCCTTGTTCACATGGATGCTGTGGTCGAAGTACACGAAGTCGGGCAGGTCGTGGACCCGCGTCCACTGGATCGACTGGTCGTCCCTGAAACTCGCGCGCACGGGCTCGAGGAACGGCGAGGTCGAGAAGATCTGCGAGTGGCAGTTCATGCACGTCTTCGTCGGGGGGATGCCGGCGAAGGCTGACGTCTCGACCGACGTGTGGCAGTATCGGCAATCGATTCCGTTGCCGGCGACGTGCCGTTCGTGGCTGAACTGGATGGGCTGCGCGCGGGCGTCGAACGCGCGCGTGACGTAGGGCGAGCCCTGGAGGCTATAGGCCAGGCCAATCAGGCCGCCTACCATCAGCACCAGGCCGATCAGCGTCACCACGAAAACAGTATTGGCACTGCGATGGAAGGTTTGCGCCATCGTCGAAATCGAAGTGCGGTGAGTGCCGTGCCGTCGCAGCAGGCGGAGACCCGTGGCCGGCACGAACTCACATTACAGTTCCAACGGTGTTAGACCCACCGAACAGCTTAACGGATTTCGGCCCAAAATGCGAGATTGCGCATGAAAAACGCGTGTGCAAGCTGTACCAGGAAGAGTGAAGACTGTCAAGGATGAGCTGCTGGTCCGCGTCGTTCGCCGACGGACGCTGTGATAGAGTTCGTGCGAGATGAGCGACCGCAAGTATCGTCAGCGCGGCTACCAGGACGACGATCGGGACCGAAAGCCGGCGGAGAAGCCGAAAGGCCCGGGCGGGCCGAGGCCGCGCGACGATCGGCCGGAAGGCCCACGGACACCGAACCTCATGCCGACACGGCAGGTGGTGCGGTGCGCCAAGTGCGGCACCGAGATCACGTCACCGTATGGCCACGAGAGCCGCTGCTCGAAGTGCGGCGTGGACGTGCACACCTGCGCACAGTGCACCTACTTCGATCCGGGCGCACCGTTTCAGTGCATGCAGCCGGTGACGGAGCGGATTGCGCCGAAGGACGCAAGAAACAACTGCTCGTTGTGGGAGCCGCGCAAGACCGTCGAGCGCGAAACGCACTCGGTGTCCGTGAGTTCGGCCCGGAGCGCTTTCGACGACCTGTTCAAATAGCGGGGTTCTCACCCGATTCGCACTTTTACTCGCCGTCCCCAGAACCCCCAGCCCAACGCCAGCCAGCCGGCAAGTGCGACCCACTCGGCCGTCGTGAAGCTCCCGGGCACGAAGGGCAGCACCTTCATCGCAATCAGGACGAGGGCAACTGCGGCGCCCAGGCAGGCGGGCCAGCGCGGCTCGTCGTCCACCCGCAGCAGCCAGGCCACGCACGCGGACAGCCAGCCGACCCCCGCGGCCAGCGATCCCACCTCGGTGACCGGGACCAGCAGGGCATCCCCCATGAATGATGCGACAACCGTGAGCCCGGCGACGAGCCAGATCGCGGCCGACGGCGTTCCGTGGGTGGGGTGAACGCGCGCCAGCGAGGGATGCACCAGGCCGCGTCGTCCGATTGCCAGCATCAGGCGCGTGGCCGCGACGAAGTTCCCGTTGAAGACCTTGAGCAGCGACAGGAACGCGGCGGCCAGGATCAGCCGGGCGATGCCGCGCGACCCGAACGTCCGCTCGAACGCGACCTCGGTGCCGACGTGCCCCGCGACAATCTCGCGCCACGGATACACGAACGACACCACGCCGACGATCACCACGTAGAACAGGCTCCCGGCCACCACCGCCAGGTACATCGCCCTGGCGAAGTGCCGCCGGTCGAACCCGACTTCCGCCTCTTCCGATCCTTTCACGACCGATTCGAACCCGGTCATGAAGTACGGGACGATCTGGACCGCCAGCAGGATCGACAACAGCGCACCGGCCGTGCCGGGCCGCGCGAACAGGGGCTCCATGTTTCTCACGTCGCCGTGCAGCAGCCCGAGCGAGGCGAAGACGGCGAAGGCCGCCAGCAGTCCGAACGTGGTCACGTCCTGGAACAGCCCGCTCGGCCTGATCCCGCGCAGGTTCACGATGGTGATCACGCCCGTCAGCAGCAGCCCCGCGATCAGGCGCGGCGCGTAAATCGTCTTCCCCGCGAGTTCGTACAGCGGCACCGAGTTCAGCGACGGGATGATGCGCGCGAGGAGGTTGCCGATGGCGACGGCTTCCCACGGGCAGACGATCGCGTAGGCCAGCACCATGGTCCACCCGGTCGTGAACGAGAGGAACGGGGGAAAGACGCCCTCGGTGTAGGCGATTTCGGCGCCCGCGTCCGGGATGCGGCGGACCAGCGACCCGTAGGTGCGCGCCACGGGCAGGAGCAGCAGCCCGCCGACGAGGAAGCCGAGCATCGTCCCGGCCGGCCCGCCACGCCCCAGCCAGTCGTCCATGAGGACGAGCCACCCGACGCCGACCATGCTGCCGAAGCCGAATGTGAAGTACTCGACGGCGGAGAGTCGGCGGAGGAGGTGGGTCACGGGATTGGCTGAAACAGAACTCCGGGGGCGAGTTTCCCGTGAGGGTCGAGCGCCGCCTTGACCGCCCGCATTTCCTCGATCCCCCGATCCCCGTAGAGCTGCTGCAACAGCGCCTGCTTGATCGCGCTGCGGCCGACGCCGTGTTCGGAGAGAGGAGAGCCGCCGCGCGCGATCACTTCGTGGCCGAACTCGATGATGGCTTCCTGGCCCGCCTTCACGTCGGCCAGCGTCCGCGGAATCACGTTCGGGTGCACGTTGCCGTCCGACACGTGTCCCCAGATCGCGTACGGGAGCCCGCGCCGCTCGTACCCGTCGCGGTAGACGCGCATCATCTCGCCGAATCGTCCGAACGGCACGATCATGTCCGCCGCGGTCTTCTGAATTCCAGGGTCCACCTGCTGCTTGGCGACCGAGACGCGGTACTTCACCGCCTCGGGCGCGGCCTCGCGGAAGTCGAAGAACTGCTGCGCTCGCGCGCGGTCACCGGGCACTGCGACGTCCACGTGATCGAGCACGCCCGCGTCGTTCAGCAACCGGCAGAACACACCGAGCGCCGCCGCGTCACCGCCAGGTTCCAGCGCCGCCGCGATCTGCTCGTACGCCCCCTCGCCCGACGTGCCGGCCGGCAGTTCGAGCTGGACGAGCAGGGCGACATCGGTGTCGGGCGGGAGAGCAATCCCGTGCTTCGCGTCGCTCCCGTCCTCGTGCAGCATCGCCAGGCAGCGGCGATCGAGCATCTCGATTGCGGAGACGTCGAGACCGTGCGGATCGCGCTCGCGCCACGTGCGCTTCGATCGCTCGCGCAGGTCGGCCACCACCTCGAGCGCGTGGGCCTCGTCGGAGAAGGGCACGAGGGCCAGGCAGGTCGCCGGGGCCGGCGTCACGATCCCGAGCGTGGCTTCGACGATGACGCCGAGCGTGCCCTCGGAGCCGATGAACAAGTCGATGAGATCCATGCCCGGCGCCGCGAAGTAGCCAGCCGAGCGCTTCGGCACGTCCGGCATCCGATAGGTCGGCACGGGCACGCTGAGGACGCCGCCCGACGTCTCGACCTCGAAGAAACCGTCAGCGTGCGCACACACCCGGCCGCGCTCGATGTCGAGCACCTCGCCGGACGCGAGCACCACGGTGAGGGCGCGCACCCAGTTGCGCGTGCTGCCGTACTTGAACGTGGCGGCGCCCGATGCGTTCGTGGAAATCGTCCCGCCGACGAACGCGCCGTCGTAGGTGGGCGCGGGTGGATAGTAGCGGTTCTGCGCGGTCAGCGCTTCCTTGAGCGTCACGACGGGCAGGCCCGGCTGCACCCTCGCGAAGTAATCGCCGATCTCGAGGATCGACGCCATCTTCGACGTGCTGAGCACCACGTCTCCCCGCGGCGTGGCGCCGCCGGTGACGGACGACTGGGCGCCGATGGGCAGGACCCGATCGTGCTCTCGCAGCACCGCCGAGACATCCGCCTCGCTCCGCGGATGGACGACGCCGGCCGCATACCCGCCGGGATAGTGCGCCGCATCCTCGAGGAACGACTGGAGCGTCGCCGAATCGGAATCAACAGGAGGCGCGGCGACGATGCCGCGGGGAGGACGGGCAACGATACGACAACTCATAGTCGGAACTGACTTTGAAAGGTCGAGCTGGCGCCGACCGGTCGGAACCGACGCCGACGAGCCGCACCGCACGGTCACCAGCATACCGCCGGATTCGCCACGGTCACAGCTGCAAGCTGCGAGTCGCGACAGGGACCGCCGAACCTCAAGCATATGGGAGTTCTCGAGATCGGACGACTGATTGCAAATAACGGACTCATTTGGTCCCCCTTGTGTTATATTGGAGACCATATCGGTCGGAGTGACGCGTTGACCGGGAGTTGGCCCCCAATTCCTGTCAGCACCGGCTCCGGCTGCCATCATCCGAGGATTCGCGCATGATCACGGAAACGAAGGCGATCGAGGAACTTGCCACCCAGGAATACAAGTACGGCTTCGTGACGGATATCGAGGCCGAGACGGTCCCCCGCGGGTTGAACGAGGACATCATCCGCCAGATCTCCGCGCGCAAGGGCGAGCCCGGGTGGATGCTCGAGTGGCGGCTGAGGTCCTACCGGACATGGCTGACTCTAAAGGACCCCGACTGGGCGAATGTCAGGTACGACCCGATCGACTACCAGAACATCATCTACTACTCGGCGCCGAAGCGGCCGAAGTCGCTCGCGAGCCTGGATGAGCTGGATCCCGAGATCCGGCGGACATTCGAGAAGCTCGGAATCCCAATCGTCGAGCAGAAGTCGATGGCTGGCGTCGCGGTCGACGCGGTGTTCGACAGCGTGTCGGTGGCGACCACCTTCAAGGGAACGCTCGAGAAGCTCGGCATCATCTTCTGCTCGTTCTCCGAAGCGGTGCGGAAGCACCCCGATCTCGTCCGGCAGTACCTCGGTTCGGTCGTCCCGTACTCGGACAACTTCTTCGCAGCGCTGAATGCCGCGGTCTTCAGCGACGGCTCGTTCTGCTACGTGCCGAAGGGCGTCCGCTGCCCGATGGAGCTCTCCACCTACTTCCGCATCAACGCGCAGAATACCGGACAGTTCGAGCGCACGCTGATCATCGCGGACGAGGGCGCCCATGTGAGCTACCTCGAAGGGTGCACGGCGCCGATGCGCGACGAGAACCAGCTGCACGCGGCGGTGGTCGAGCTGGTCGCGCTCGAGAATGCCACGATCAAGTACTCGACGGTGCAGAACTGGTACCCCGGCGACAAGAACGGCAAGGGCGGCATCTACAACTTCGTGACCAAGCGCGGCCACTGCCGTGGGGCGAACTCGAAAATCACGTGGACCCAGGTGGAAACCGGGTCGGCCATCACGTGGAAGTACCCGAGCTGCATCCTGCAGGGTGACAACTCCGTGGGCGAGTTCTACTCGGTGGCGGTCACCAACAACTATCAGCAGGCCGACACCGGGACGAAGATGATCCACCTCGGGAAGAACACCCGCAGCACGATCGTCTCGAAGGGCATCTCGGCCGGCCACGGCCAGAACACCTACCGGGGCATGGTCAAGATCGGGAAGAACGCGGCCAACGCCCGCAACTACTCGCAGTGTGACTCGCTGCTCATTGGCGACCGGTGCGGCGCCCACACGTTCCCCTATATCGAAATCAAGAACACCTCGTCGCAGATGGAGCACGAGGCGTCCACGTCGAAGATCGGCGAGGACCAGATCTTCTACTGCCGTCAGCGCGGCATCTCGACCGAAGACGCCGTGAACATGATCGTCAGCGGCTTCTGCAAGGAAGTCTTCCGCGAGCTCCCGATGGAGTTTGCGGTCGAGGCGCAGAAGCTGCTCGGCGTGAGCCTGGAAGGATCGGTGGGGTAGATGCTCGAGATCAAGAACCTGCGGGCCCGGGTAGGCAACAAGGAAATCCTCAAGGGGATCGACCTGGTGGTTGGCACCGGCGAGGTGCACGCCGTGATGGGGCCGAACGGATCGGGAAAGAGCACGCTCGCCGGCGTGCTGGCCGGCCGCAGCGAGTACGAGGTCACGGACGGGTCCGTGACCTACCAGGGTCGTGACCTGCTCGCCCTCCCTCCCGAAGGGCGGGCGCGCGAAGGCGTCTTTCTCGCATTCCAGTACCCGGTCGAGATCCCGGGCGTCAACAACGCCTATTTCCTCAAGGCCGCGCTCAACGCGATCCGCAAGCACCGGGGCGAGCCCGAGCTCGACGCGATTGAATTCATGGCGCTCGTCCGCGGGAAGATGAAGCTGCTCGACATGGACCAGGCGCTGATGAGCCGTCCGATCAACGAGGGGTTCTCCGGCGGCGAGAAGAAGCGCAACGAGATCTTCCAGATGGCCGTGCTGGAGCCGAAGCTGGCCATCCTCGACGAGACCGACTCGGGCCTCGACATCGACGCGCTCAAGGTGGTCGCCAACGGCGTCAACGCGCTCCGCAGCCCCGAGCGGTCCGCCATCGTCGTGACGCATTACCAGCGCCTCCTCGACTATATCGTGCCCGACTTCGTCCACGTCCTCTCCGATGGTCGAATCGTCCGTTCCGGGGGCAAGGAACTGGCGCTGGAACTCGAGGACAAGGGCTACGGGTGGCTGGAACCGGTAGGGCAGGCCTGAAGGCCGCCCCACCGAGCGCCGGTGGAGCAGGGCCTCCACCCGGCCCGAGCGAAGTCGAAGGCAGCCCTGCTCCGGGACAGTTCAGAGGCTCTATGTCGACGAAGACCAGCACGTATCTCTCCGCGTTTGATCGCGTCGAAGGCGAACGCAAGCACGAGCCGGCGTGGCTGCGTGCCACGCGCCGCTCTGCGGCCGGCGCGTTCGAACGAATGGGTTTTCCGACGGTCAGGGACGAAGAGTGGCGCTTCACGAACGTGGGACCGATTGCCGAGACTGCGTTTGCCCCGGCGCCCGCGGTCGCCGTTCCTCCGGCGGACGCCGCCCGCTTCGTCGTGCCCGGCCTCGCCGGGCCGGTGATGGTGTTCGTCGACGGGCGGTACGCCAGGGAGTTGTCCACCGTCGACGCCCCGGGGGCCGGCGTGACGACGATCACGCTCGCGGACGCGATCGAGCGCGACCCGGCGGGCCTCGAGCCGCACCTGGGCCGGCACACGAACTTCACCGACCGTCCGTTCGCGGCGCTCAACACCGCGCTGTTCGACGACGGCGCGTTGATCACCGTCGCCGACGGCACCATCGTCGAGCAGGCGATCCAGGTTCTCTTCCTGTCCACGGTCACCCCCACGCCGGCTGTGTCGAATCCCCGAGTGCTCGTGGTTCTCGGGCGCAACAGCCAGGCGCGGCTGGTCGAAACCTACGCCGGCATCGGGTTCGCCCGCGGGTTCACCAATGCGGTCACCGAGATTGTCGTGGGGGCCGGATCCGTGCTCGATCATTACCGGCTGCAGCGTGAGTCCGAGTCGGCCTTTCACATCGGTCACACCCAGTTCCAGCTTGGCCGCTCGAGCAGTTCGTCGTCGCACGCGATTTCGTTCGGCGGCCTGATTGCCCGGCACGACGCGGTGGCCGTCCTCGGCGATGAGGGCGTGACCTGCACGCTGAACGGTCTCTACCTTGCGGACGGTGTCCGGCTGATCGACAACCACACGGAAATCGACCATGCCATGCCGCACGGCACGAGCCGCCAGATCTACAAGGGGATTCTCGCCGGGCGGGCCCGAGGCGTGTTCAATGGCCGGATTCGCGTTCGGCCCGACGCACAGAAGACCGACGCGAAGCAGACCAACAAGACGCTGCTGCTGTCGGACGAGGCGCAGGTCAACACGAAGCCTCAACTCGAGATCTTCGCCAACGACGTGAAGTGCACCCACGGTGCGACGGTCGGGCAGTTGAGCGAGGACGCGCTGTTCTACTTGCGCACGCGTGGCATCGGGCTCGACGACGCGAGGAGCCTGCTGGTGAGGGCGTTCGCCACGGACGTGACGAGCCGCATGGGCCTCGAACCGGTTCGCGCCGAACTCGATCGGCTGCTGGCCGCCAAGCTGCCAGGCACCCTGGCGGAGAAGGCGTTCGTATGACGCCCGTGATGAGCACAGCCCGTCCCACCTTCGACGTCGAGGCCGTCCGCCGCGACTTCCCGATCCTGCAGCAGCAGGTTCATGGGAAGCCGCTCGTCTACCTGGACAACGCGGCGACCGCGCAGAAGCCAAGAGCCGTCATCGACGCGATCTCGAACTACTACTTGTTCGACAACGCCAACATCCATCGCGGCGTCCACCAGTTGAGCGAGCGTTCAACCGCCGCGTACGAACGCGCGCGCACGGTCGTGCAACGGTTCCTGAACGCCCGCGAGGCGCGCGAGATCGTGTTCGTCCGCGGCACCACCGAGGCCATCAACCTGGTCGCGTACTCCTACGCCCGCCCGATGCTGAAGCCAGGCGATGAGATCGTGGTCTCGATCCTGGAGCACCACTCGAACTTCGTGCCGTGGAAGATGGCCTGCGAGGCCAGCGGCGCGCGCCTGCGCGTCGTGCCGATGACGGATGCGGGCGAGTTGCGGATGGACGAGTACGAGCGGCTGCTCGGCGACCGCACTCGCCTGGTCGCGATCGGTCACGTGTCGAACGCGCTGGGCACGATCAACCCGGCCGCGGAGATCGTCCGGCTCGCTCACGCGCGCGGCATCCCGGTGCTGCTCGACGGCGCGCAGGCCGTTCCGCACATGTCGGTCGACGTGACCGCGCTCGACTGCGACTTCTACGCGTTCTCGGGGCACAAGCTGTTCGGGCCGACCGGGATCGGCGTCCTTTACGGCAAGGCGGAGCTGATGGACCGGATGCCGCCCTGGCAGGGGGGCGGCGACATGATCAGCTCGGTGACCCTCGAAGAGGTGCGATACAACACCCTGCCCGCGAAGTTCGAAGCGGGCACTCCGGACATCGCGGGCGCCATCGGCCTGGCCGCCGCCATCGATTATCTCAACAGTCTCGATCTCCAGGCCGCGGCCGCGCACGAATCCGCGCTGGCGCGCTATGCTGAGCAGAGGCTGTCCGAGCATTCCGACGTGAGGCTGTTCGGTCGCGCGCGGGCGAAGGCCGGAATCGTGTCGTTCGTCATGACGTCTGCCCATCCCCACGACATCGGCACCGTTCTGGACCGGGAGGGCGTGGCGATCCGGACCGGGCACCACTGCTGCCAGCCCCTGATGCACCGCCTGGGCGTTCCCGCCACGGCTCGCGCCTCGCTCGCGTTCTACAACACGCGCGAGGACGTGGACCGGTTCGTGGACGCGCTGGGGCGCGTGCGGGAGATGTTCAACTGATGTCCGACCTGAGAGAGCTCTACCAGGAGGTGATCCTCGATCACCACAAGCGGCCGCGGAACTTCGGGTCGCTGGCCGAGGCCAACCGCCATGCCGAGGGCCACAATCCGCTGTGCGGCGACCTCCTGAAGGTGGACGTCGACGTCGAGAACGGCATCATCAAGGGCGTGGCGTTTCAAGGGGCGGGCTGCGCAATCTCCCGCGCCTCGGCGTCGCTCATGACCGACGCAGTCAAGGGCAAGTCGGTCGAAGAAGCCGAGCGGATGTTCGAGGAATTCCGCCAGATGGTGACCTCGGGCGTCGACGACGCGGTGGAGGAAAGCCTCGGAAAGCTGGCCGTGTTCTGCGGCGTCCGCGAATTCCCGTCGCGGGTGAAGTGCGCCAGCCTGGCCTGGCACACGCTTCACGCCGCGCTCGAGTCGAAAGACGCACCGGTCAGCACGGAGTGATCGCGCCCATGTCCGACCCGGTTATCGCCCTCTCGCTTCGTCCCCGCATCATCGACGCCATCTGCTCGGTGTACGACCCCGAGATCCCGGTGAACATCTACGAGCTGGGTCTGATCTACGACATCGACATCGATGCCGATCGCCGGGCCCACATTCGGATGACGCTGACCGCTCCAGCCTGCCCGTCCGCGCAGTCGCTCCCGCTCGAAGTCGAGCGCAAGGTGCGCGAGGTCGAGGGGGTGGCCGACGCCTTCGTCGAAGTCGTCTGGGACCCGCCCTGGTCCACCGACCGGATGTCCGACGCCGCCAAGCTTCAACTTGGGATGTTCTAACGGAAGCGTAAGTCCGCGTCTCGTTCTGAGACAGCCCCCCGAACCATCCCACCAGTTTCGGTTTGATTTCCCAGCAGATCGCCTCCGTTTCGCCTCCGGCCCCATGGCCCGCGGCTTGCGGCCACCCTACGACGGAAGGTGGGCCGTCAGCAGGCCGCTCGGTAGAGATCGGCTTGAACGAAGAACGTCAAGCGGAGAGTGTCCTCTCCACTTCGACATCCTGACGGGCCCGCCATGCGAGCATCGATATGGACGATCGACACGGACGTTGGAACGACAGCAGTCGGCGCGGGTTCTCGTTCTCGCGCACGACCACTGGCTTCACCCTGATCGAGCTCATGGTGGTGATCGGGCTCATCGGCGTCATGTCGGCAATTGCGGTCATGGTGATGCCCACGGCCCTGAGCGCCGCCAAGGCAGACGGCGGCCTGGCCCGGGTCGTGTCCGCCCTGCGGACCGCCCGCGAACAGGCGATCAGTCAGCGACGAAACATCCGTGTGGCGTTCATCGCTCCGAACGAGATTGTCGTGTCTCGCGTGAACGTGCCAGGACCCGGGACCACCGAGATCAACACCGTCTGGCTGGAGGACGGCGTCACCTTTCAGGTGTACGCCGGGGTGCCGGACACCCCTGATGCCTTCGGCAACGCCACTGCGGCGTCGTTCGACGGGGCCGCTTCCATCGCCTTCACCAGCGAGGGCGGGTTCGTCGACCAGAACGGGGACTCGGTCAATGGCACCCTGTTCCTTGGCAGACACAACGACCCGACCAGCGCCCGCGCTGTGACGATCTTCGGGCCCACCGCGCTGATCCGGCAATGGCGCTGGAACGGGCGCGCCTGGACCAACTGACGGACATGGCGAGTCGAACGGAGGAAACCGTGTCGAACACAGCCACATCCCGCGCCGCCGGCTTCACGTTGGTCGAGGCCCTCGTCGCGCTGTCCATCCTGACCGTCGGCCTGCTCGGCCTGGCGCAGGCGTTCTACGTGGGCATGCGCCACATGTCTACGTCGTCGGCCAACCTGATCGCGAGAGAGAAGGCACGCGAAGCGGTCGAGAGCGTTCATACCGCGCGCGACACCCGCACCATCACCTGGGCCCAGATCAAGAACGTGTCCAACGGCGGCGTCTTTCTCGACGGCGCGCAGGGCCTTCGGACGGCGGGCACCGACGGCCTGGTCAATACGGCGGACGACGCGACGACCTGTACGGACAGGCTGACCAACCCCACCTGCCTCGAGACACAGCGCGACCCGGGGCCCAACCGGATCCTCGGCGACGCCGACGACGTGGTCATGCCGCTCGCCGGGTTCAGTCGCGAGATCCAGATTCTGGAACTGAATCCGGTCAACCCGGACCTTCGCCAGGTGGTGGTAACGATTACGTTCCAGGTCGGCCCGCAGCGAGGCACCTACACCCTCCGGACGTACATCTCGGCGTTTTCGTAGAGGCGTTCCGATGCGCAGCCTGCAGCAACCAAGAGCCGGAGAGGCCGGCTTCAGCCTGGTCGAACTGATGGTCGCCATGGTCCTGGTCCTCGTGATCATGGGCGCCACGATGACCGCCCTGAACGACGCCTACCGCAGCAACGAGAGTGCGAGAGGCATCATCGACGTGAACAACAACCTGCGGATCGGAATTGACCTCATGGTCCGCGACTTCATCCAGGTCGGGCAGGGGCTGCCGACAGGGCGGCTCGTACAGGTGCCCAACGGGACGGGCGCGCTCCGGATTCAGCGACCGCATCCACAGGGCAGCGCGTGCACACAGTGGCCGGCGGGGACGACAACGATTACGGCGGTAACGGCTGGCCCCGGGTGCGGCCCGGTCATCGACGGCGTGGCGACAGACATGGTCACGACGATCGCCGTCGACTCGGTGCTGGAATCCGTGCCGGTCGAGAGCTACGACATCGCCGGGCACCGAGCGACGGTGTCGCTCCCCGCGCAGGCCCCGGGCGGCCTCGACATCAGCACTGGCACCTCGGACGACGTGAGGGTGGGCGACCTGATGATGTTCACCAAGGGCAGCGCGAGCGCCCTGGCCTACGTCACTGCCGTGAACGGGAACCAGACCTTCACGTTCGGCGCGGGCGATCCGATGAATCTCAACCAGTTCGCGGCGATCCTGAACGGTACTGTCGACGATCTGGCGAATACCGCGCCCACGACCGTGCGTTCATCGAGCGTCTCGCGCATCCGGATGATCTCGTACTTCCTGGACAACACGCTGGATCCGACGACGCCTCGGCTGATGCGTCACATGAACTGGGGTGATCCGGCAGTCGCTGTGAACCTGCGGGCGCGCACCGTGGCCTTTGCGATCGAGAACCTCCAGTTCACCTACGACATGGTGGACGGCGCTGGTAACCCGTCCAACGTGCGGATGGTCGACGCCGACTTCACCACCGGTGGCGCTTGCAGCCCGAATCCCTGCTCGCCCAACCAGATTCGGAAGGTGAACGTGTTCCTGTCCGGACGATCGACGCAGACGTTCTCTCTGACCAAACGGTTCTTCCGCAACTCGCTGAACACGCAGGTCAGCCTTCGAAGTCTGGCGCTCGTCGATCGATATCGGTAGATCGGAAGTTCGGGGATGAAAGGCACGACCATGACGGGAACGGAGAACGGAGAACGGAAAGCGGAGAACGCCTGGAGGCATGCCACGCGAGCATCCCAGGGGTGCCATCGTGCGTCGGCCACGCCAAAGCCCGGAGCGCGGAGGCGTGGCGAGTCGGGCATGGCGCTGATGACCACGTTGCTGGTCATGATGCTGATGTCGGCGCTGCTGATCGGGTTCTTCGCGATGATCGCGGCAGACCAGCAGGCGAACGGCATCAACCGTGACCAGACGCAGGCCTACGCTGCCGCTCACGCCGGGCTGGAGAAGCTCACGGCCGATCTCGGGTCCCTGTTCACGGGAGGGAACTTCAGCCCCTCTGGCGCCCAGCTCCTGGCGCTTCAGAACAACCCTCCGACGCTACCGGGATTTCAGTACGTCGCACCCGGCGGCGGGCCCGGGTACACGATCACGGCGCGACCGGTGGTGGTGGCGACGATTCCAAACGGTCCGTTCCAGGGTCTCCAGGGGCTGATCACGCCGTACGAGGTGAACGTGACCGCACGGGCCAATGGCGGTGTGCTCGGTGGGGCCGCCGAGGTGCGGATGCGCCGCGTCGTCCAGACGGTGGCGGTTCCCGTCTTCCAGTTCGGCATCTATTCGGAGAACGACTTGAGCTTCTTCGCGGGTCCCGATTTCGACTTCGGCGGGCGTGTCCACTCCAACGAGAACGTCTACCTCGCCCAGGACGGGTCGGCGACGCTCACCATGCGCGACGTTCTCACTGCCGTCGGCGAAGTCGTACGGACGCACCTGGCCAACGGGCTCTCGATTGCGACCAGCGGCCACCGCGGCTACGTCAGCCTGGCGACGACCAGCGGGTCCAACCCGGTATTCCGCCGTCTGAGCTGTTACGGCCAGGGCGGGAATTGCAGCGCGGCGCCCCCGAGCGTCTCCCGCCAGGAGGGGAGCGTCAACGTTGCCAGCGTGCCGCCAAGCACGCTGCAAATGGTTGGTGGCATACCGACGATGGTCCTGGTGGCGGGGAATACAGTGAACGAGCCCACGTGGACCAGCGTGTCGACCGGAACCTACGCGAATCGAATCCGCAACGGGCGCACCGGTGCGAAGCGGCTCGACCTGCCCCTGGTCAGCGACGGCGCACTGCCGATCGACCTGATCCGCCGGCCG
Organism: Vicinamibacterales bacterium; assembly: GCA_036381995.1. Classification (GTDB taxonomy): domain Bacteria; phylum Acidobacteriota; class Vicinamibacteria; order Vicinamibacterales; family Fen-181; genus FEN-299. The sequence continues at coordinate 1,961 of DASVIS010000153.1, read as the reverse complement.
TCGACTGCCGCGCCCGACACGGAGGTAGTGCTCGACCAGCGGTTCTTCAGCATGGCCAGCCTTCGCATCCTGCTGTCCGATCGCGCGGCGGATATCACGGGGCTGCAGAGCGTGACGAACACCGCACCGGTCAACCTCGCCAGGCTCGCCCGCGACACGGGATACCGGACTGGCCTGGGTGTCAACTGGGTGAGTGGTGTCCCCCTGGCGCAGACGGGAACCTACAACGCCACGCTCGGCCGCGGATATCGGTTGCCCGCGGGCACGCCGATCGCCGACGGGTATCTGAAGATCGAACGCCAGGACCGCACCGGGGTGTGGACCGACGTCACGGTCCAGATCCTGAACCTCGGGTTCACCGGGCGTAACCTCGCCAATGCCGGCACGTGGAACAGCAAGGGCACGACCTGCGCGACCCTGGCCGCGGACGACCCGAGTCCGAACGCGGTCATCCGGTTTCAGCGCGTGCGCGACAACCCATCGGCCGGTTTCACCAACTGCGGGCATTCCGGAGCCAACTGGTCAACGCTAGCGACCGACTACATTCCGATGGCGCTGTACGACTCCCGCGAAGGCGCGCGGCGGGACGACAGCGCGGGTGTCGGGACGACGCCGCTCTTCGGCGGCGTCATGCACTACGTCGAGCTCGACGTGAACAACCTCCGCCTCTGGCTGGCCACGCACGCCGACACGCAGGACCTGACCGGCTTCGTCGTGTACTTCTCCGATCGGCGGGGCAACAAGAACCTCGGAAGCGACGGGCTCGCGGCGTCGCGAGCTGGCGCGGACGGCATCCTCTACACGGACGACGATTTCGGGACCGACGACCAGGAGACCGGCGAGCTGGGCTTCGAAGACATCGTCAATCCTACGTCGGCGCAGAGCGTGTCGAACGGTGTGCTCGACGTGGGCGAGGACGTCAACGGCAACGGCGTCCTGGATACGTACGGCGGCGTGCCGCGCCTGTATCCGACCAGCGGTTTTCCGGTGGCCGGGTCGGCCACCGGCTATTGGGTCACAGGCTCCGGAATCACGTTGACCACTCAAGTCGGCAGGTTCAGTGCGCTTGCGGCGTGGGCGGCGACAGTCGGGAACGCGGCCGCAAAGCAGGCGGCGTACGATGCTGAGTTGCCCATCGCCGGGTCCAACGAAGCGCGGGTCAACCCGCCCGTCTTCTTCCGGCGTGCGCTCAAGGTCGTCAACGGCGGGTACAACGGCACGCTGAAGCTGCCGCGGAACGGGACGCAGGGGCTCTCGGTGGTGGCAGAGAACCCGCTCTACGTGCAGGGCAACTACAACGCACCCAACGCGGCAGGCACCGACTTCGGCGCGACGCCAGGCACCGATCATGTGTCCGCGGCGGTGATTGCCGACGCCGTGACGCTGCTGTCAAACGGCTTCAACGACATCGAGACGTTCATGTCGCCCCATGATGTCACGATGAGCAGGGGGGCGACCACGACGTGGTACCGGGTGGCGGTGATCTCGGGCAAGGGGCTGAACTTCCCCAGGCCGACGAGCAACAGCCAGGACCACACCGACTTCGGCACCGACGGCGGGGCGCACAACTTCCTGCGCTACATCGAGGACTGGGAAGGCCAGACGCTCAACTACCGCGGTTCGATCGTTAGTTTCTACCTGAACCGGCAGGCGGTCGGCACCTACAAGTGCTGCGACGTCGTCTACTCGCCGCCGACACGCGGGTACAAGTTCGACACCGACTTCCTCACACCCTCGCTGCTGCCGCCGCGGACGCCGATGTTCCGCGACATCAACACACTGACGTTCCGACAGTTGCTGCGGCCGAACCAGTAGGCGGAGGGATAAAGAGAATTGAGAATTGAGAACGGAGAACGCACTCTCCGTTCTCCGTTGACAGCGAAGTCACCGTATTCGTCCCCCGATCGGATCCCCCCGGAGGTGTCCGCAACGGGGCCGTTCGCCTGCACGGCGCGCAGTCC
>DASVIS010000152.1:0-7236 GCA_036381995.1 Vicinamibacterales bacterium | reverse complement strand
TCTGTCGGTCCCTTGTCATGCTCTTGCCGCGCGTTCGCCGCAACCGGAGTGGTATCTTCAGACGAAAGGACTGGTTTCAAGACCCGCAGGCGGGTCTTGAAACCAGTCCTACTCCCTACTGGCAACCGCTCGATCCCTACCGTCCCACCTCCAAGTGGCTCCAGTTGAGGATCGCGTTGAACGCCAGGTTGTAGCTGCCGTTCGTCTGGTTGCGCCAGAACGGACGGTTGGCGAACATCACCACGTGGCCCTTCCCAAGCGGTGCGTCGATGACCAATGGGCGTCCGACCAGCGCCTGCTGGCCGAGCAGCCCGCCGCTGAGCAGCATGTCGTTCGGATCGGCCGGGAAGCGCAGGATGACGCGCGGCCGCGAGGCCACATCGATTGCACCCGCACCGCCGCGCCCGCCCCGGCCTGCCGCCGCGGCATCGGGCGCCGTCGCGCCCCGCTGGCCGCCGCGCCCGCCGCCCGCCTGCTCGGAGGCCACCGCCGCGCCTTCCAGTGTGGCGAGCATCTGGGGGATCGCGTTCGGCGTCAGGTTCTGTCCGACGCCCGGGATCTGCGGCCCGCCGCGCCCGCCGCCGCCAAAGCCGCCAGGGCCGCTTGCGCCGATGTTCAGCACCGGTCCCGAGCTGAAATAGATCGGGAGCACGTCGCTGTCGTAGCCATACGCGATCGGGCTCTTGCGGTCGGCAAAGACGCCCTTCAGCACCACGCCCCGCGCGAACAGCCCCGCGGGCTGCTCGATCGTCACGCCGTCGATCAGGTTGTATTCGGGGAAGATCGTCGTCGTCGACCCCTCAGTGATCAGGAGCCCGCCGTCCTCGACGAACTTGCGCAGGTTCATCAGGCCTTCGTAGCCCATCCCGCCGCGAATGTCGTCGGCCGAATCCTGAACGCCCAGATTCGGCGTCAGGTCGGTCTTCTTGTAGGGAATCGGCTCGGCGCCCGAGACGCCGTTCACCTGGGCCTGCGAGGTACCGCCCACACTCGGGAAGATGATGACGTCGAACTTCTGCCGGAGGTTCGGCTCGCGCAGCTTGATGTCGCCCATGTAGGTGTACGGGATCTTGTACCTGTCGAACACCATCCGTACCCAGCCCTCGTTCTGCGTGTTCGACCACGAGTGGACGTAGCCGATGCGCGGCACCGTCAGCTCGTGCGACTTCACGGTGGGCGCCGAGGCGGTCGCGTAGCCGACGAGGCCGAATTCCTTCACCGAGGCTTCGATCTTCGCCCGGTCCGCGCCCGGGATGATGAAGGCGCCAGCGCCGAACTTCTGGCCGGCCGCCTCGAACGGCTCCTCGGCCGCCAGCATCTTCACGTCCTTGTTGGCGAAGCGGAACGACGCCAGGCTCGTGTCGCCGTTGTGGTCGATGACGACGACCGGGCCCGAGCCGGTCACCGTGCCCAGCACCTTCGCGTCGGCGGCGAGCAGCGTCATCGGCTGGTCGAGGATCGACTTGTCGTCCACCTTCACGGCCTTCACGTTGTGCAGCAGCGTCAGCGACCACCCGGTATCGTCGTTGGGCGACGGGTTGCCTGGCGCGAAGAACTGCGTGTCGAGGAAGTTGGTCACCAGCCTGCCGTACGGCTGATCCATCCGGACCACATAGTCGCCGGCGGCCACCTGTACCTTGCCGGCTGTGAAGGCGGCCTTGGCCGCGTGCACCTCTACACCCTCGAGGCGCAGCAGGTTGACGAGTCTCGCCGCCTCGCCCTGGCGCCGCTGACCCGCCGGGATCACCCAGGCATGGGGCGCCTCGCTCTTCCCGTTGTCCACCGCGCGCTTGTTCTTCAGGTAGTAGTTCTCGAGGAACATCTCCCTGTTCTTCGCGACGAACGACATCGCGAACAGCAGCGCGCTCTGCTGGATGTTGACGTTGTTGCGCGGCCCCCACTTGATCGTCGGCAACGGCGGGTTGGGCCGGTACCATTCCCGGCTCGTCGAGCTGGGCTGCAGGTTCAGCGTCTGGTTACGCGGGCCGTAGGTCTGCGTCTCGTAGAACCGGCCGATGCCGTTGTGGAGGTTCCCGATGAAGAACAGGTAGTTGGGCGTCCACCCGTCATAGAAGCCGCCCGTCCACACCCCGGGGACGCCGCGCTTGGTCATTTCGGCCACTTCGTACTTCGACAGCAGCCACCACTCGTCGGTCTGCAGCGGGTCGAGCGCGATGTTGTACGGCCCCTCGCCGGTCGACGTGTAGAGGTACGACATCGACTCGTGGAGGTCGTGAAGAACCGTCGGGTGGTACTCGAGATAGGTGCGCAGGATGTTCTGCGTGATCTTCAGCCCCACGCCGAGACCGTCGCGGTTGTTGTCGTGCGCTACGTAGTTCCCCCAGTACACGAGCGGGATCGTCTTGCCTGTCTTCTTCTGGTAGTAGAGGTTGTCGACGACCTTCTCGCGGCCGTCCACTTCGAGGACGGGCGTCAGGAAGACGATGACGTTGTTCCGGATGTTCTGGATGAAGGGCGTCTCCTCGACCAGCAGCCGGTAGGCCAGCTCCATCTGCATCTCAGCGCTGCCGGTTTCGCCCGAGTGCAGGTTGCCCATCGCCCAGTAGATCGGCTTCCCGCTCGCGACGAGCAGCTTCGCCTGCGCGTCGGTCAGCTTCCTGGGATCGGTGAGGTCGGCGAGGATCTTCTTGTACTTGTCCAGCGCCTTGATCGTCGCTTCGTCGGCAATCGCCATGACGATCATGTCGCGGCCTTCTTCACTCTTCCCGATCGTAAACAGCTTCGCGCGCGGCGACGCCTTGGCCAGCGCGTCGAAGTACCGCTGCATGTCCTTGTAGTACGTCAGCTCGTCCGGGGTCCCGGCGACACGGCCGAGGAACTTGAGCGGTGAGGGCACGCTGGCGGACGCGGGCAGGTGGTCGACGAGTTCGGTCAGGATCCGTGGATCCTGCGTGTATTCCTTGATTTTCGCCGTGTACTCGGCATCGATCTTCTGGGGGGGAGCGGCCTTGCCCTGTGGCGCGCCGCTGCCAGAAAGCACCGCCGGGCCGCTGGCGAGCACAAGCCCGAGAAGACAGGTCAGAAAGAACATGCGCGTGAGGCGCCGTGGCATCGAGAACCTCCTGTTGTTCGGGGAGCAGTCAGCCGGACCCGCGGGTTATAACACAAAACGGCGCTGGACGAGCCGGATCAGTGGCCACCGATCGCTGACCACTGATCCCTGGCCACTGAGCACTACGGCGTAGCCACCCGTGCGCACTCGTCGGCCATCTGCGCACCGTCGAAGTCCTTCTCCGTCAAGCCGCCGTCGCTGTGGGTGGAATACGTGAGTGTGACGCGCCTGTAGTTGATCGTGATATCGGGATGGTGGTCGGCCGCCTCGGCGCCGGGGACGAGACGGCTCACGAACGCCACCGCCTCGGGAAAGCCGGCAAACGTGAACTGCTTGACGATCGCGTCGCGCTCGAAACGCCAGCCGTCGAGCGCGCGCAGGCGCTGATCAATCCGATCGCGGGAAAGCAGGGACATGGGATTCGCTCGCTTCCTCCACCTTCAGTACGCTCGTGCGTTTCTTCAGCAGGCTGCAGACGATGAAGATGGCGGCGGTGAAGAGGAAGAAGGCGGTCCAGAAAGGATCGAACACCAGACTGCCGGCGGCCAGCGCCGAGCGCGCCAGGTCGAGCACGAACAGCACCGTGCCAATCACGAGCAACCCGTGGAACTCGCGGCCGAGAACCCGCCGCCAGACGAACGGCGTGGCAGACGGGACGTACGCCGACAGACGCGGAATCATGGCCGGCACCTGGTCAGCCCACCGCAGGAACTCGTCGCCGAAGCGGCTCTCGAGGAACACTTCTTCGCGAGCCGCAATTCTCTCGTGGTAGAGCACGCCGAGCAGCCCCACAATTACCGGCAAATACCACGCGGTGGTGAAGCACGCGAATCCAATCGCCGTCAGTGTGTTCCCGATATACAGCGGGTGCCGGACCACCGAGTAGAGTCCCGTCGTTCGCAGCATGGACGCCCTCGGGTTCGTCGTGCTGCGCTCCGACGTGCCGGCAGGTGCCGTACCGATGCCGACGACCCGAATGGCGAGTCCGCTGAGCGCGATGGCCAACGACACGAACTGCCAGACACGCACCGACGCGGGCAGCGTTGCAGGCAGGCGCGCATCGACCAACCCCAGCAGGAACAGGGGCAGCATCAGCAGCGGGAGTTGCCCCCGCCAGCGGAACAGGGCATCGCCCGAGCGGGGAATCTGATCGAGGAGCTTCACGTTGCACGATGATCGCACGAATTGGCGATTCGCGACAGGTCAGCAAGCCGGCGAGTGAATGGCGGGATGACGACTGGCAGCTGTCCCCTGATGGTTGGAAGTTTGACCACTGGCGTGGACGCCGAAACGGCCGAGAATCAGGATGGATCCATTCGGTCGGCCTAAAAACCGCGGGAATGCGGCGTCAGTTCCGGGCACGGCAATTGCTCTGCAATAGGTCGTCAGGAGTGTCCCATGCTCTCGAGACCAACGGCGTTTGGGCTGCTCGTAGCCGCCTGCGTAGCGGCTGCGGGGGGCGGTGCCTATATTGCGACGTTACAGCGCTCACAGCCCAGCTCATCCGCCGCCGCCTTACCTATAAGTCGCCCGCCGGATCCCCCACCACAACCCATAGGGGCTGGTGGTCCTGGAGCCACAACTTTTCAGCCCACATCCGAATCACCAGCGTCACCCCAGGCCGCAGCCGCCGCCGACAGCGCTTCAGACGTACCTGTCCAGGCGGTGCCGAGGCCAAAGACGACGGCCCGGGCTGTTGCGAAGCCCCAGGCAAAGGCCAATCAGGCGCCGGCTACTGAAGCCCCCTCTGTAGCGCCACCTGCGCAGACGCAGACGCTGCCGGTATCGGTCTTTCACGGCGTGGATCCCAATCCCCAGTTGCAGCGGCCGTGGCCGGGCCCGCCGGCTTCCCAGCCACTGCCAGCGGCGGGGGTTGCCGCCGAACCGGCCAGGGTCGAACAGGAACCGACATCCCGCGACAACGTGAAGCAGTGGGAAGACGTGGTGGTTCCGACCGAATCCGTTCTCGGCCTGCAGCTCGAATCGTCGATCAGCACCGAGCACGCCCGGGTGGAGGATCGGGTTGATGCCCGCGTCACCCGGGACGTTCGCGTGGGCGGCCGCGTGGCGATTCCCGCCGGTACGCACGCGATCGGGTCCGTCGTGATGATCGAAAGAGGCGGGCGGGTGAAGGAGCGCGCCAGGGTGGGGATTCGCTTCAATACGCTCGTCTTCGCCGACGCCTCGCGCGTGACGATCAGCACCGACACCGTGTATCGCGAAGGCGAGTCGCCGGCCAATCAGAGCTCGGCCAAGATTGGCGGGGCCGCCATCGGCGGCGCGATCATTGGCGCAATCCTCGGCGGCGGCAGGGGCGCCGCCATCGGCAGCGGCCTTGGCGCAGCTGGCGGGGCGGCGGCGGCCATGAACGGAGACCGGCTTCCCGTGGTCCTGCCCACGGGCACGACACTCAGCGTAAGGACGCAGGCGCCCATCAGCCTGACGGTCGAAAAGTAGCGCGTCGTTGCCTTACAATGGTGGACATGCAGAAGCAAAAGCTGTGTGTCCCCTCACTCCTCGCCCCGACACTCATGGCCGTCCTCGCCGTCGCGCTCGGCGCATGGCAGGCCTCGGCGCAGGCCACGACCGCCCAGCAGGCTGCCGCGCAGGCAAGACCCGACCAGATGGCGCCGGCGATAATCTCGGTGGCCGGCGTCCGTAACTACACGAAGGTTGATTCGACCATCGCGTGCGGCGGAGTGCTCTCGCCCGACGCGTTCGCCGCGCTGAAGCAGGCCGGTTACAAGTCGATCGTCAACCTGCGCGCCGCGTCGGAACCGGGCGCCAACATCGAGGACGAGCAGAAGGCCGCACAGGAGGCCGGGCTGACGTACGTCCACCTGCCCTTCGCCAGCACGGAGCCCGACGCGTCGAAGCTGGACGAGTTCCTGAAGATCGTCGCGATGGCCGAGAACCAGCCGATGATGCTCCACTGCACGAGCGGCGGCCGGGCGTCGATGTTCTGGGCCGTGAAGAGGGTGATGATCGACGGCTGGCCCGTCGAGAAGGCCATGAACGAGCTGCCCGACCTCGCGAAGAACGTCGGCCAGCCGCTGCGCACGTTCATCCTGGACTACCTGAAGTCGCACGGGAAGACCCGGCCATGACCGGGCCTCGGCAGACCGGCGACATGGACCCCGAGTCCTTCCGCCGTGAAGGGCACCGTGTCGTGGACTGGATCGCCGACTATTTCGCGCATCCCGAACGCTACCCGGTTCTTTCGCGAGTGAAGCCTGGTGACGTTCGGAGCGCGCTGCCAGTCGAGGCGCCCGAGCAGGGCGAACCGTTCGACGCGATCCTCTCCGACTTCGAGAACCTGATCGTTCCCGGGATCACGCACTGGAACCACCCGGGCTTCTTCGCGTATTTCGCCATCACGGGCAGCGCACCTGGCGTGCTGGCAGAATTCCTGTCGGCCGCGCTCAACGCCCAGGGGATGCTGTGGCGCACGTCGCCGTCTGTCACCGAGCTCGAAGAGGTCGCGCTCGGCTGGCTGCGTCGGCTGATGGGCCTGCCCGAGATGTTCGAGGGCGTGATTTACGACACGGCCTCGATGTCGAGCCTTCACGCGCTCGCGACGGCGCGCGAGGCCGCCGTGGATCGCGTCCGCAGCGCCGGCCTGCCGGGGAGGCCCGAGCTTCCGCGCTATCGCGTGTACTGCTCGGACCAGGCGCATTCCTCCATCGACAAGGCCGTGATCCTCCTCGGTCTCGGCCACGAAGCCCTGCGGAAGATCCCCTCCGACGCGGAGTTCCGCATGCGGCCCGACGCGCTCGACCACGCCCTCGCGGAAGATCGCGCTGCGGGTGTCGCGCCGATGGCGGTCGTCGCCACCGTCGGCACGACGTCCACCACGAGCGTGGACCCCGTGGAGGCGATCGCGACGATCTGCGAGCGCGAGGGGATCTGGCTCCACGTGGACTGCGCGTACGCCGGCTCGGCGGCGATTGTGCCCGAGTGCCGCCACATCCTGAACGGCGTGGAACGGGCAGACTCGATGGTCGTCAACCCGCACAAGTGGCTGTTCACGCCGTTCGACCTGAGCGCGTTCTACTGCCGCCGGATGGACACGCTGCGCGCCGCCTTCTCGCTGACGCCCGAGTACCTGCGGACGACGGATCCGGACGCCGTGCGAAACCTCATGGACACCGGCGTACAGCTCG
>DASVIS010000151.1:0-6855 GCA_036381995.1 Vicinamibacterales bacterium | reverse complement strand
CTCGAACATCTGGCGCAACTCAATTTCCGGCCCGGGCCGCCCGTTGCTCGGTAGCATGTCGAACGGCACGCGCTTCGCCCATTCGATGGCTTCGGCCTTCGATTTCATCTGGATCGTCCAAGGTGACTTTCGCGCCCTTCGAACTCGGCTGCAGCCCCGCGGCGTCGAGGAGCACTCCGGCCTTCACCAGTTGCTCATTGTACCGCCCTATGACCTCCAGATCCTTGCGGATCGGCAGCTTGCCGGTCTCGGTGGTCTTGTCCGCCTTCAACAACATCATGAATCGCATGTTCGTTCTCCCCCCTGGTTGCCCGCTCAACGATTCGTCGAACGACCGGCGGCGGGATCGACAGGTGAACCGCACCAGCGGCCCCTCTACATGGGCCTGCCTCGCCACTTGCCGTTCTTCTCCTTCTGAGGCCGGGGTATTCTACAGCTCTTGCCCCGCCTGTTCTTCTTGCTCATTGCCTGGCCCCAATCTCAGGAGTATCGTGTCAACAGCTCGCCGCCGCTGTCCGATCGTGAGTTGAAGGATCGAGTGGTCACATGGCACCCCCGGGATTCCTCGGAGCGTGCCGGCATTCCAAGGAGCATCCCATATGCGACGCGCACTGATCCTCGCGGTCGGTATCCTCCTCGTCGCGTCCGTTTCGAGCGCACAGACGTTTGCCTCCGGCTCCACGGGCGCCGACGGACCGCTGAAATTTGACGCCGGCCCAGGTTCATGCGTGTCAATTGATTATTACATTTGTGAGATCCAGGTCCCGGAGTCGGGTGTCTTCAACTTCACGACGGTTGATGTGGGACCGTTTAGTATACGCTTCAGGCCCAACTCCCGCAACACGCCGGTGATCGTCCTCGCCACCGGCGACATGACGCTATCTGGCGCGATCGACGTGTCACCTAGTAGCAATGGCCGTACGCCAGGTCCGGGGGGCTTCTACGGAGGAAACGGACAGTACCGGAACGGGTTTGGACCGGGCGGCGGGACCGCAGATGCGCACAATGGGCGATGGGTTGGCTCCCTCTCGCTGGTGCCGATCACGGGCGGATCGGGCGGGGCCGGATTCGTCGACATCAACGGCAGCTACGAAGGCGGGGGCGGTGGGGGCGCCATCGTGTTCGCGGCGTCAGGTGCGATCACCGTGTCGGGTACGATCCGAGCGGACGGTGCCTTGGGCACGTACGGCGCAGACGGCCACGGCTCAGGTGGTGCGATCCGAATCGTGGCGAACCAGATCACAGTGACCGAAACTGGGACACTGTTCGCGCAGGGAGGGAGAGGGGCCCCTGGAGCGAATCCCGGCGTCGTTCGGCTCGAGGCCCCGGTCCTCTCGATGTCCTTCAAGGGCCATTCGACGCCGGCTGTGTTGATCTCTGACATCAACCCGAATGTCCAGCCCGCCGCCACGACACCGGCGCTGACCATCGTGTCGATGGGTGGATTCCCGGTCACCAGGTACGCGGGCAGCATTCCCGATTCGGTGGATCTGCTGTTGCCGGCTGCGCTCCCCGATCCGATTGCCCTCGTCGTCAACGCGGCCAACATCCCGGTGGGGACGACGGTGCACGTCACCGCGACCGGATCGCCCATGACCTCCACCGGCGGCGTGTTGGAGGGCACGCTGGATTCGTCGAGCACCACGCTGCAGATCTCGGGTCTGGTTCGAACGACGCAGAGCCACTTGTTCGTCTACGCCACGTTCGATGTGACGGGAGGCGGCGGTGCGGGCAATCCACCTGGGCCCGACCAGGTCGCCAGCGTGCGCCTGGAGTCGCCGTTGGGCGGACCATCGAGGTTCCAGTTCCTTCGGACCGACGGCTCAGTGGTGCCCGCCGAGAAGTTGCGCCCTGAGTTCCTGGCGCGCTTCAACCAGTAGCGGGGGAGGGACCACCATGACCTGCCCTGCACGGCGTTCTTCTCGGCGCCTCGTGCCGCGGTTCGTGTGGCCGCTTGCCTGTGTGACGCTCCTGGCCGCGGTGCCGGCAGCCGGCCAAACGCCAGCCGGCTACGCCGGCGCCGGGCTCTCCGTGGGATTCGTGAACACCGGGGCCTCCCAGGGAGCGACGACCGCTGTGTCGGTCGCGTTTCAGCCCGGGGCGCAGAGCGTCGCGGCGGGCGCGGCCCTGTCGGTCGGATTCATGACTGCGCCTGGTGCCTCTACGGCGACAGCGGCGCTGGCGCTGGCGTTTTCCGCGAACCCGGTGCCCACGATCGCCGCGCTTCGACCGCCGCAGGTGCTGGCTGGCCGGGGCACGTTCAGGCTGATCGCGACGGGAACGGACTTCGTGCCGGGCGCGACGCTGTTCTGGAACGGTGCGGCCCGTACGACGACGTTCGTGACACCGGCGGAAGTGCACGCCGTCATTCCGGCGGCGGACGTCACGGCATCGGGGACGGCCAGCATCATCGTGGAGAACCCGGTCCCCGATCTCGGCCCCTCGAACGCGGCCACTTTCAACATCACAACGTCGGCGCCCACGTTCACCGACGATCCGTTGACGCCTCGCGTCACGCTCGTGAAGGCCGTCCATGTCACCGAACTGCGGCAGCGCATCGACGAACTTCGGGCGCGATACGGCCTGGCCGCGTTCGGTTGGACCGATGCGCTCTCCACGGCAGGCGTGACGCCGTTCAAGGCGGTCCACGTGACCGAGCTGCGGACAGCGCTCGGCGGCGTGTACGTGGCGGCGGGCGAAACCCCGCCCGGCTACACCGATCCGACGGTCGTCGCAGGGACCACGGTGGTCACGGCCGCACACCTCGCGGAGATTCGGTCAGCGATCGCACGACTCTGGTGACGAGCAGACGTTGGCGGTCCGGCTCGAAGTCCTGACAGGAGGAAGAACGATGCGGACTCAGCAGCACCGGTCGGCGCTCGGCGCCCAGGGGAGACTCATCGCGGCTCTTGGCCTCGTTTCGATGGTGGTCGTGGGTGCCGTCGTCATTGCCAGCGAGGATCTTCCCGCCTTTCGTCAGGGCATGTGGAAGTTCACGCGCACGGTGGGCGGCAAGCCGGTCGAGACGACCAAGTGCACGAATCCAACTGATGACATGAAGCGGCAGAGTGCCATGGTGCAGAAAGCGGGGTGCACGGTCTCGCCGATCAGGAAGGCCGGCAACACTTATACGTTCGAATCCGATTGCTCGTTGAAGGGGCCGCGGGGCGGCGGCATTACGAGCCACACGACCACGGTGATGACCGTCGAGAGCGACAGCGCCTACAGATTGGAGGTCGCCGGGACGCAGGACGGCGAACCGATGAAGGAGACGCTGGTGGCGCGCCGCGTCGGAGACTGTGCGCGGTAGCGGTCAGCGCAGCTGCTCTACGTCTCGCACCGCTGTCAGGAACCGATCGATGGTGGCTCCGTGGCGGAGCAGTTCCCGGCGGGCGTCTGCCCCTGTCCCGATCCCTACAGCTCCACCTGCATCCCGATCTCGAAGACGCGGTCCGGCGGGATCCTGAAGAACGTGGTCGCCCGCTGGGCGTTCCTCGCCATGAAGGCGAACAGCTTCTCGCGCCCGAGGGAGAACACCGTCTGCGCGGGATCGAGGCGGAGACCGTACTCGGGCGGCAGCGCCCGCAAGGCGGCTGGCACGTTGGGCGCGTCGACGAAGCCGTAGGTCAGCGTCACCCGGTGGAACCGCGCCGCCAGGCGTTCCACTCGTGCGCGCCCGGTTGTCGGCACGTGCGGCACGTCGGCCGTCAACACGGTGAGCAGGACCACCTGTTCGTGCAGCACCTTGTTGTGCCGAAGGTTGTGCAGCAGGGACGGCGGCGTGCCGTAACCGGCGCCCCCTCTTCCAGGTGGACATCAGCGTGAAGATGCCGAGCGCGACGACCAGCGGGACCCAGCCGCCGTGCACGATCTTCAGGACGTTCCCGCTGAGGAAGGCCAAGTCGACCACCAGGAAACCGGCCGCCATCGTCGCGGCTATCGTGCGGCCCCACCCCCACACCTGGCGCGCGGTCACGTACGCCAGGATCGTCGTAATCGTCATGTCCATCGTCACCGCGATGCCGTACGCCGACGCGAGGCGGATCGGCCGCTTGCCGAAGTGCCCCATGTCGGCGTAGAGCGCCTCGCCGCCGGTGACGACCAGGAACACCGACCCGAGCACGACGATCCCGTGCCAGGCGTTCGCCGCGAAAAAGCGCAGCGCGTGAAGCGGGTTCACCGCGCTCAGGACGAACGCCTCGCGCCGAGCGCCGGCGCGACGGGCCGATTCTATCCGAAGCCGGCCGGGGGATCATCATGGCGGCGTGTTCGCGCGGAAGTACGGCACGAGCCGCCAGACCTGCCACACGATCTTCCCGAAGCTGAACGCATTCGGCGTCGCGCTCCGGCTGAACGGGTACCGCATGCCGAAGGAAACCGAGGAGATGGCCAAGACGAAACCGGCGAGCCTCGGCTCGCCCGCATTCAAGAAGCTCTGGCCGCAAACTGACCGGTGAGGGCCCGAGAATGACACTGACATGTCCGCGCGCGAGAGGCGGCACGCGGCGAGCGCGCCAGGCAGGACCATCCAGGTTACCTATGTTTTGACGAACCCGGTGTGTTACCCTTCCCGCCACCCGTCCCCCGCCTTTCCCGCCGTCTCCCAGGAGGATGCCGTGTCGATGTCCACGATCAGGCCTGTTGCGTGCCTCAGAGGCCTCGCGGTCGCCGCCCTCGTCGGGTGGCTGTGGCCATCGGCAGCGACCGCTGCCGACTTCTCGAAGTACCACACGTACCAGGAACTCTCCGCCGAGCTGAAGGCGATAGCCGCGGCGAACCCGACGCTCGCAAGGGTGGCCTCGATCGGAAGGACCCGCGAAGGACGCGACATCTGGGCCGTGGAGGTCGCCAACCCGGCCGGCACGCCGGTAGACCAGCGCCCGGCACTGCTCGTGGCCGCCAATTTCGAGGGCGATCACCTGATCGGGAGCGAGCTGGCGCTGTACCTCGTCGATGCCCTCGTCAGAGGATACGCCGCCGACGCGGCGATCAAGCAGCGGCTGGACAACCACGTGATCTACGTGGTGCCGCGGGTCAACGTCGACGGAGCGGAGCTGATGTTCGCTCCGATCAGGAGCGGGCGCCGGACGAATGCCACGCCCTACGACGCCGACAACGACGGCCGGACGGACGAGGACGGCCCGGAAGACCTCAACAAGGACGGCTTCATCACCCTCATGCGCGTGAAGGATCCGATGGGACCTTACGCGATCAGCCCCGAGGATCCCCGGCTGATGAAACGCGCGGATCCCACGAAGGGTGAGACGGGCGGCTGGTCGCTCTATTGGGAGGGCCTCGACAAGGACCACGACGGGTTCATCGCCGAGGATGGCCCGGGCGGCGTGGACATCAACCGCAACTTCATGCACCAGTATCCGTACTACGAGCCGGACGCGGGCCGCTACATGGCCGGCGAGGCCGAGACACGCGCCGTGCTCGAGTACGTCCTCAAGCACCGGAACATCGCGGCCATCCTGTCGTTCGGCGAGAGCGACAACCTGATCGCGACACCGAGCCGCCGCGGCGAACTCGCCCCGGCGAACCCGATCAACCTGATTGACTTCGCGGGCCGAACGCTGGCGGAGGCTCGCCGCGTCGGACTGTTCCAGGACGTTGGCGGATTCGGCGGACGCAGCGGGCGCGGCGGCGGCGGGATGTTCGTCATGGACGAGGGCGGGTTCCCGGGCGGCGGGCGGGGCGGCGCGTCCGGGCAGCCCACCGGGCGGGCGGCCATGCCCGCGCAGCGGCCGAACACCGCGATCGCAACACTCGACTTCGAGTACTTCCGCGCGATCAGCGAGAAGTACCGCGAATTGACGGGCTTGCGCGCCGCCGGCTTCACACGCGCACCGGCGGGCGCGTTCTTCGAGTACGGCTACTACCAGTACGGCGTGCCTTCGTTCTCGACGCCAGGGTGGGGCCTGCCCGGAGGCGGACGACAGGCCGGGATGGGTACGGGCGCGCCGGGAGGCGCGGGGGCGCCGGCTGCCATCATGGCTGGAGCACCCGCGGCGTTCGGCCAGCGCGGCGGGGGCGGGCGTGGGGCGTTCGGCGGAGCCGCGCTCGATGCGACGGCCGCAGAGGTTCCTGAGGGCATCGACCTCCGACTGCTCCAGTGGATGGACGCGGAGAAGATCGACGGGTTCGTGAAGTGGGTGCCGTTCAGGCACCCGACGCTCGGCGACGTGGAGATCGGCGGCTTCAAGCCCTACGTCACCACCAACCCGCCGGCGGCGAAGATCGCCGAACTGGGCGCGGCGCACGCGAAGTTCGCCGTGTATCTCACCTCCCTGTTCGCGAAGGTGAAGATCGCGAGGACCGAGGTGACCGCGCTCGGCGCCGGGTTGTTCCGCATCAAGGCCGACATCGAGAACTCTGGCTACCTGCCCACTGCGGTTGCACAGGGGGTGCAGGCGCGCGCGGTCAAGCCGATCATGGTGCAGCTCGGCGTTCCGCCGGAGAGCATCCTGACCGGGAACGAGAAGACCACGCAGATTCCCACGCTGGCCGGATCCGGGTCGCGCCAGTCGTTCGAGTGGGTGATCAAGGGTGCACCGGGATCGACCGTCACCCTGAAGGCCGTCTCCCAGAAGAGCGGCACCGACACCGCCACGTTGACCTTGCGGTAGGAGCCGCATCCCAGACGGAGCACGATGATGAACAACCTCTGCAGGCTCACGACGACCGCTGCCCTGCTGATGGCGGTCGCCGTCTTCACATCTCCCCGCGTGTCGGGGCAGGCGGGCCAGGCGAAGCCGGCGCCGCAGGCTACGGCCGCGGGCAAGTCGGCCGCGGCGCCAGCCAGGGCCACGCCCAGGGACTGGACGCAGGCACCGAGTTCCGAACGTACGTACA
>DASVIS010000150.1:0-2983 GCA_036381995.1 Vicinamibacterales bacterium | reverse complement strand
GTCGCGGACGAGGACGACGAACTGCTGCAGCTGGAAGATCTGCTGGTTTCGCCCGATGCCGGGCCGGAGGTGCTTTACGCCCGCCACGTGCTTCTCGATGAACTCGAGTTGGCGGTCGACGAGCTGCCGCAGGAGCAGCGCGAGGTGTTTATTGCGCACGAGTTGGAAGGGCGCAGCTTCAAGGAGATGGCCGCCGAGACCGGCGTGAGTGTGAATACGCTGCTCTCCCGCAAACGCTATGCGGTGCTGCATCTGCGCGAGCGATTGCAGAGCATTTACGACGAGTTTACGAAAGCATGAGGAACTGAAGATGAGCAGGAGATTAAGGAGATTGATGTTCATCGCTCCGCTGGCGATTCTGGGGATGCTGCTATTCATCGCCATCGGCGGCGAAGTCGTGCTGCAACTGTGGAATTGGCTGCTGCCGCCGATCTTCGGCTGGCGCCAGATTACCTTCTGGCAAGCGCTTGGAATGCTGGCGCTGTGCCGGATCCTGTTCGGCGGATTTGGGCTCCACGGTTCCGGTCGCTCCAATATCCGCCGTCGCATGGCCGAGCGCTGGGAGCACATGACGCCCGAGGAGCGGGAACGATTCCGGCACGGCCTGCGCGGACGTTGCGGCATGGGCCCATCCACCAGCGAGAGCGAGGGACAATAGAGCCCAACCAGGTTTTGCCTCAACGCATCGACAACACCTATCGCGGTCACGCCCTCGCGGCCTGGCTCTTCATACCGGTCGTAGTCTTGAAGACGGGTATCGCCCTGGGCACGATCTTCAATGGCCGTGGTGCGGCGCAGTCGGCCAAACACCTTCAATCCAACCTCACGTAACGGGTCAGCCAGGATCGGACGGCTCGACAAGCGTGACGCCGCGTGGCGGCGGGTCGAAGTGTCGGCTGTTGAAGGTGAGAAGCGCCTTTCTTGGTCGCTGACGCGGGACGGCCGTGGTTGCTGGGCGATCGCCGCACCGGCAGTGACGATCGCGAGGGAACCAGCGAGGCGTCGGTCCAACCGAACGGGGCTAGCCCGTACCGCGCCCGCAGTTGGTCGACCCGCTGACGCAGCTCGGTGATGTGCGCCGCCTTCACCACCGTGCCGCGCGCGGTCAACGGGTCGTCGGTGAACGGGGGCAGCGCCGCGACATACGTGAAGCCACTCGAAAGCGTCGCGCTCCCGCCGGCCGTGGTCACCTCCACGAGGAAGCGCGCGGCCGGCGCCGCGCGCTCCCCCGGGGCGTGTTCGGGCCCTGCGACGCTAGCCGACGACCGAGAAGATGTCACGCCGGCCGGAGTCGACCAGCGCGGCGAACTTCTGGTAGGTGTCCTGCCAGCCCGGCAGTTTCATCATCGAACTGGCGTTCTTGTCCGCTTCGGCCAGGCTCTCGAATTCGAACTCGAGGACGAGCGTGTAGAACGGGCCTGTGACGTCGGTCATCAGGCGTCCTGGCTTGCCGCCGGCCGCGACTGCCCGGGCCAGGTTCTCCTTCATCAGCACGACGGCTTCCTTCATCCGGCCGAACTTCACCTGGAACGTGTTGCGCACGACAACCATGGGGACCCTCCTTGAGCGAGGTGCGAACACCGCCGGGCAGGGAACCGGCCTGCCGTGCGCCGGTGTCCGGAGGAACTGTGGTCGTTTGGAATACCCTGATCAGATAGTAGCACGCGGGCGGAGCCGGGGTTCGCGATGCGCCGCCGGTGGCGGAGCGAAGCGATGAAAGTGGTACTGTTCGGCGCGACCGGCATGATCGGCCAGGGCGTCGTGGGGGAATGCCTGCTCGATCCCGGCGTCGACCGCGTGCTGGCCATCGGGCGTGCCGCGACGGGGCTGACACACCCGAAGCTCCGCGAACTCGCGCACGGGGACTTCCTCGACTTCTCGGCCATCACCGAAGACCTGACCGGATACAACGCGTGCTTCTTCTGTCTGGGCGTCTCGTCGGCCGGCATGACCGAGGCCGACTACCGCCGGGTGACGTTCGACATGCCGATGGCGGCGGCGCGCGTTCTGGCCTCGGGCAACCCGCAGATGACCCTCATCTACGTGTCGGGGGCGGGCGACGACGGCACCGGCCGCGGCCGCCTGATGTGGGCGCGCGCGAAGGGAAAGGCCGAGAACGCGCTCATCGCCATGCCGTTCAAGGCCGTCTACGTCTTCCGACCGGCGTTCGTCCAGCCGATGCACGGCGTCACGTCGAGGACCGCCCTATGTCGATACGTCTACGCTGTCATGGCGCCGCCTCACGACCAACTCAGGCACCATCCCGGCGAAAGCGATGACAGCGCCAGCCAGGTTTCCGCCCTTACACCGGTCGAGTTGTCGAACGTCATCTCGGCATTCGAGTGGGAGATAGGCGGCATCAAGCCTGTCAGCACGAGGCTGGATGTCATCGGACGTGCGGTGTTGCTCCACACCGACATCGCGATGTTCGCCATCGCAGACCCCCTCCAGGATCAAGTGAACGTCTCGGCACTTGCCTCCCTACATTTCGGCGTCGCGCTGGAGTTGATCGACGTCCTGAACCGGGAGAATCCCAAGGGCCAGACCGATCCCGTTGTGCTCGGCTGGTGGCGCACCGTGGCAGCGGTCCTGGGAGAGCGGCGGGAGACGGTGTCTGCCCCGGCTTTCATGCAACGCGCCCTGTCGCTGTTTCCCGCGGATCCAGAGATCCTGGTGATGGCGGGTGTGTTGCACGAATTGCTCGTTTCGCCAGCGATCCAAGATGGTGTGGACCCAGGCGCGAGCATCCGCGAACTCTGGGCGAGCATCGGCGAGAACCAAAGGGCCGCCGAACGCTGTTTTCGAGATGCCCTGAACAGCGCTCCGCAGTCCACCGAAGCACGGGTTCGCCTTGGCCGCGTCCTGGTCGAGCGGCAACGACCGGAAGCCGCCGCCGGGGAATTGGCCAGGACGGTCGGCGGGGACACGGAACCAAGGCTCCGGTTCTTCTCTTACCTGTTCCTTGGCGAAGCGCGGGAGGCCA
>DASVIS010000149.1:0-5234 GCA_036381995.1 Vicinamibacterales bacterium | reverse complement strand
GTGCTCGACCTGATGCTGCCGCACGTCGGCGGCCTGACCATCCTCCAGGGGATCCGCGAGCAGGGCCGGTCCGCGCACGTCCTGATCCTGACGGCCAGGGACACGGTCCAGGATCGCGTGCGTGGGCTCGACCTGGGGGCGGACGACTACCTCGTCAAGCCGTTCGCCATGGAGGAGTTGCTCGCCCGGGTCCGGGCACTGGCACGCCGCGCCTACTGCGCCAAGAATCCCGAACTGGCGGTGGGCGACCTGCGCATCGACACGGTCACACGGCAGGTATGGCGCGGATCGGAGAAAGTCAGCCTGACGGCGCGAGAGTACGCCCTTCTGGAGTACCTCGCCATGCGCGCCGGCCAGGTGGTGCCGCGAACGGACATCTGGGAGCACGTCTACGAGTTCAACTTCGACGCCGACTCGAACGTTGTGGATGTCTACATCGGGTACTTGCGGCGGAAGATCGAGCGCCCCGGCCAGGCGTCCCTGATCCAGACCATACGCGGTGCAGGCTATTCGTTGCGGGCCTCATCATGACGCGATCACTCCGCGGTCGGCTCCTCGTCTGGGTCATCGGCGGGATGGCCGTGCTGCAGGTCGCCTTCGCCGCCGTTGTCTATGAGGTCATGGAGCGCTCACTGCGGGAGGGATACGACGCCGTCCTCACTTCCACGCTTCACACCGTCGGCGGCGCCATCGAGCAGAATGACCGACGGGTCCGTTTCGACATCGACGAGCGCGACCTGCCGGAGTTTCGACGGGTCAGCCGGCCCGATTACTTTCAGATCTGGCTGGAAACCGGCGAGGTGCTCGCGCGCTCCTCGTCGCTTCGAGGGACGAATATCCGTCGGCCGGACGTGCCCGTCGGGACCGTCACCGTGCGGAGGCTCCGCCTGCCAGACGGTCGGAACGGTCGCGCCGCAGCCTTCCGTTTTGCCCCGCGATCCGACGACGAGCATGCGCGTCTCGCGTCTCCCCGCCTCGTGACGGTCGTCGTCGCGCGCGACAGCTCGCCCCTCGACGAGCAGATGACCTCGCTCAGGTGGCTGTTGGGGCTCGGCACCGGGGGTACCGTCGCCGTGTCGCTGGTCCTGGCCGGCCTGATCGTGCGGCAGGGTCTCAGGCCGCTCGCCCATCTGGCGGGAAAGATAGCAGCCCTCGGCCAGGACGACCTGTCCGCACGGATCTCCCTGGAACATCTGCCATCGGAACTCGCGCCGGTGGTGCAGCGGCTCAACGATCTCTTGCAGCGCCTCGACGAGGCGTTCGCACGCGAGCGGGCGTTTACGGCGGATGCTGCGCACGAACTGCGGACGCCGCTGGCAGGCCTCCGGGCCACGATTGAAGTGGCGCTGGCTCGACCGCGCGAACAGGCCGCGTATCGCGAGGCGCTGTCCGAATGTCTCACGATCGTCCAGCACACGCAGACGCTGGCGGATCAGCTATTGGTGCTGGCGCGGATGGAGGGCCGGCTGACGCCGGTGACGACCGAGACGATCCCGTTGGCCGAACTCGTCGAGACGGCATGGCGGCCGTACGCACAAGCCGGCGCGGCGCGCAACGTCGTCTTCCTCAACCGCGTGTCCGCCGGCGTGTCGTGCACCGGCGACCGCGGCATCCTGCTCATGGCGCTGACGGCGCTCGCCGCAAATGCCGCGGAATACACCGATGACGGCGGCCGCGTGGAAGTCAGTGCGGTGACGCGGCCGTCGAACGTCATCCTGACCGTGTCCAACACGGGATGTGGTTTGTCGGGCGATGACGTGGCCCACATCTTCGAACGATTCTGGCGCGGGGACCCCTCGCGCAGTGAGACCGGCCTCCACTGCGGTCTCGGCCTGACCCTGGTTCAGCAGGCGGTCAGCGCCCTCGGCGGGGCCGTGGCCGCCAGCGTCGACGACAGCGTCTTCAACCTGCGATTGACTCTTCCGTCTGTGTCCCCCGGTGGTGTCGTGTCATGAGAGAACCCGTGCAAGGCCGTGCAGTCCTCCTCCGCGTACGATGTGTCGCCGTGGCCCTTCTGTGGATCCTGACCGCGCCCGCTCTCGCCGGTGCACAGACGAAGCCGGCGCCTTCGCAGTTCCCGGTGTCTGGCAACGTCCAGGACCAGACGGGCGGAATGCTGCCCGGCGCAGAGTTGACGCTGCAGCATGTCGGCCCTGGCGTCAGCGATTCGCCGCGAATGCTCACCGCGGACGTCGCCGGCCTCTTCCGATTCGACGACGTGCCGGCCGGAACGTACGAGCTCCGTGCGCAGTTCCAGGGCTTCACCCCAGCCGTCGTGCGCGTGCGCGTCGGACCGCGGGCGCCCGGGCGCCAGAAGCTCGTGCTCCAGATTGCCGGCCTCGCCCAGGAGATCACCGTCGGTACGCAGTCGGGCACCGTCACGCTCGACCCCACGCAGAATCGCGACGGGGTCTCGCTCGACCAGAAGATGCTCGCCGACATGCCGGCCTTCGATCGCAACTACCTCGACGCGCTCTCGGCGTTCCTCGATCCGGGTGCAGCCGGCACGGGTGGCACCACGCTCGTCGTTGACGGCATGGAGGGCCGCAAGGTCGGCGTGTCCGCGTCGGCCATCCAGCAGATCAAGATCAACCAGGATCCGTATTCGGCCGAGTACGCGCGTCCAGGAGGGGGCCGCATCGAGGTGATCACGAAGGCCGGGTCAGAGGCGTATCACGGCGAAATGAACCTCACGTTTCGTGACGCGACACTCAATGCGCGCAACGCCTTCGCCGAGACGCGCCCGCCCGAACAGAGGCGCATCTACGAAGGGATGCTGAGCGGGCCGGTCGGCGATGGCCGCACGACGTCGTTCATGGTATCGGCCAATCGCGAAGAGACCGATCAGCAGGCCATCGTGTTCGCACAAGATCCCACCGGGCCGGTTCGGGCGACGTTGCCGACCCCGCAGCGCAATGTCGAGCTGTCGGCGACGATCAACCGGCAGCAGGGGAAGAAGCACATGCTCTCGTTCCGCGCCACCTATCAAGTCGAGAGCGCGCGCAACGAAGGCGTGGGCGGCATTTCACTGCCCGGCGTCGCCACGAACTCGGCAAACCGTGAGGTGCAGTTCGTCTACAGCCACCGGACGATGATCACCGGCACGCTCGTGAACCAGTTCCGGTTCCTCGTAGGCGGCGACCACCAGACGGACACCAGCCTGAATCAGGCCCCGCGAATCGTCGTCCAGGACGCGTTCACCGGAGGTGGCGCGCAGGTCGACCAACTGAAGGAGGAGCGGCATTTCACGCTCAACGAGACGATCGCCTGGTCCAGGAAGCGCCACGCGGTCAAGGCCGGCCTGATGATCCCGGACTGGAGCCGGCGGCGATTCGACGACCGCGGCAACATCGGCGGCACGTTCTCGTTCAGCAGCCTGGACGACTACGTCCACGGCCGTCCGTATGTCTTCACGCAGCAGCAAGGCGATGGCCGGCTGGTGTTCCTGCAAAAGGTCGTGGCGACGTTCATCCAGGACGACATCGCCGTCCGCCGGAACCTGTCGCTCAGCGTCGGCCTGCGGTACGACTGGCAGGACTTCTTCGTCGACAACAATAACGTCGCGCCGCGCATCTCGTTCGCCTGGGCGCCGGCGTCGAATGCCCGCACGGTGGTTCGCGGCGGTTTCGGTGTCTTCTACGATCGAACGGGCACCGGACCGATGCTCGACGTCCTGCAGTCGAAGGAGGGACGACTCTTCCACTACACTCTCCTCGATCCGGGTTACCCGGACCCGCTGGCGCCAGGCGCGACGATCGCCAATCAGCCGACGAGTCTCGTCCAGTTCTCGCCGTCCGTGCACATGCCCTACACGGCCCAGTTCGGCCTCGGCGTCGAGCGCCAGCTGGCCAAGTCCACGACGCTCGCCATCAATTACACGGGCACGCGCGGCGTGGATCTGTTCCGCTCGCTCGACATCAACGCGCCGCCGCCGCCGCTGTATCTGACGAGGCCCGATGCGACGCACGGCATCATCCGGGTGATGGACGCGACCGGCCGGCAATGGAGCCACTCGCTGCAGGTCACCGTGCGCGGACGCTTGAGCCGGCTGTTCAACGGGTCGGTGCAGTACGTGCTGAGCCGCGCCCAGAACGACACGAGCGGCATCGGCTCGAGGCCCGCCAACGACCACGACCTCACCGGCGAGTGGTCGCGCGCCGACTTCGACCAGCGCCATCGGTTCGATCTCGTGGGCGCATTCGCTCCGAAGTCGTGGTTCACGCTGGGCATGAACCTGTCACTGCGGTCGGGCCGGCCCTACAGCCTGCGGACCGGGCGTGACGACTACAACAACGGCACGACGAACGCCCGGCCGGCGGGTGTGTCGCGCAACAGCCTCGAAGGGCCGGGGTCGGCAAGGCTGGATCTCCGCTGGTCGCATGAGTTCGCGCTGGGACGCGGCGAGCAGCGGGACGACGGCGCGAAAGTGACGGTGGGCTTGGACGCGTTCAACGTGCTGAACCGCGTCAACTACAACGGCTACGTCGGCAATCTCAGCTCGCCGTTCTTCGGCCAGCCGATCTCGGCGCAGCCTGCACGCCGACTGCAGTTGTCCGCGCGATTTGAATTCTGATGGCGAGATCGTTCCTCGGAATCTAGATGGGGGGCGACGCAGCTACTTGGTATCGGGGTCGTCCTTCTTCGGGGTGTCCACTTCGTTCTTGAACCCGCGGATTGCCTGCCCCAGCCCCTTGCCCAGGCCGGCCAGACGGCTCGTGCCGAAAAGCAGCAGGATGATCGCGAGGATCAGGATCAGCTCGGGTATTCCCAGTCTCATACGGAACTCCTGTGTTGTCGGGAGGTTGTTTTACGATAACACAAAGGTCCGCCTACTGCGGGATCTTCCCGACGATCTTCCAAATCCACCGGTGGAACTTGTGCAAGGAAGCGACCGGCTCGGCGAACATCAGGATGCACTGGCCGTGAACGACGTCCAAGCCCAGCTGTTCGCACGCCCGCAAGGCCGCCGGCGAATCCGCGCCTTGCTGGAGCCAGAGGTGCCGGACACCCGTGGCGGTTGCCGAACCCTTTGCCCCCGCTCGACACGCCCACGATCGCCATCGTCCTGCCGGACACGAATCGCTCGATTGAGTTTCCGGTGGTCACCATGCGTGTCCTCCCCGCATTTCCGCCTCTTGCTGTCCCTGCTCGACCTTCAATTTTCAATTCTCAATTCTCAATCCCCCTTCCCGCCCCTCGCCCCCGGTTCCCTGCTCCCCGTAGTCGAACACCAT
>DASVIS010000148.1:0-5791 GCA_036381995.1 Vicinamibacterales bacterium | reverse complement strand
GGCGATTGCTGCATCGTGGGTGGGTCGGATCGCGGATCGTCGTCGCGCGTGGCGGCGTGGGCGAGATCAATTGCGGTACCGTCCTGGCAAACGCCAATATTGAGAGAGGAGACATGCATGTCTGCAATGCGGAACATCATGAGTGTTGTCGCGGTGGCTATCCTGACGCTGGGCGCATGCTCACACGACGGCATTCCCGCTGCGTCTCCGGCAACCACCGAGTCCCCGGCGTCGGCGCCCGCGACCGAGCGTGTCGTCGGGCCGTTGACCCCGGCGGACGCGGAGGCGCTTGCGACGATGAACATCCGTCTAAAGGAATACGTCGCGCTGCACGTGAAGCTCGAGCGATCACTGCCGAAACTGCCGACGGAAGCGACGCCAGATCAGATCGACAAGAACCAGCGAACGTTTGAAAAGCTCATGCGAACGGCCCGCGCGACCGCGAAGCCCGGCGACATCTTCACGCCAGAGGCGCGCCCGGTCATCAAACGCCTGCTCGCAACCGTCTTTGCCGGGCCTGTTGGCCGGAAGTTGAGGAGGTCGGTCCTGGAAGAGAACACGGTCGACCCGGTCGCGCTGAGGCTCACCGTAAACGGCCGCTACCCCGACGCCGTGCCCCTGAGCGGGGTACCGCCCGAGGTCCTGCAGACGCTGCCGAAGCTGACTGAGGATCTCGAGTACCGGTTCGTCGGGCTCTGGCTGATCCTGCTGGACACCCACGCCCACGTCATTGCGGACTTTATCGACAACGCCATCCCGAAGTAACCGGAGACAGAAGTCATCATGCGCACGCGTCACCTACCGTTCATCGTTCTCTTGTGCCTCTTCGTCGTGGCCGGGGTCGCTTACCGCGACAGCGGTATCATCACCGGCGGCGCCCGTCTCGATGCCAGGCAGGCGCCTGCCGTACCGATAGCCCCGTTTCCGAACACGGACGGCTCGTTCAAGTTCGCCGTGCTTGGGGACTTCGGCGACAACGCCCCGGCGCAGTACCAGCTCGCCGAGCAAATGGCCAAACTCCACGAGCGGTTCAAGTTCGACACGGTCGTGACGGTCGGGGACAACCTGCTCGGATCGGAGCGCCCGCAAGACTTCAAAACGAAGTTCGAGGTTCCCTACAAGCCGCTCCTCGATGCCGGCGTGAAGTTCTACGCGTCGCTCGGCAACCACGACGCCCGCGAACAGCGTTACTACAAGCTGTTCAACATGGGCGGGAAGCTCTACTACACCGTCAACCCGAGGCCGGAGATCTGCCTCTTCTTGCTCGAGGCCACCTACCCCACACCGGAGCAGTTCCAATGGCTCGAGAATGAGCTCAAGGCCTCGAGCAGCGACTGGAAGATCGCCGTCTTCCACGAACCGATCTACTCGTCAGGCGGACTGCACGGCTCCGATCTGAGCCTGCGCAAAGTGCTCGAGCCGTTCTTCGTGAAGTACAACGTGAGCGTCGTTTTCAGCGGGCACGACCACTTCTATGAACGCGTGAAACCGCAACAGGGGATCGCGTATTTCGTCGTCGGATCGGGGGGCGAACTGCGGAAAGGTGACATCGACCGGAAGAGCGGCCTTACGGCGAAAGGGTTCGATACCGATCAGGCGTTCCTGGCGGCCGAAATCATCGGCGACCAGATGTACTTCAGTGCCATCTCACGCTCGGGCCAGACCGTCGACTCGGGTGTCCTCATGCGCCGCAAGATCACGCCCTGATGCCGTGGCCTGGTCCGGACGACTCGACCGGCACCGCGTGGCGGCACTGGCGTTGGCTACCGCAGCCGTGATCGCGCCCGCGACGGTGCGTTCTCAGCAGGTGAATCCATCGTCTTTCGCCGAACTCCGCTGGCGCTCGATTGGACTGCCTCGGTCCGGGTACGTCTCCGCGCCGCTCAGACGCGACCGACTTCATTCCGCTCTCAGGGCAACCGCCGGGTCGAGGTGTGCCGCCTTGCGGGCGGCAAGACAAGCGGCACCGGCCGCCACGAGGACGAGGGCCACGGCTGCGAGCACGAACGACGGCGCGTCGCTGGTCGTTACGCCGTACAGGAACACCGCGAGCGTGCGGGCGAACAGGGCCGCCGCGAGGAGACCGATGACGGCGCCGACAATGGCGAGCCGCAACGCGTCTCGCACGATCATCGCCACGATCTGTCCCGGCCGCGCACCGAACGCCAGGCGCAGACCGATCTCCACCCTGCGTTGATTCACCGCGTACGCGGCGACGCCGTACAGACCGACGACCGCAAGCGCCAAAGCGAGCGCAGCCAGGCTCGACAGCAGGAACGTTCGGAATCGAGGCCGCGCCACCGCATCCCACACGATGTCGTCCAGCGTTCGGACCGCGCCGACGGTGATCTCGGGGTCGATGCTGTGAACCAGTCGAGTTAGGCTGGCGGACACCTGGCGCGGGTCGCCGAGCGTTCGAGCGATCAGCATCATGTTGCGGAACGGGTACTGGGGAAACGGCACGTAGACCGTTTCCCCGACGGCTTCTCCGAGCCCGGAGTACTTCACGTCTCCCACGACGCCGACGATGGTGGTGAACTTCTCCCCGGCCTTCCGGCTTCCCGGCAGCGTTCGGCCGACCACGTCGAGCGCACCAAACAGGCGGTTCGCAGCGGTCACATTGACGATGGCAATTTGGGGAGCATTCGCGCCATCGGCCGCCGAGAAGAGCCGGCCTCTCACCAAAGGAATCCCCAACGCGCTGAAGTACTGTGGGGTCGGATTCAGCATCCCGATGTCGCGCTGGACCGGCCGGCCGGTCCTCCAATCGGGCAGATTGAACGACATCATCATGCGCGACCGGTTCGGGGGCAGACCGTTGGCGGCCGCAGCCGCGCGGACGCCCGGCAGACGTCGCGTCGCCTCCACGAGCCGGTCGGCGAGCTGGATTTGACGGTCGGGCGAGAGCGTGCGCCCCATCGCCAGGTTCAGCTCAACGGCCACAACCTTGTCGGTGTCCACGCCGATGTCGGTTCCTGCAAGGCGAGCGAAGCTGCGCGCCAGAAGAGTGGCTGCCACCAGTAGCATCAACGACACGGCGAGTTCGGTGACCACCAGGCCTGAACGGATGCGTTGCGCGCTCCTGCCCGACGTGTAACGCCGTCCCTCTGCATCGCGAGCGACCTCGGCTCCCGTCGCGATCAGCCGCCAGGCCGGCACAGCAACGGACATGATCGCGCAGAGTGCCGAGACGCCGGCAGCAAAGAAGAGGACCGGAAGATCGACGTGAATGGCATCGAGACGAGGCAGGTCCGCAGGCTCGAACCATCGCAGCAGCGCGACCACCCAGACTGCGAGGGCGACTCCCAGCACTCCTCCGCCGGAGGCCAGCAACGCCGCCTCGCTGAAAACGTGCGACACGAGACGCGAGACCGGCGCACCAAGCCAGATGCGCACCGCGGTCTCCCCTCCGCGCGACGTCTGTCTCACGAGGAGCAGGTTGGTGACATTGGCGCAGGCGACCAGCAGTACACAGCCGACCGCGCCGAACAGCAGCCACAGCGCAGGGCGCAGGCCCCCGTATAGTTCGGCCGGTAGCGACACAACGACAGGGTCGCGGCCCTCGTCCCAATCTGGATAGTCGCGCCGGAACGACTGTGCCACCGCATCGACGTCCGCGGTCACCTGGGCCGCTGTGCGTCCCGACGCCATTCGGCCGACAAGTTGGCCAACGGCGAACGCGCGCCGCTTGGCCCAGGGGGCGGCATCGAATGGCGCCCATAGGTCGGGAGGTTCTGGCGGCGCTCCCAAGCTTGATCTGGTTTCGGTGGGGAACGTGATCCCCGGGCCGGCGACTCCGACGATCGTGGCCGGCCCGCCGTTCAGTCGGACGCGCCGTCCGACAATGCGCGGGTCGCCATCGAACCGGCGCCGCCAGAAGTCGTCGCTGATGACGATCTCGTCGGTCCCCGAAGGCACACGCCCGAGCTGCGGGTACACGCCAAGGACCGCGAAGAACTCCCGCGACACGAAGGCACCTTTCACAGTCTCAGAGCCCTGGTCGCGGTCGAGGGCGAAGATGTTGCTCGAGCACAGCGCCAACGATTCAAACGAACGCAGCCGCCGGCGCCACTCGTCGAAGTCGGGCCCCGAGAAACCGCTCGGGTCGATCGCGCCGGTCGTTCGATTGCGGGTCTGGACGAGCGCGAGCCGGTCAGCACTCAGGTATGGAAGCGGCCGAAGCAGCACTCCGTAGAGAACGCTGAAGATGGCGGTGCTGGCGCCGATGCCGAGTGCCAGAGTCACAAACGCGGCTGCCGTGTAACCGGGCGACCTCCGTAGTGCGCGCGCGGCGAATCGCAGGTCCTGCCAGAAGCCCTCGAACCAGACTAGTGGCGACATGCCGCCGCGGGTCCTGTTGCGCGTCATCACAGAGCCCCCTGAATCTGTACCGGCACGTCGCGTTAGACACCATCCACGGTTGTTGAGCCCAGAACGCTGCCGTCCAGTCGCACCGCGCGGACCAGCTGCTCTGCACTTCAACTGGCCGGCGCCGGGGCGATCCGGGCCGACACCCATGACAAGGCGTAAGAATGGCACAGCCGTGGCCCGAAGGGCGCGTCAAGGCTGGCTGGGCCGGGCGCGCAGATACTGTCTGGGCCACTCGACCGAGGCCCCGAGCTTCCTCGCGGCCACGAGCGGCCAATACGGATTCCGCAGCAGTTCGCGTGCGAGCAGCACGGCATCGGCCTGACCGGTCGCGACAATCTGCTCCGCCTGCTCGGGGCTCGTGATCATCCCCACGGCACCGGTCGCAATCCCGGCGCCCTTCCGGACCGCCGCCGCGAGCGGCGTCTGGTACCCGGGGCCGACTGGAATCTTCGCGTCGGGGACGGCTCCGCCGCTCGAACAGTCCACGAGGTCGATCCCGAGGGCCTTCAGACGCCGCGCAAACTCCACGGACTCATCCAGTGACCATCCTCCTTCGACCCAGTCGGTCGCCGAGATCCGCACGAACATCGGCAGCGACGAGGGCCAGACCTCCCGGAGGTGCGCCGCGACGGCCAGTGGAAACCGCACGCGGTTGTCGAAGCTCCCGCCAAATTGGTCGGCGCGGGTGTTGGTCAGCGGCGACAGGAACTCGTGGAGCAGATAGCCGTGAGCCGCGTGCAGTTCGATCACGTCGAAGCCCGCAGCATGCGCCCGCCGCGCCGCGTCCGCGAATCGCCCGACGATTTGAACGATTTCCGTGGGCGTGAGTTCGTGCGGTTCCGGGAACCCCGGGCCGAACGGGATCGGGCTCGGCGCGACGGGAGTCCATCCGCCATCGGCGATCGCCACGGCGCGGCCGCCGGCCCACGGCGCCGAGGTCGAGGCCTTCCGCCCGGCGTGCGCCAACTGCACACCCGCCGCGGCCCCCTGGGCCTTGATGAACGCCGCGATCCGCGAGAGCGCCGCTCCGTGCGCGTCCGACCAGAGGCCCATGTCCACCGGCGAGATTCGCCCGTCAGGTGTCACCGCTGTCGCCTCGACCATCACCAGGCCCGCCCCGCCGACCGCGCGGCTGCCGAGGTGAACGAGATGCCAGTCGGTCGCGAGCCCGTCCTCGGCCGAGTACTGGCACATCGGTGAAACGAAGACGCGGTTGCGGAACTCGACGTCCCGAAGCCTCAGCGGCGTGAACAGGCGTGGCTGGTGCGGCATGAACGCTCCCGTTCGATCCTATCGCGATTGCACACGAATTTCGAGTGGCGCGGCGGAAACCGAGAGGCGGCTCGGACGGGCGCTCACGACGCCAGGCCCGAGCGGCTCCCATGCTCCACGAACGACTTCCGCCTCGTGCTCACGCGGT
>DASVIS010000147.1:0-6967 GCA_036381995.1 Vicinamibacterales bacterium | reverse complement strand
AAGCCGCGCAGTTGCTGTGTGGCCGAGTCGAACACGCCGGGGGCGCGCGATTCGATCCACGGGGTGTACGGCGCATCGGAATCGAAGGTCGCCGGGCGCGGCGTGGCCCGGCGCGCGGCGACACCGATCACCATCGCGACCACCACGGCGGAGACGACGACAGTCGTGCGCGATCGAACCGAGGCCGATGACATCAGTAGCGACTCCGAGAGCAACGCAAGTTCCTCGGTCCTCCAGGACCGTCAGCGACCAGGTCGGGCAAGACTAGAGCGGCGGCTGCGTGGCAGCCGCGTTCGGCTGGCGAGGCGTCTGCTCCGACAGGCAGCGCTTGACCTCTCGCGCGATGTCCGTGTCGCGGGCCGCGGGCAGCCGGCTCGGATCGCCCTTGAAGATCGGGTGTCGTTCGGCGAGCCGTGCGAGCACATCGAGCGCCGCATCCAGGTGCTCACGCGTGTGCGCGGGCGTGACGCTCGTGCGGATGAGCGCGTGCCCCTTTGGCACCGCCGGATAGACCGCGGGTGTCGCGAACACGCCGAGCTGCAGGGCCTCGCAGCACATCCGCATCGCCACCGCTTCCGAGCCGATGAACAGTGGAATGATGGGCGTGGTCGTCCCCATCGTCTGGTAGCCGAGGCGTTCGACCGACGACCGGAAGTAGTCGGCGTTCTGCCAGAGACGGTCGAACAAGGTCTGGTCGCGCTGCATCACGCGAAGGGCGGTGAGGGCAGCAGCCGCGGAAGCCGGCGGCAGGGCCGCCGAGAAGATCAGCGTCCGGACCTTGTGGCGGAGGTACTCGATCACCGGACGGTCGCCGGCGACGAAGCCTCCCATGCTTGCGAGGGCCTTGCTGAAAGTGCCAAACAGCAGATCGATCGTGTCCGCCACGCCCTGGTGCGCCGCCGTGCCCCTGCCCTGCGGGCCGAGCACGCCAAAGCCGTGCGCGTCGTCCACGTAGATCCGGAACCCGAATCGGCGCTTGAGCTCCGCAACCCGGCGCAGGTCCGCTTCGCGGCCGGTCATCGAGAAGACGCCGTCGGTCACCACGAGTGCGTTCGGCCATGACGTCTTGCGCCCGAGCTGTCGAGCCAGTTCCTCGACGTCCGAGAAGAGTCGCACCCGGCGGCTGCGCGCCATCCGGGCCCCGTCGAACAGACTCGCATGGTTCTCGGATGCGCAGAAGAGGACCGCATCCTCGGCGCTGCCGATCAGGCCGATAGTGCCCAGGTTGGCCAGGAAGCCGGACGAGAAGACCAGCGCCGCCTGCCGGCCCGTGAACGCCGCCAGCTCGCGCTCGAGGGTCTCGTGGAGGTCGAGGTTGCCGTTCAGGAACCGCGAGCCGGTGCAGCCCGTGCCGTAGCGGTCCAATGCGTCGTGGGCAGCCTGAAGGACTTCCGGATGGTGGGTCAGCCCCAGGTAATTGTTCGATCCCAGCATGATCACACGCCGGCCATCGACCGTGACGACGGGACCGTCAGAGGACGAGAGCACGTGGAAAAATGGGTAGAGGCCGGCGGCCTTGATCAGCTCAGATTCCCGATAGCTGTAACCGGGTTCCAGAATGTCCATTCCACGACCTTTGCTCGAAATCGGCGCATGGCAGACCCCACAATCTTCCTATAATAAGTGAGGGGAGCGCTTCAGTCCAGAATTCTGCGGGTTCGCGGGCGGCCGGGCCTCTGCCTCGCTGTTGGATTGGTGGTAATCTGGAATTCTACCGGTCAAACAGAATCCGTAGCGAAGGGCGGCGCGCGCCACGACGGTGGTCACGTCGCTGCGTCTCGAGGGGCTCGTGCCCTCGTCGTCGTTTCTCGGGCGGCAGCACCTACCTCCCGCGTGGTTCGCGGCGCTCGACAGGGTCGAAGCGCCGTCAACCCGCGCCGAGGACAGACAGAAATCGGATGGACGTATGGTCAGGAGGATGCGATGCGAATGATGCTCAGAGCGAAGATGCCCGTGGAGACCGGCAACAGCGCGATCAAGGACGGCTCCCTCCCGCGTACGATTCAGTCGCTCGTCGAACGGCTCAAGCCTGAAGCCGCGTACTTCTTTCCGGACGAGGGGAAGCGTTCGATGCTGATCGTGTTCAACATGCAGGACGTCTCACAGATTCCTCTCCTGGTGGAGCCTCTCTTCATGGGGCTGGACGCGTCCGTGACGCTGACCCCGGTCATGAATGCCGAGGATCTGCAGAAAGGTCTGGCCGAGGTGGCGAAGCTGCGCTGACGAACATCCGGGGCCGGCAGTGCGGTCGCCGCGCGTGAAACGCGGCGACCGCTTCCCGGCGAGCTGCAGATTGCCCTTCCTCCCGCCATCCAATCCGACGAGTGTCCTCGAAGGTGGTCGCGCACAAAACCGCCGAATCATCGGCACGGTGAAGCGGCCGTGTTCAATTGAGCACAGCCAAGCCGGCTGGTCCGGACCTATCATCGCCAGTAGAGCCTTTCGGACCCGCAGCGTCAGCACATCGAGTTCTCCTGGGGACCAGTGTTACCACTGGTAGGGACGACCGCCACCGCTGGCTCGAGAAGGAGATCTGATGTCATTCAGCCTGTACTCTATTGGATTCGCGATTGTAATTGGCGGCCTGGTCTACGCTGCCTACTTGCTGCACATGCCCGCACACTGGATTGCGGTGGGCGCAATCGTGCTCTTGGGACTCGGGATTCTCACAGGCGTAAAGGCGACGCGTCAGAAAGATACGTCGGGGTAATTGACCGGGTTCCAGGCGTGGGGACAGGCTGGAGGAGAGGAATGTCGGCGGAGAGCCCACGGGATGGGGCCGCCCCCCGGCAATCGGCCCCTCCAAGACGAGCGAGACTGGCGGGCGCGCGGCGCTGTCGATCTTCCGCGAGATCATGCTCTGTGCCTACAAGGACCAGCTCGTCGGGCTGACGCCGCACTTCCCCTGGCGAGATCGAGGACGGGATTGACACGTACCTGGCGATGCTGGCGGCGCCGCGCAGAACGTCGAGTTGGGCGCGCAGAATGTCCAACGGAACGCGACTGACGCCAAGACTCACAAGGTCGTCTCGTTGACACGCAAGGAGAAGATCGATGCTGACTATCCTGCTCGTGATCGTTGTGCTGATGTTGCTGGGGGCGCTGCCCACCTGGCCACACAGTCGGAGCTGGGGTTACTACCCGAGCGGCGGCCTGGGGATCGTGGTCGTGATCCTGTTGATCCTGTTGCTGATGGGCCGGCTGTGACGCTGCGCGGCGGCGTGTTCGTGGCATTGTTGGTGGCGCTTCTGGGCGGATGGCTCTGGGGGGCCTCCGGCAGGCGGACACTCGATCGCGCGCTCCAGGCTGCGGAGTTGCGCAACGACCTGCTCGAGGCCCGCGCCTCGGTGCTTGGCGCTCGTGTGAGCCTCTGTGATGCCGACTTCGGCCAGATGAGTCGGCAACTGGAGGACGCTCGCTGGTTCGTGAGGCGCGCCGGCGAGCGACTCGACACCCCTGGTTCGAACGATGAGCCGCAGCGACTGGGCCTCGCGGGCTTTGGCGCCGAGTTCGACGCAGCGCAGTGGCTGGCGGCCAGGCTCACTTCGGGCGCGGCCGCTGCTTCGTCCCGGTGAGCCGGCCGGATTCAGCCGATCTACGACTCCGTCGACGCGCCGCCCGATCCGGTCGACGTGCCGCTGCCGCAGCGTTCGTGTTCCTTGCCGCGATGCGCGGCGAGCGTCACTGGCCGCACCGTCCGTCGCCCTTCGATCTTCGCTCACTCGGTGGTTGAGGACGACGCGGGACGATACTACGCCGGCCCCCGACCGGGCCCGTCGTCTTCTTGTCTCTCCTGGCCGTCGTGGCTGGGCACAGACTTCTCGGGGTGGTCGGCCGCATCCTCGATGCCATTCAGGATTCCCGCCTCGTAGTCCTGCCCCTCGTCTGCGAGTTCTTCGACGGTCTCATCGGCCGCGTCGACGGTCTGCGAGAGTCCCTGGGTATCGCCCGATTGTCCACCGCTATCTGGTCCGCCCTGGCTCGACTGGCGCTCGGGCATGCCACCGCAGTGATCCCTCTCACACGTACACTTCTCGTTCGCGTCGGACAAGGTACTGGCGGAGGCCCAGGCCCGGCTGGCGCGGCGTAGCGCCGGGCGGCCAGGATCGCGGTAGCGAGGAGCCGGAGTGGATGGCGGCGCCTCTCTTTCCGCCGCGGGCATAGGCGCGCGCGAGGCCGATCGAAGTCGTCGTCTTCCCCTCACTTGCGTCCGTGGGCGTAATCGCTGACACGAGAATCAGCCGGCCCGGCGGCCGGCCGCTGTCACGCGCCTCGCGGTGTATACTCGGCTCGCGCGGAGTCGTCAGCTTCGACATGGAGGCTTCATCACGCGTTGCTTTCCGCCAGCCATCGGCTCAGTCCTGATTGTTGCGTGTGCGGTCGGAGCCGCGTCCGCCGTTCACTCGCCGGAGACGGCGCCGTGCGCCGTGCGAGTGAGCCTGGCAGCTCCGCAGAGCCAACCCCCGTCCGCCGCAGGTCCGTACGAGGTCTACGCCGTCCGCTACGGTGTGCTGCCGCAATTCCGCGTCTCGGGTCTCGTCGCCGGGGCCGACCCGTCGCGCCGGCTCGACATCCCCGTGGCCTTCTGGGTGGTGAAGAGGCCCGACGGTCGTGCGGTCCTCGTCGACTGCGGCTTCTACCGGGAGCGCCTGATCGAGCAGTGGAAGGTGAGGGACTACGTCAAGCCGTCGCTGGCCATCGCGGCGCTCGGCCTGCAGCCGCAGGACATCACAGACATCGTCATTACCCACATGCACTGGGACCACGCCGGCAGTCTCGACCTGTTCCCCAAGGCGACGGTGTGGATGCAGCGCGACGAGTTTGCGTACTACACGGACGACGCGTGGCAGCCGGGCGGCGCCCACGGCGGCATCGAGCCGGACGACGTGCTGGCAGCGGTCCGCGCCAACACGGAGGGTCGACTGCGGTTGCTGGGAAAGGACCAGGAGGTCCTCCCAGGCCTCGACGCGCACCAGGGTGGCTGCCACACGCACGCGTCGCAGTTCGTGAGCGTGAAGACCGCCGCCGGCACGGTGGTCCTGGCGTCGGACAACATCTACCTGTACGAGAACCTCGAGAAGCAGACGCCGGTAGCGGGCGCCGATCGGGTATGCAATCTCGACGCGCAGCAGCGCATCCTGGCGCTGGCCTCCGATCCGCGCCTGATTGTGCCGGGCCACGATCCCGCAGTGTTCTCGAAGTTCGCCGCCGTCTCTCCCGGCGTCGTCCGGATTCGATAGCAGTCTGGCCAGGCGATGAGGACTGTCGGACGTCGGGTCTCGGTCGATTGGCGGGAACCGGTTACAATGCCCGGTCGTGATTGACCAGAAACTCGCTGCGAGCGCTCCGCGGCCGGCCGTCGAACCGCGATGGTACGATCGGGTGCCCCTCCGGACGTACGTGCTCGCCGCGCTGGTCGTCATTGCCGTTCAGGCGGTGGCGCAGTACGCGATGGGCCGCCCCCCCATCTGCAAGTGCGGCTACGTGAAGCTCTGGCACGGAGTCGTGCTGAGCGCTGAGAATTCCCAGCACATCTCGGACTGGTACAGCCCGTCGCACGTCATCCACGGCTTCCTGCTCTACGGGCTCCTGTGGCTGGTCGGCCGGCGATGGCCGGCAGGGCTGCGGTTCGTCCTCGCGGTGGTCTTCGAGGCGTGCTGGGAGACGTTCGAGAACAGCAGCTTCGTCATCGAGCGCTACCGCGCGATGACGATCTCGCTCGATTACTACGGCGACAGCATCGTCAACTCCGTCAGCGACGTCCTCTTCTGTGCGGCAGGGTTCGTCCTCGCGCGGCGGTGGCCAGTGTGGGTGACGGTGGCCGTCGCGGTCGCGCTGGAGGTCATCGTCGGCGCCTGCATCCGCGACAACCTCACGCTCAACGTGATCATGCTGATCCACCCGCTCGACGCGATCAAGGCGTGGCAGCAGGCAATCTGAGAGCCCGCCGAAGGTCCGTGTGCGTCGAAGCGCCACCCGCGGCCGCCGGCAGAGCACGGACCTTCGACCGGTTGCGGAGACATGACCGATCCGCATTGCATCGCGGGAAGAGTGGTGCTACTGTTCAGCTTCCACGCTCCCCAGGCTCAATCCGACACCAGACAGTTCAGTTGTTCGCGCGCCTCGCGATACCCGCTGCATTGGCAGCCATCGCATTCCGGCGTGCACTCTCTCAGGAGGCGCTATGCGGGGTTCTGACTGGAGAAAGCGCTGGGTCGTGCTGGCCATCGTCATGCTGCTCGCTGCATCTGCCGGCTTGTCCGCGCAGACGACCGGAGCAACCCTTCTGGGCACGGTCGTGGACGAGCAGGGCGCCGTCCTGCCTGGTGTCACCATCACCGTCAAGAACATCGAGACGGGATGGAACCGGGTGACGACCACCGACCAGCGTGGTTACTACCGGGTCGCCGCCCTGCCTCCCGGGGCGTACGAAATGACGGTGGAGATCGTCGGCTTCAACAAGGAGGTCCGCTCCGGCATGGTGCTGACGATTGGCCAGGAAGCCACCATCAACCTGACGTTGAAACTGTCGAACATCCAGGAGACGGTGACGGTGACCGGCGATGTGTCGCTCGTCGAGACGACCAAGAGCACGATGGGCACGACCATCAACCGTTCGCAGCTCGACAGCCTGCCGATCGCGGGGCGTGACTTCACGCAACTTGCGCAGCTGACGCCCGGCGTGACTGGTGTCGGTGGCGGCGGCCTCAATACCGGCGGCCAGCTGACGCGGAACAACTCGATGCTGGTCGACGGGACGAGCAACGACGAAGTGGCGCTCAACACCACCCGCGGCAGCATGTCGCTCGAGACGGTGCGCGAGTACGTCGTGATGGCCAGCCAGTTCTCCGCGGAGTACGGCCAGGCATCGGGCGCGGTCATCAACGTCGTTACGCGCTCCGGGACGAACAAGCTCGAAGGCCGCGCGTTCACCTTCCTGCGGGATACGTCGCTCAACTCGCAGGAC
>DASVIS010000146.1:0-23397 GCA_036381995.1 Vicinamibacterales bacterium | reverse complement strand
GCGGTCGCCTCCTGGCCCACCCGCAAGGTCATCGTCCGCTTCTCAGCCGCGAAACCGGGCAGCTCGACGGTCACCGCGTAGGTGCCCGACGGCAGACTTGGCAGGTAGAACTGGCCCGCTTCGTTGGTGACACCCGTGCGGGTCGTGTTCGTCTCGGTTTGGCGCGCCGTCACGGTGGCCCCTGGCAGCACGCCTCCCTGCTGGTCGCTGACCTTTCCTCGAAGGGTTGCAAAGCTGGTCTGGGCCGCCACCGAGTCCATGGTACAGAACGTCGCCGCAACGATTACTGTCGCCAGCACCCACCGTGCTTGTCTGGCCATGCATTGCCTCCCTGTCGCGTTGGACACGAATTGAATCAACTGGGCTAATGGGCGCCCGTGGGGCGATCATCGGCAACCCTGGGTCGTGGTCGATCTCTCGGGGGCCTCACGCTCCTGCGGTCTTCGAAAAGCCAGCGTAACCTTCCGTCAATTCCCTGGTGCGATCCAACGAATTGTGCTAATCGTCCGATGAAGACCGTTGATGGCCGGGTGAGGCCATGCGGCCGCGGCCCGCCGCCGACAATCCCACGATGAAGAGCGGAATGGTGCGCGGTCGGGGTGAGCGGGGTATAGTCGTCGCCACGTCCGTGCGCGTTCTTCCAAGGAGACAGGCCCGTGGCCGACGCTCAGGCGAGATCCATCGCGATTGGCAAACGCTTCCCGACTGCTCGATCCCGATGGGCGGCGCTGTTGGCGATGAGCGTCGCGGTGTACGGCAGCTACTACGCCTTTGACGCGATCGGACCCCTGGCCCCGCTTCTCAGCCGGCAGCTGCATTTCACCGATTCGCAGATCGGCCTGCTGCAGGCCTCCTACAGCCTCCCGAACGTTTTCGTCCTGCTCGCCGCCGGCCTCATCATCGACCGCATTGGCGCGAAGAAATCGATGTTGCTCTTCAGCACGCTGGTCTTCGCGGGTCTCGTGGTGACGGCGCTCAGCCCCCGCATCAGCTCGATGGCCTCCGGCCGCGTGATTACCGGGATGGGCGCCGAATCGCTGGCGATGGCCACGCACGTGGCCATCGCCCGCTGGTTCCTCCGCGGCGAGCTGAGCCTGGCCTTTGGCATCAGGACGTCGGTGTGCCGCCTGGGCTCTCTCAGCGCACAAACGTCCCCGGCGTGGGCCGCGGCTGCGTATGGGTACTGGCGGTGGCCGCTCTTGATGGCCATTGGGTTCGGGGGGGTCTGCGTCGCGGGGGCGGTCTTGTTCTGGATCCTCGACTCACGAGGAGAGCGGCGCTACGAACTTGGCGCTGTGAGCCACCGGGCCGGCGGCCGCTTCCACGACCTCTTCGTCTTCAACCGGTCGTTCTGGCTGCTCGCGGCGCTGTGCGTGACGTTCTACGGCTGCATCTTCCCGTTTCAGACCTTCGGTCAGAAGTTCCTGATCGACGTGCGGCAGGCAACGCCGCAAGCCGCGTCACTGCTCGTCGGCATGGAGCCCATGTTCTCTCTGCTGTGCATGCCGCTGTTCGGTCACCTCGTCGATCGCCACGGCAACCGCTCGCTCTTCATGTTGCTCGGGTCGTTCCTGCTCCTTCCCGTGTTTCTGCTGCTGGCCTGGACCGACGTTCCGCCGATCGTGCCGATGGCATTGATGGGCGTGGCGTTCGCGATGGTGCCGGCCGTGCTGTGGATGTCGGTGGTCCTGGTCGTGGACCGCTCCCGCCTCGGGTTTGCCAGCGCGGTCGTGGATGCCATTCAGCAGATCGGCCTCGTGGGCGTGAATCTGCTGGTCGGATGGTCCGACGACCGCTGGCTGGCCGGCTCAGCCAACCCCGCTGGGTACCGCCCTGGGATGTGGATCTTCACGACGCTCGCGCTGCTCGCGCTATGCTGTGCAATCGCGCTGCGACGGGTCGAGACCGGGCCGCACGCCCAAGGCCTGGAGACGATCAGGGCCCTCCGTCACTGAGGGCCGCAATCGATCCCGGAGAGTAAGACGTCATGGAACTGTACCAACTCGAGCACTTCATCGCGGTGGTCGAAGAGCATAGCTTCACCAAGGGGGCCGACCGGGTCTTCCGGACTCAGGGCGCGGTGAGCGTCACAATTCGAAAGCTCGAGGAAGAAGTCGGCGTGCCCCTGGTGGTGCGAAACCCGCACGAGTGTACGCTCACCGAGGCGGGTCACGCGCTGCTCGAGCACGCGCAGCGCATCGTCCGACTGAGCCACGAACTGCAGTCACGCATGGCGGACATCCGGAACCTGGTGTCAGGTCGCGTCACGATTGCCGCGCATGAATCGGCGGCGCATTACCTGTTGTCGGCACCGCTGACCGCGTTCCACCTCCAGCACCCCAACATCGTCATCAAGACCAGCCGCTGTGACGGCGATCAGATCGCGCACCTGGTCGCCGAGCGGGACGCCGATCTCGGCTTCGGCATCAGACAGACGAATCTGCGCGGCCTGCACGCCCAGATGCTCCTCAACGACCCGCTCGTCCTCGTTGTTGCTCCCGGCCACGACCTCACCCGACAGCGGGGCGTCACGATGGCCGACCTCAGTCACGAGCGCTTCTTCATCCATTCCCGGCGAACTCCGATGCTCGCCCTCGTCGACCGCCTGTTCGCCGACCACCGGATCCCTTTCACCGTCGCGGCGGAGCTCGCGGATTTCGAGACGATCAAGCAATTCGTCACCGCGGGCCAGGGCGTGGCAATCGTCCCGGCAAGTGTCGCCCAGCCGGATCTCGAGGCCGGCCGCCTGGTCGCCGTTCCGGTTGCCCAGCTCCGGATCCACCGCCCGATCGAGGTGGTCTACTCGAAAGCCACCGTCCTATTGCCGGCCCCGGCCAAGTTCCTCGAGTTGCTCTGCGGCTGGCGATGGAACCACCGTTCGGGTCCGGCGCCGCCGAGCCGACGGCGCCGGACCGCACGGAGCAACCCGAGCGCCGATTCGCCCGCGGCATGAATGGCCTTCATCCGACAATTAGCATTATTCGCTGGATTGCCTGCCGAAACGACGGTAGGTTACGCGCGTCGATCAAGACCGGACCGCGAGTGATGAAAGGACGTCCGTTCAGATGAACCCGCTTCCGCCGATTGCGATCCGCGCCGGTCAGCTGATTGACGGTATCAGCCCGGAACCCCTGCCGGACGTCGTCATCCTGATCGAAGGGGATCGGATCAGCTGCGTGGGCGGGTGCAGCGTTCCCCCAATTGGCTCGCAGGTGATCGACCTGGCGGACTACACGGTGCTGCCAGGCCTGATCGACAGCCACACGCACATGTGCTTTGCCCCCGGGGACGGGAAGAACCCCGTTCTCACCAAGTCGATCCCGTTCCGGGCCCTTCAGGGCGCCGCAGCTTCCCGCGCCACCCTGCATGCCGGCTTCACGACGGCGCGCGACATGGATTCGGAAGGCGCGGGCTATGCAGACGTCGCGGTACGCGACGCGATCCGTGACGGCCTCATCCCCGGCCCGCGGCTGTTCGTGTCCACCATGGCGCTGTCGATCACCGGCGGCCACATGAACCACGTCGGGTTGGCGCCGGAGATCGACTCCCGGCTGCCGCAATTCGCCGCCATCGCGGACACGACCGACGAGATGATCAGGGCCGTGCGACAGCAGGTGAAGTACGGCGCGGACTGGATCAAGGTCTACGTCACGAGCAATCTGAAACAGGTCGGTCCAACGACACTGGAGCCGGTCTCGCAGTTCAGTGCTGCCCAACTCAGCGCCGTCGTCGCTGAGGCGCGCCGCTGGCGCAGGGACGTGGCGGTCCATGCGTACGGCGGCGAGGGGGCGAAGGACGCGGTGAGGGCCGGCGTCCGGTCCGTCGAGCACGGCATACTCCTCGACGAGGAGGCGCTGAGGCTCATGGCCGAGCGCGGCGTCTACTGGTGCCCGACCTTCGCCAACATGCGCCCGACGCACGCGCTCGCCGGGTACTCGGACGACTTCGTCCGTCGTGTGATGGCGAGCCACAGGGAGGTGTTTCGGAAGGCGCTCGCGTTGGGTGTGAAGATCGTGTTCGGCACTGATGCCGGGCGCGTGGTGGCTGGAACGAACGCCGAGGAATTCGACCTCATGGTGCAGGCCGGCATGGAACCGATGCGCGCCATCCAGGCGGCGACATCCGTGGCCGCCGAACTTCTACGCCTCGACGATCAGATCGGGGCAGTCCGGCCAGGCTACCGGGCGGACCTGATCGCTGTCGCCGGCAACCCCTTGGACGACGTCAAGGTGCTGCAGGACGTCCGTTTCGTCATGAAGGCCGGGGCGATCGTGAAGCAACCGGGTGGGAGTGCCGGGAGCCTCTTTTCTGCCAGAGTCCCGGAATCGCGCGCGTTATGCGTACAGGAGCAAGTATGAAGCATCACCTGACGGGATGGTGGGCCCTGGTGGCCCTGTTCGTCGGCTCG
Organism: Vicinamibacterales bacterium; assembly: GCA_036381995.1. Taxonomy (GTDB): domain Bacteria; phylum Acidobacteriota; class Vicinamibacteria; order Vicinamibacterales; family Fen-181; genus FEN-299. The sequence continues at coordinate 18,989 of DASVIS010000146.1, read as the reverse complement.
GCGGTCTGGCTCGCGGGCGCTGGGCCTGTCGCCATCGGAGACGCAGACCAGCCGGCGGCGGCCAGCGAACCCCGGTTCGAGTCGGTCCAGCCGGACGTCTTCGGCGTCAGCGGCGGCCAGCCGAACTGCTGGGCCGATTTCAACAACGACGGCAACCTCGATCTGTTCGTCGGCACGAACGGGAAGGGGCCGAACAAGCTGTATGTGAACAACGGCGACGGCACATTCAAAGAAATCGCCAAGGATCTGGGCGTCGCCGACACGATCGATACTCGGGGCGCGGCGTGCGGCGACTTCGATGGCGACGGCCATATCGACATCTACGTCGCCTTCACGAAGCGATCGGGAGCGGCGAACAAGCTGTACCGGAACGAGGGCAACGGCAGGCACTTTACCGACGTCGCCAAGCAGTGGGGAGTCGACGTGTCGGGTATGGAATCGCGTCAGATCGTCTTCGTGGACTACGACAACGACGGCCGCGTGGACCTGTTCGTCGCCGAGCGCGATGCGCCGAACAACCTGTTCCACAACGAGGGAGACCGCTACAAGAGCGTGGCGAAGGAATTGGGCGTCGACGACCCGCGCAAGACGGTCGGCGCGGTCTGGTTCGACTACAACCAGGACGGGAGGCTGGACCTGTTCTGCGCCAACCAGGACGGCGACAAGAACGGGTTGTGGCGCAATGACGGGACCACGTTCACCGACGTGGCAGGCGAACTGGGCATGGAAGGCATCGCGGAAGGCCGGCTGGGGAGCAACGGGCCGAGCGTGATCGACTTCGACAACAACGGCCTCTTCGACCTGTTCGTCGCCGGCTACGGTCGCAACTTCCTCTACAAGAACGACGGCAAGGGCAGGTTCACCGACGTCGCCGAGCAGATGGGCGTGAAGGGCGGCGAGCGGGCGACGCCGTCGGCGTGGGCCGACTACGACAATGACGGGCGACCCGATCTATACATCTCCTCGTACATCGACAAGCCCGTCAACGAGAAGGACTATTTCTTCCACAACGAGGGGACGAAGTTCGTCGACGCGACGACCGAGTTGTTCCGCAAGCACGGCGCCACGCATGGGGTCGAGTTCGCCGACTTCAACAGAGACGGCGCGATCGACCTCGCGATCTCCAACAACAACCCGGAAGGGAAGAACGCTGTCTATCGCAACCTCCTGCCGGCGGCGCAGGCGCGCAAGTCGCTCCAGGTCGTTGTCCTCGACAGCAAGGGGCACTACACGCGCGCGGGTGCCGAGGTGCGGCTCTACGCGGCCGGTACGCGCAAGGTCGTCGGCGGGCGCATCGTGGACACCGGGAGCGGCTACACCTCCCAGAGTCAATCGCCGGTCCACTTCGGCCTCGGCGACGTGAAGACCGTGGACGTTGAAGTGACGTACTTCACGCCGCAGGGTCGGAAGACGGTCGTGCAGAAGAACGTCGATCCGATGAAGGTGCCCAGGGGCATCCTGACGGTCAAGGTGCCGTTCCTGGCGAAGTGAGTCGTCGCGCCCCGCGCTTCGCGGGCTCAGCCAACAGCGTTTCTGGTTCTAGCGAGGCGGGCCTTCGCGGTCTGAGGCCCGCCTCGCTGGAAGTACTCGGCCATAGAGGAGCAGCCGGTCCTGCCGATCTTTCCGTTCGACCACGCCCGACTCGAGATCCACTCCAGCGCGTCCTCTCCGTCCGTGACGGGCGGTCCAAGGATGTCGTAGTTCCCCGCCATTGCGGGCGCCGAGTCGGGCCGAGTTGTCTCGACGAAGGACCCCAACTATGAATCCGGCCCGTTGTCCCTGGCCAGCGGCAGCAGGACGGTGACCGTGGTTCCCTGGTTCTCGGCGCTTTCGATCGCGACGCGCCCGCCGCATCGCGTCACCAGGTCACGCACGATCGCCAGGCCCAGCCCCGTGCCGTGCTCCTCCACCTCCTTCGCGTTCCTCGCCCGGAAGAATTCCTGGAAGAGGCGTGGCTGTTCTGCCGTGGGGATTCCGATCCCCGTGTCGGCGACCACGATCCGCGCGGTCTCCTCTTCCCGAGTGAGCTCCACGCGCACGCCGCCAACACGGGTGTACTTCACGGCGTTTCCTACGAGGTTGTCGGCCAGCCGATCGATCGCCGCCTCGTCCGACCAGACCGAGAGGCTCTCGTCAGGGCAGGCGACCCGCAGGAACAACCCCTTGGCGCGGCACGCGGCCTCGAACCTCGCGGACACGCGCCGGAGCGCGTCGGCGAGGCGGACGAGCCCATGGTCCAGCTTCTCTTCGCGGACATCGGTCCGGCCGGCGGCCAGATCGAGCAGGTCGTCCACCAGGGTCTCGAGGAACGCGACCCGGTGCCGCGCGCGCTCGAGGAGATCGACCTGGCGCTCGTTCAGCGGGCCGGTGTAGCCGCCCCGAAGGACGGCCATCAGGTTCTGGGTCACCTGGAGCGGGGACCGGAGCTCGTGCGTCACGATCCGCACGAATCGCGACTTCTCGCGGTCGAGCGTCTTCAGCACGTCGTACGCCTGGGCGTTCTCGATCGCCACGGCGCCGTGGGCACCGACCGCCCCGAGGAAGACCCCGTCGTCCGAAGTGAATTCGTGGTCCTCGCCGCCGTACGCCCGCAACACGCCGATCGCGCCACTCTTGCCGAGGAGCGGCGCGCAGAGCATCGTCTTGATGCCCTCGGCCTGCACTTCCTCGGGGTGATAGACGCGGGCATCGGTTGCCACGTCCGCCACGAGCACGATCTTCCCCGACAGCACCTCGCGGTCCACCAGCGCCTTGCCGAGGTCCATCGGCGCCTTGCCCTCGTACGCGTCGCTCAACCCGTGCGTCGCGATCGTGTCGAGCCGGCCGGTCCTGTCGAGAAGGCGTATCGACGCCGCCCGGCAATGCAACGCCTTGACGACGGCCTCGGTGAGACGAGCGAGCACGAGCGGCACCTCGAGCGTCGAGGTGCTGAGCCTCACGCTCTCGTAGAGGCCGGCGATCTCGCGCTCCCGCCGGCGCAGGCGCCGCGAAATCGATATCGAGAAATAGGCCATCGCGTACGCCGAGCCTGTGAAGAACGACAAGACCGTGGCAATGTACGTTGGGCTGGCATAGCCGCCTCCCCCGACAAACGGGACGTGCCGCAACAGCCCCAAGTACTCGCCGACGGCTACGGCCCCGACCAGGGCGGGCGCGAGCGCGACGTAGAAGAACCCGCGGTCGTGGGGAAGCAGCAGCGACGCGATCGTGATGTGAAAGAGGTAGAAGATGATGGCGGGGCTCTCGATTCCGCCGGTGAAGTGGATGAGGGCGGCGGTCGCCACCCAGTCCACGCCGATCTGGACCCGCGCAAACCACTGGCGGGCGACGAGCGATTCGAGGGGTCGGCCGGGCAACCGGGCGGGAATGAGGTGGAAGACCGCGTTGTAGGCGATGATGCCGAGCCCGATGAGGACGAGCGGCCGTTCGGCGAGGGGCAGCCCGGCGATCCTGGCGCCGACGAGCGTCGCGAGGACAACCCCAAAACCGGCGATCCACCGCAACCGAATGAGCCAGGCGAGGCTGCTCGTCAGTTCCTGGTCCGCGCCCGTCTCCGGCGGAGATACCTGCGAACTCCCGGTGTCCTTGCCCGCTCGGGTCGCCGCTCCTTCTCCGGGAGGCGTCCGAAAGACGCCGAGCCGGTTGAGGTCGATCGCGCTCACGGCAGGGTGCCTCGCCCCCGGCTCTTCGCCAGCAACTCGTCGACCATGGCCACGAGCGCCTCCGGTCCGGCGGATTTTTCCAGGAACGCATCGACCGGCAAGTAGTCCTGGTCGGGCGCGAACCGTAGCGGGGTCGTCGTGTGAATCGCGGTGAGCATCAGGATCGGCGTGTGCCGGCAGGCTGCGTACGGGGAGTCCGGAGACGGGTCCCGGAGGTTCAGGGAGACGTGAAACCCTGCGGTGTAGGTTTCCATCATCACGTCGAGGATGATGAGGTCGGGGACGATCGTCCGGGCCAGCCGCAGGCCCTCGGCGCCGCTCGGTGCGGAGTGGAACTCGTGCCCGGCCGCTTCGAGGGGAATCCGCGCGGCTTGGACAATGTCGGAGTCGTCGTCGATCATCAGGACCCTGGCCATGCCGATCGTCTCCTTCGCCCGGCCTGCGCGGGCCGTTTCCACTCGGCAACCTTGAAGGGTCGCCCCACCGGGAGTCAGGGCGCCTCGGCTGGAAGCGTCGGGTTGAGACGCCTGTATTCCTCGAAGAACTCGTCCGACAGGTGACGCGCCGCCACTTTCTTTGGCACGAGCCCGAGCGCCAGTGCGACACCGTAGACGATCGCCTCGGGCCGGGGCGGGCACCCGGGGATGTAGTAGTTGACCGGCAGGACCTTGTCGGCGCCGCCGACCACCGCGTAAGTGTCGTGCCAGATGCCGCCGCCGCACGCGCACGCGCCGACGGCGAACACCAGCTTCGGCTCCGGGACGGCGTCCCACAACCGCTTCAGGTGCGGAACGATCTGGCGCGTCACGGGCCCTGAGACCAGCAGGACGTCGGCGTGCCGGGGCGATCCCACCAGCTTGATCCCGAACCGCTCCGCGTCGTAGTAGGGCGTGAGGACGTCGATGACCTCAATATCGCAGCCGTTGCAGGCGCCGGCGTTGACGTGGTAGACCCACAGCGACTTCGGGAACACCTGCAGGAACAGGTCGCGCAGCGTACCGTGGATGCCTCTCATCTTCCACCTCACCGGCCGACCAGCGCAAGGATCGACCTCACGCCGCTGTCGAGAACCGGGTACAGGGCCTGGGGCCAGACGCCGAGGAGCACGACGGCGGCGGCCAGCGAGATCATCGGCACCATCATCACGAGGGGCACCTCGCGCGCGGCCGGGGCCAGCGCGGCCACCCTGGGCGATTCCTCTCCCCAAAACACCCGGTGAGCCGCCCAGACCAGCGCGGCGAGCGTCAGCGTCCCCGCGAAGGCGGTGACGGCGACAGCCCACCACACACGCGCCTGGGCGAACGCGAGCACGACGGTGTACTTGCTCGGGAACCCGGCGAAGAAGGGCAGGCCGCCGATCGACAGGCACCCGACGAAGAAGCAGGCCGCGGTGATCGGCATCTTGCGCGAGAGGCCGCCGAGATCGGAGATCCGGCGAATGCCGAGGCGATAGATGATGGCGCCCGCGCAAAAGAAGAGAAGCGCCTTGGCGAGCAGGTGCGTGACGGCATGAAACAAGCCGCCGTAGATGCCAAGGTAGGTGCCGAGGCCGATGCCGGCGAACACATAGCCCACCTGGCTGATCGTCGAGTAGGCCAGCAGCCGCTTGAGATCGTCCTGAACGATCGCCATCAGGATGCCGACGGCGATCGAGGCGCATCCGAGCAGCGCGACGAGCACGACCACCTGGGTGTAGTGCGGCGAGAACAGCGCCACGGTCCTCGCGAACCCGAACGGGCCGACGACGATCACGAGGCCGGAGAGCAGTGCCGAGATCGGCGCCGGCGCCTCCGAGTGCGCGTCCGGCAGCCACGAGTGAAATGGCATCAGCCCGCCCTTGGTCCCGAACGCGCAGATGAAGCACGCAACGATCGTCAGCGCGAGCGACACCGGCAGCAGGGTCACCAGCTTCCCCATTTCCAGCACGTGGATCCGGGACAGGGTGGGATCGACGGTGGTCATCCGGGCGAAGATGAGCACCGCGCCCATGACCGCGAAGAGCATCGCCATGACGACGAGCAGGTTGTACTTGAACGAGGCGATTAGCGCGTACTTCGTCTTGTAGGTGGCCACCAGGAACGACACCGCGATCGTCGCGATCTCGATGACGAGGAACATGAAGAACAGGTGGCTGACGATCATGGTCCACGTCATGAACGCGGAGAAGACCAGCAGGAGGAAGTAGTACAGGCGCGATCCGCTCTCGGTCACCAGTCCCCGCTCGACGTCATGGCGGATGTAGGCGAAGGAGTAGATGCCGACACTGGCCACGACCAGGTAGGTGCAGCAGATCATCAGCGCCGAGAGGACGTCGGCGTACAGAAACCCGCCCCAGGCGGTCAGGATCAACGGTTGGCCGCCGCGCGGGGTCACGAGGCGCACCGTGAGCAGGCCCCCGAGGACGAGCGAGGGAACGGTCCCGAACACGAACGCCACCTGCCGCCCGGCGTCGTCGGTTTCTCCCAGGGCGACGAACAGCGCAGCCAGGAGCGGGATGAACGGGATCAGCGGCAGCAGCAACGACGTCTCGGTGGTCATGACGCTGTCCTCCCGCCCGCGGACCCTGGACTCTCCCCGGGCTCGGCGAGCAGCAGCGAGGCGTCGGCGGTCAGGAACCGCTCCGCCAGCAGCCTGGCGGCGTAGAGCATCGCGAAGACGGTCCCCATCACCTTGGTGAGGACCTCGATCTCGACCATCGTGAAGAACCCGGGCGCCATCTGGACGAGCGTCAGGTGCGCCCCCGCCGTCATCACCAGCAGGCCGATGGCCAGCTTGAAGAGGTGGCGCTGCGTCAGCAGTACGATGATCCCGTACGCGAACAGGAGCAGGCCCGCCAGAAGGTTCACGCTCACTTCCTGATCGAGGTGCTCGAGCGGGCTGCCGGGGGGCACGAGCGTCAGCCTCGAGTACGACCGCACGGCAATCGTGGCGGCCACGACGGTCACCGCGAAGATCGCCGTGGGCAGGCGGGTGGCGCGGTCGTCGCTCGGGATTCTCTTCGCCGTGTACCGCAGCCCGCCGACCAGGAACGGCAGGATCCAGGTGTTGACGCCGCACAGGCCCGCCCAGATGAAGAGATACGGGTTGTTCGCGTAGATCGCGTACGTCACGTAGATCAAGATCAGGCAGCAGCTGTGCGCCACGTACCAGTAGGTGGACTTCACCAGGGCGCGGGTCTCGATGGCGAACACCGCGAACACGATGGCCGAGAGCGAGAGGACGAAGACGAGCAGGGCGCCTTCCGCGGTCATGACGCGACCTCCGTTCCCGGCGGCGCGGCCGCGCCCGGGGGGCGGTACCTCTCGCAGATGGCCTCGACGCGCGCCTGGTGATGCAGCCGGGGATGTGGCGGGTCCAGGGGCGTCTGCGTCCGGTAGCACCGCCCGCAGCGGTTGCACGATCCCATGAAGACATCGACGGCCATCGTGAGGTCGCGGATCTCGCCGGTGGCGGTCTCGAATTCGGCGCTCATCGTGACCGCCTCCTCCGGGCACACCTCGGCGCACCGCCCGCAGTAGACGCACCGCGCGAGCGACCAGGTGAAGCGCGCGCGGGGCCCGTCATCTGCGATCGACACAAGGCCTGGCGTGCACACGCTGGCGCAGCCCCCGCAGCCGATGCAGCGCGACGCGTCCACCGCCGGCAGCCCGCGGAAGCCGGGCGCCGGCGGCGCCGGCGCGTACGGGTAGGGGAGCGTCACCCTCCCGGCCGAGAGACAGATCCGCGCCTCTCTGAACTTGGCGCGAAGAAGCTTCCAGGGCACCACGGTCCTGCTCCTTTCCGCCTTCGCCGCTTCGCGGCTATGGCGGACTAAACCCGTCCACCGCCGCTTCGCGGCTACGGCGGGGGAAACCCGTCCACCGCCCTAGCGGCTACGGCGGGCAAGCCGATTACCATCCCATCGCGGCCAACCCAACGCCGAGCGCCGCCACGCCAGCCAGGCCGCCGAAGAAGCGCAGGGACTGGTCGATTCTCAGGCGCGGGTTCGTGGCGTCGATCAGCACGACGACGAGACTCAGGACCAGCACGGCGACGAAGTTGACGGCAAAGTTCAGCAGCGCGCCGGCGACACTTCCCCCCGCCACGCGCGGCCAGCCGATGAAGAGGTTGAAGAACAGGGAGCCGAACACCAGCTGCTTCATATAGAAGGTCCACTTGAACAGCGCCAACGACGGCCCGCTGTACTCGATGAAGGGACCCTCCATCAGCTCCTGCTCCGCCTCGGGGATGTCGAAGGGGAGCTTCCCGAGGAGCGCCTGCATCGCGAGGAGGTAGCAGCACAGCCCGACGAGCGACGACCACCGGAAACCACTGACGGCGAGGCCTGACAGCAGCGCTCCGTGCCCGCCGACGGCGACCCCGAGCAGGCTGATGACGATGACGGCCTCTGCCGAGATCAGCATCATCATCTCGCGGCTGCTCCCCAGGTGGGAGAACGGGCTGGACTGTGCCAGGCCTGCCGCCATCACGCACGACGTGGACAGCGTGACCAGGTAGATGAACACGAAGAGATCGCCGGCCGACCCCGCGGGGGCGCCGACACCGAACGGGACGAAGAACGCCGAGGCCAGGACGCACGCGAACGCGGCCGGCGGCGCGAAGCGCGCGACCGGGCCCGGCTCGCTCACCACGTCTTCCTTGATCAGCAGCTTGGCCAGATCGAGGTAGGGTTGGGTGATCGGCGGTCCCTTGCGGGAGTGCACGATCGCCTTCACCTTCCGCATCACGCCCTCGAGCAGTGGCGAGGCGAACAGCACCAGCGCCAGGTAGGCGAGGGCCTTGAGCGTGAGGATGGCGGCTCCGTTCACCGCGCACCTCCCCTTCCGAGCCCCGCCCGTGCCATCTCGCGCAGCTCACCGGGGCTGTAGACCCGCACCGCCCCCGAGCGGACATCCACGACCTGCATCCGCTCGGTGCACGAGAAGCACGGGTCCATGCTGCCGAGGGTGATCGGGACGTCGGCGATGCGCATCCCCTGCAGCGAGGCGGCGAGCGCCTGCAGGTTGGCGTAGGTCGGGGCGCGCACGCGCCACCGGTAGGGGCGTGCGTCCTCGCCCGTCATCACGTAGTGGATGACCTCCCCGCGCGGCGCTTCGACGGCCGAGATTCCCTCGCGCCCTGGCGGCAGCGCCTCGTCGAACGTGTGCATGATCGGGCCGTCCGGCATCTCGGCCAGCAGCCGTTTCACCAGGCGGATCGACTCCAGAGTCTCCTCGAGCCTCACCAGTGTCCGCCCCGCCGCATCGCACGTATCCTTCCAGACGCCGTGTACCGGGATCCGGTCGTACGCCGCATACGGATGGTCGATGCGCACGTCGATCGGGCGGTTCGAGCCGCGGGCGGTCGGGCCGACCGAGCCCAGTTCGCGGGCATCGAGCGTGCTGAGGACACCAACCTTCGACAGCCGCATCAGGAGCGGCGTGTCCTCGACGACGGCCTCGATGATCTTCAGCCACTCCTTCTCGATCCGCTGGATCACCCGGATGATTTCCGGGTGTTCGTCCTTGGGAATGTCCCGCCGGACGCCGCCCACGAGGTTCATCCCGTACGACTTCCGGTTGCCGGTGATCTTCTCCATCAACCACATCACCGGTTCCCGCATCCGCCACGTCTGCATCAGGATGGTGTCGAACCCGAGGATGTGGCCGGCGATGCCGAGCCACAGCAGGTGGCTGTGAATCCGCTCCAGCTCGAGCACGACCGAGCGGATGTACCGCGCCCGCAGCGGAACCTCCGCGCCGACCGCGTTCTCCAGCGCCTGCGCGTAGGCCGTCGAGTGCACGAACCCGCAAATCCCGCAGATCCGCTCGGCGAGGAACGGCACCTCGTTGTACGTGAGTTTGGAGTCGCCGAGCTTCTCGATCCCGCGGTGGTTGAAGAAGCCCCGGTAGTCGAGGCCCACGACCTCCTCGCCATCGGCGAAGACCTTGAGGAAGACCGGCTCCTCGAGCACCGGGAAGAACGGGCCTATCGGGACCGTCATCGCGTTGCCCGGCGGCGAGGCGAGCGGCGGCGCCTGGCCGACCGCCGGCTCCGGGTGGATGTCGTAAGGAACGTCGCGCCGCAGCGGGTGGAGCGCCTCCGGCCAGTCATCCGCCAGCACCAGGCGGCGCGGGTCCGGGTGCCCCACGGCTTCGATCCCGAGCAGGTCCTGGAATTCACGCTCGGCCCAGCCGGCCGCCCGAACCACCGGCGTGATCGAGGGGACCTTCGGGTCGTCGGCCCCCGTGAACGCGCGCAGGACCATCCACGTCCTGCGCCGGTCCTGCGAGAAGATGTGATCGACGCGGAAGCCCTGGCCCATCGGCCGGCAATCGGTTCCGACGCTGATGACGAACCGGGCATCGAGGCCCTCGTGGATGAAAAGGGCGGCGTCGCGCAGGTCGCTCGCGGCGACCGTCGCCACGAGGGCGCCTGACGCGTCCAGCTGAAAGCTCTCCAGCAGCTTCGCGCCGAGGTGCGAGCCGAGGGTGGAGAGCAGCGCGGAGGATTCCGACATTCCCGGACCCCCTTCTACCGCCAGAGCAGCAGCAGGAAGATGAACGACAGCGCGAGGCCGATCAGGTTCCACGCGGGATAGATCTGTGGCAGCCCAATCCGGCTCCCCGCCAGTTTTCTCAGAACCGCCAGCATCCACGCCACGAGCGGGTTGTAGGCCCACGTGTCAGGGTTCAGCACCGCGGTGACCGTTCCGGCCGAGGGCGTCATGCGCCGAGCGGAAGCATGCCGCCACGCCGCCAGCCCCGGCCACGCGAGCAACGGCCGGACCAGCGACTTGAACGGGGTGTAGTAGTGACCTGCCTTGAACCGGAGCTGTTCGGTGTCCACGTCGGAGCCGCAGGCCCACGTCGCTGCCGCCCGCTCTGTCGAGCCAGCCGACCGCCTGGCCCAGATCGCGATGGCAAACGCCGCACCGAGAATCAACGCCACCGCCAGTGGCGACCAGACTCCCACGACCGCACCGCGATCCTGGAGTTCCATCGCAAACCGGCCGGCGCCGAAGAGCGAGGCGAAGGCCGGTGTCCCGATCGTGGCGGCGAGAGGCGCCGCCGCCAGGTAACACAGCCAGACGCCGGCCATGGGGAACAGACCCAGCCCAAGACACAGCGCCGCCAGGGCGAACTGGCTGGACCCCAGCCAGGGCATCTCCCTGGGCGGGGTCGCCCGCTTCACCGCCGGTGACATGGCGCCCCAGATGCTCGCTCCGAGGAACTTGAGCATCACCGCAAGCGTGACGGCGGAGATGATCAGAGCGGCAATGCCGAAGAAGAGGAACGGGACGCGCGGCCCCTGGCTGCCCCAGACCGACGCGTGGTAGATGAGCCACTTGCTCGAGAACCCGTTGAACGGCGGGAGGCCGGCAATCGACAGGGACGCCACGATCGCGCACGCGGCGGTCACCGGCACGATCCGGTTCAGACCCCCGAGGCGGTCGAGGTCACGCTCACCCGTGGCCAGCTCGAACGTGCCGGCGTTGAGGAACAGCAGTCCCTTGAAGCAGGCGTGGTTCAGCATGTGGAACAACCCGCCGACGAGCGCGACCGCCGCCAACGGAGGATCCGACGTCGCAAGCCCGAGCGCCAGGCCGAAGCCGAGCAGCATGTAGCCGATCTGCCCGATCGAGGAGTAGGCGAGCAGCCGCTTGGAGTCGTTCTGGACGAGCGCTGCCAGCGTGCCGACGAGCAGGGACAGCGTGCCGAACGTCGCCACGACCATCCCCCAGCCGAACGACCAGGGGCCGGCCGGGACGATCTGGAAGAACACGCGCAGGATGCCGTAGAGACCCAGCTTGATCATGGCGCCCGACAAGAGAGCGCTGACCGGCGCGGGCGCGGCAGGGTGCGCGGCGGGCAGCCACCACATGCCGAACGGGAAGCACCCGGCCTTGACGAGGAAGCCGATCAGGATCAGCAGGAGACCGGTGTGGGCCAGGATGGGTCGCGCCGCCAGCAGTGCGGGCATCGAGCGAGCCATGTCGTGGAAGCCGAACGAGCTTCCGCCGCCGCCCACCAGCATCGTGATTCCGAAGAACAAGGCCAGGGTCCCGGCGTGTGTCACGAAGAAGTACTTGAAGCCGGCCGAGAGGTTCTCGGCCTTCTCCCTGTGGAAGACGATGAGCAGGTAGGAGCTGAGCGCCATGAACTCCCACGGGACGAAGAAGAAGAAGAAATCATCGACCACCACCACGCCGGCCATGCCGAAGACGAACAGGAGCAGCAGTGGATAGAAGCCGCCGACGTCGGCCATCTTCCGCGTGTAGCCGACGGCAAACCACGCGGCGGCGAGCGACAGGCCGGAAATCAGCAGGAGGAAGAACGCCGACAGGGCGTCCACACGGATCGACAGGGAGGCGTTGACGAGCGACGGCTGCCAGAGGACGACCGGGCCGAGCGCGCCATGGCCGCCCAGCACGAACGCCGAGACGCTGGTGAAACAGCCGCCTGCCGCGGCAACGATGATCAGACCGAAATGGCGTGAGAACTCCGCGCGCCAGCCGCCGCCGCCGAGCACCCATGTGACGAATGCCCCGAGCAGCAGCAGCGTGAACCCGCCGAGGAGCATCAACTGCTGATCCATGACACCCCCTGAGATTCGCCAACGTCCCTACAGCGCCCGCACGAACGGGTACACGATCAGCGGCATCAACACGGTCAGCACCGCCAGCACGATCAGGATCCCGTTGGTGAAGCCGGTTCCAGCGACTGCCGAATCGGGCTCGATCGCCAGGACCGCCGCTGACGGCTCCCCGAACAGCAGGCGCTGACCCACCTTCAGGAACCAGAAGAAGCCGAGCACGACCTCCACGTAGTACGGCACTGAAATGAGCGGCATCGCCGGCCCCTTCAGCTCCATGATGCCGACGACGAGCATGAGCTTGCTCCAGAAGCACGAGAAGGGCGGGATTCCGGTTACGGCCAGCATGCCGATGAAGAAGCACGTGGCGGCGATCGGCATCCTGGCGTAGAGCCCGGAGATCTTCGAGATGGACCGGACCCCAAGACGCATCGCCATGGCGCCGACGCACAGGAACAGCAGCGCCTTGGCCACCGAGTGGCACGCGAGGTGGAACACCCCCGCGACGTATCCCGTCTTCGAGCCCAGCATGAAGAGCGAAAGGCCCAGCATCATGTAGCCGAGCTGCGCGATCGTCGAGTAGGCGAGAAAGCGCTTCAGGTCGTCCTGGTAGAAATAGAAGATCAGTCCCACCATCATCGTCACGAGCGCGAGACCGGCCATCAGGGCCCCGGTCCAGCTGGGGAACGTGCCTGTTTCGAGAATCACCCTCGCCATGAGGTACACGCCGGCCTTCACCATCGCTGCCGCGTGCAGGTAGGCCGACACGGGCGTCGGCGCTTCCATCGCGTCGGGAAGCCAGGTGAAGAGAGGGACCTGCGCAGACTTGGCGGACGCGGCGACGAGCAGGCACAGGAAGACGACCGCCTGCGGCGTCGGCGCGAGCTGCCCGATCGCGGCAAACGAGAAGGTCCCGGTGAGCCCGAAGACGACCGCGAGCGCGATGACGAGGAACACGCCACCAAGGTGCGTCATCACCAGCGCCTTGAACCCCGCCCGCACCGACAGCGGCTGGTGCACGTGGTGCGAGATGAGGACCCAGGAGGAGAGGGTCGTGCACTCCCAGAAGACGAAGAGCACCAGGAGGTTCCCGGCGAGCGCCACTCCGACCATCGAGCCGATGAACAGCGAGAGGAACGCGTAGTAACGGTTGTTGCCCTCGCCGTTGTGGACCGGGTGTTCCCTGTTGTCGGGGCACATGTACCGGATCGAAAAGGCCATGACCAGGAGGCCGACGATCAGCACTACGAGCAGCAGGATCGCCGAGAGCGCGTCCAGTCTGAGGGGAAACACACCCGCGTCGTCGAGCCAGGGCAGGCTGAAAATCGCGGCCTGGAGCGGAAACTCGGTGCGACCGCCGGCTATTGCCAGCACGCCGAGCGCAAGGTAGACGGCTGGCAGCGCCACGGCGAGCGCCTGCTGCGCCCGGCCGCGGGCCAGGTAGAGGAGGATGGCGCCGGCGAAGGGCGACGCCAGCAACCACACCATCACGTCTGGATTCATGACGGCTCCCTGGATCTTCTCGTACTGCTTCCCGCCCCGCGCACGGGCCGGCCACCTTGCCCGTCAGTCCGTGAACAGGTCCACTAGCAGGTCGACGGTCGCCCCGACTTCGGCGCTCAGCCCGACCCCGTCCGCCACGTGCGCCGGTTGGATCGCGAGCAGGAGCACCTCGGCGTGCGCGCGCAGCCTCAGGTACTCCATGGCGGTCCTCAGCGTCGCCCGATGGCTGTCGAGATCCATGGGAAGCTTGACGGCCTCGAGCAGCGCGATGCTGCCGGGCGCCGCCCGCAGGTCGACCGCGTCCGCGACGAGCACGATGTCCGGCTTGAGGCGTGCGATGTCCCCGGTGAAATCCTCGAGGCGGTCCCCACAGTCCAGCGTCTTGATCCCGGGGACCGACGCCAGCCGGCGCGCCAGCATCGGGCCGGCGCCATCGTCGAGCCGGTCCACCCGGCCCACGCCGGCTACCAGCACCTTGCCCGATAACGTCCGCCCGAAGAGCCTGATCACGGTGCCTCCGGAAGCCGCTTGATCTGGTCGAAGTTGTAGACCGGGCCGTCCACGCAGATGTAGTGGTGGCCGACGCAGCAGTGCCCGCACTTGCCGACGCCGCACTTCATGTAGCGCTCGAGCGTCGTGACGATATTCGAGGGCGGAAGGCCGAGCGCGATGAGCTCCGCCATGACGAAGGTCAACATCACGGGGGGGCCGCAGGTGAAGGCCACCGTGGCGGCGGAATCGACGGTCATCCCCTTCAGCAGCTTCGTCACGACCCCGACCTGGCCGGTCCACGTGTCATCGCCCCGATCCACGGTTTCCACCAGCGTGAGTGCGGACGATCGACTCCACTCGGCCAGCTCGTTCTTGTAGACACGATCTGCCGGGGTGCGGGCGCCGTACAGGACCGTGACGTCGCGGTAGTCCGCCCGGTGGTCGAGGACGAAGTTGATGAACGACCGGAGCGGGGGCAGGCCGATGCCGCCGCCGACGAAGAGCAGGTGCTTCCCGCGCGCCCGCTCGAAGGGGAACGAGTTGCCGAACGGGCCTCGCAGGCCGACGACATCGCCGGGGCGATACGTGTGGAGCCGGTTGGTGACGGCGCCGGTGCGCCTGACGGTGACCTCGATGAATTCCGAGCGCGTCGGGCTCTGCGCCAGGCAGAAGGGCGCTTCTCCAACCCCGAAGACCGACAGCTCGACGAACTGGCCGGGGTAGTAGGCGCGTCGCCAGTCGATGCCGTCGGCCGTCAGGAAGTAGGTCTGCGTGTCGGGCGTCTCCTGATCGATGCGCGCGATCTCCGAGAGGTGCGGCTGGTAAAGACTACTGGCACTCATCGTGGATCCTCGTGAGCAGGGTCGAGATGTCGAGCCCTCCCATGCACGTCGCGACGCACCGACCGCACCCCACGCACCCGTGACGTCCCATCACATCGATGTACTGGTAGGACATCTTGTGGAAGAAGCGCCGCTTCAGGCGCTCGGCCTTCGCGGCGCGCGGGTTGTGGCCCGAGGCCTCCCGCGTGAAACCCTCGTACAGGCAGGCATCCCACAGGCGCTCGCGGTCGAACGAGTCGTCGCCGACGGGCCGGTCGGTGACGGTGAAGCACGAGCAGGTCGGGCAGACGAAGCAACAGCCGCCGCAGTTCTGGCAGTCCTCGGCCCACTGCTCCCATTTCTCCTGCGGGATCTGGCCGAGGGAGATGCGCTTGGTGCCGCCGGCGATGTACGAACGGCGCTGGAACAGCACGTCCACCTTCGCCAACTGCCGCGACCAGGCGTCGAGGTCCTCGGGAGCGGCAGGGCTGAAGAGCGACGGCGCGGCGGCGATGGCCGCCTCGCCCTTCTCCGTTCCCACGTCGGCCAGCAGGCGGTCGCCGAGGTCGCTGAACTGGATGTCGAATCCCGAAGTGAGCCATGGTCCGCCCTCGCAGCAGACACAGAAGCAGTCGGGGCCAGGCGCGTGGCACGCCAGCGTCATCGTCAGGGCGGCCCGGATCCGCGCGACGATCGTGTCGTCCTCGAAGCCGCGGCCGGCGAAGAACCGCTCGAGAAACGCCGTGCCCGTCGCGTCGCACGAGCGCACGCCGAAAATCGCGATGGGCTTTTCGACGGGAGGCGCCTGGAGCTCGGGCCGCCTGGCGCCCTCGATGTGGAAGAGCGTCTCCCGGGCGGCGAAGAACAGCGTCTTGGGCGGCACGATCGTATTGACGAAGTCCAGCTCCACCGGGGTGTCGTCGTGCAACTCGGAGAACACGACGTCGGACTCTCCCACCCGCTGGGGGGCGACGACTCGATAGGAGCCGGCAAGCGCTGCAAGAAAGGCGGGAAGGTCTGACCTGAGGATCGTCATCGGTCGCATCGGTATCCCTCCTCACGCGCGCTCGAGCCGTGCTGGCACCGGCTGCAAACCAACGCTGCGGCGTCCTGGGCCCGGGTAGCAGCCGCGAAGCCGGACCGGCAACGAGCCGGCCAGGGGCACCAGCACGATCACGTCGGGCGGCAGGCGCCGGTCGGCGCGGACCGTCACCGTCGCCTCGTCGCCAGGGACCAGCAGTCTCGCCGGCCACCCGGGCCTGACGCCAAGCGCCTCGAGGACCGCAGGCGCGGCGGCAAGGGTTGATTCGATCATCTCCCGCCCGAGAAGCTCCTCCCGCTGGGTCACCGTGCCCGTCGAAAAGTTCGCCACGTGAGAGCCAAGCACCATACGCATGGGGAACGCAGCGTCGGTTCCGCTGTCGAGGGACGCCGCCTCGGCAGACGGAGGAGCGAACGCGAGGCGCGTGTGAGCGTCCACCTGCGGCGCAACGCGCCCATCTCCGGGCCATTCCTCGACACCGAAGAGGTGGCCGATCCGTGAGGCCCAGACGCGCTCGGGGCAGCAGTCGCCTGGCGGCAGCACGGCCCGGCGCCAGCGCTGCGCGGCGCCAAAGACGTTCGTCGTGGTGCCGTCGATCTCGGCGAACGTGCAGGACGGCAACACCACGTCCGCGAACGGCAGCGTGTCGGTCGTGAAACGGTCGATCACCACCACCGTGCGGAGGCGATCGAGCGTGTCGGCGAGGGTGGCCGGTCGCGGGCTACGACGGATGAGGTCGTCGGCCACCACGAACAGCGTGTCGAGGCCGTCCTCGCGGCAGGCAAGCTCGGCCGGGCTGGATTCCGGCCCGAGCACGTCCAGGCTGCCCCAGCTGTTGGCTTCGCCGACCGCCGCTAGGACGCGATCGGCCGCGCCAAGCAGGGCCAACGCTTGCAGGAGCTGCACCGTGTGGTCCTCCGCCCGCGCCGACGTCAGCCACCGGCTGCCGAGAACCGCGATGGGCCGCTGCGCCGCCCGGAACTCGCGCGCGAGCGCCAGCGCCTCCTCGTCCGGCATCCAGGTCCGTTCGCCGAACGCAGGCGCGTGACGCCAGTGGCGCGCCAGTTCCTCGAAACCAGCGGCGCCCCGTGCTTCCGGACCAGCCAGGTCGGCGTCGAACACGGTCTTCTGAAGAACCAGGGGTAGCAATCCGAACTGGTCGGGCGGTATCGTCACCGCCCTCGAACCGTCGCCGCCGCCGGAGGCATGAACGTCGAACCGCACGATGGCACCGCCACCGCGCCGGGCGTGAACGACTCGTGAGGCCACCTGCGGACACTCGTCGAGATCCGCACCCAGCACCCAGATCAGATCGGCACCGGCGATCGTCTCGAGATCCCGAATGCCGTAGCCTCTTCCCAGGACCTGTTGCAGCGCGAAGCGAGCCGCCGTCGCTCCCGAGAGATCCGTTGTGCAGAGGCGCGCCCCGAGCAGGCTGGCCAAGCGTCGCACGGCGAAGACGTCCTCGTTGGCGAGGGATGGCCCGACCGCGAAGAGCGGCGGCGAAGACGCGCCCCCCAGGCGACCAGCCACCTCCTCCACCGCCTCGCGCCACGATGCGCGAACCAGTCCGGTCGAACCGCGGACCATCGGTGCGGTGAGCCTGTCAGGATGGGACCCGTTGCTCGTGCAGTTCCAGCCGCGGATGCACAGGCTCGATCGGCCGGCCGCGCCGACACGCGGGTAGCTGCCGAGCAGCCGCCCGTCTTCCTCGTGCAGCAGGAGGGCGCACGCGCAGGAGCAGAAGGGGCAGGTAGACGGGTGGAATGTCACGTTGTCCCCCCGGTCGCACGAGTCGAACAGCGTCTATGACGGCGCACGCCTCGTGGGTCAGGAGGCCGACGCGTGCCGACGACGCCCAGGAGTACGGTTCAAGAGGCCCTCAGCCGACGCCGAGGGTCACGACGACTGTGTGGAACTGCCGCCCGTGGTCCGCCGCCGCCGAAGTCGGGACTCTGGCCCGTGAGTCGTGGCAGGCAAGCCGTGCGCAAGCACGGCTGCCGCGCGCGTCGCGGTGCCGGAGAATGGTGCGAAGGATCGTGCCGTCGAGTGTGGTGAGCGACGCGAGGAACGCGACGAGAGCGACGCCAGGCAGGTTGTGCAGGAATTCACAAGCTCACCACCCGCGCTAATCCTAGGGTTGCAGGGCACCCGAGTCAAGGGGTTTTGCGCTGGAACACGTTGAACCCCCAGGCCGTCACTCGTGCGTGGCGCCCCCCGGAGCCGGCCGGATCGTGCGGTGGATCACGCCCGAATCGACCGCCACGCCCGTGCGCGAGGTGGCTTGAAAGTACATGTCGTCACCGGCGATTTCAATCATCATGAACGACCGGTCGGCATCGAATCCCTTCGCCGTGATCGACGAGGGCGCCAGGTCGCCTGGGCGCAACGAGCCGGAGGCCCCTTCGATGAAGTAGTAGATCCCCTGTTGCGGACGCACCCGTTCGTAGACGTGCTCGTGGCCGGAAAACACGACATCCACGCCGTACTTGACGAACAGGGGTTCGAGCGCTTTCCGCAGATCGGTGTCCGGGCCGTGGAACCTCGCCGAGGAGTACAGCGGATGATGGAAGTAGCAGATCTTCCAGTCTCCATTGCCGGCCTCCCGCAGGGTGGTCTCGAGCCACGCCGTCTGCTTCGGGTCCATATAGTTGCTGTCCAACGCAAAGAAATGCACGTGGCCCTTCTTGTACGTGTAGTAGTTCGCGCCGTTCATGTTGAAGGGCTTGTAGAACCGCTCGTTTGTCGTGTCGTGGTTCCCGAGTGTGGCGTAGAACGGCACGCCGGCGTCCAGAAGCGGCTTGTAGGGCACCGCGAAGTCCTTCTCGAAATCGGACGGCGCGCTGCCCGTGTAGATGTTGTCACCCAGGGTGATGACGAACTCGAACGGGAAGA
>DASVIS010000145.1:0-11046 GCA_036381995.1 Vicinamibacterales bacterium | reverse complement strand
CCCTGCTGGCCTCGATACGTCCCGGTTGCCTGAGAACGCCTACAAGCCGCTCGCCGCAGGCGAAGCCTATGCGCCTATCGTGCCGCCGAAGGCCGCGCTGCCGGAGGCCACCGGGCGGTCGGTCCTCTGGGGCCTGTTCCTCTGCGTCATTTTTACTCTGGCGTCCGCGTATTCGGGCCTGAAGGTCGGGCAGGTGATGGAGGCGTCCATCCCGATTTCGATCCTGGCCATCGGCCTGGCGCGCGTGTATCGACGCCGCTCCACGCTGCTGGAGAACGTCATCCTCACGGGCATCGGCGGCACGTCGGGCGCGGTGGTGGCTGGCGCCGTGTTCACCCTGCCGGCGCTCTACATCCTGAATCTCGATCCGCACCCGGTGCAGACAATCCTCATCTGCCTGGCGGGCGGCAGCCTCGGCGTGCTGTTCCTGATCCCGCTCCGGCGCTACTTCGTGCGGGAGATGCACGGGCAGCTCCCGTACCCGGAAGCGACCGCCATCACCGAGGTGCTGGTCACGGGCGAGAAGGGTGGCTCGCAGGCGAAGCTGCTGCTGCAGGCCACCGGGATCGCGCTGGTCTATGACTTCTTCCTGACGACGTTCCAGGTGTGGAAGGAGTACGTGGACCTGCAGTTCATCCCGGCCGTGAAGAGCCTTGGTGAGAAGGCGCGGATGGTCACCAGCTTCGACGCCCAGGTGTTCATCCTCGGCCTCGGGTACGTGATGGGGCTGCGCTCGTCGATGGTCCTCGTCGCCGGCGGCCTCCTCTCGAACTTCGTGCTCGTCCCGCTCATCTGGATGATCGGGAGCCACCTCTCGGACGCAGCCGTGTATCCGGGCACGATGCCGATTGCGCAGATGACCGCGGTCCAGATCTTCCGCGGCTACGTGCGGTTCATCGGCGTGGGCGCGATTGCCACGGCCGGCATCTTCGGCATCATCAAGTCGCTGCGCGTGGTGGTCGGATCGTTCTCGATTGCGTTCAAGGCCTTCCGCAAGGGCGAGGGTGCGGATGTCTTCGAGCGCACGGACCGCGACATCCCGATCGTCACCATCCTCCTCGGCGTCGTCATCGCCACCATCGTGATCGCAGCCTTCTTCGGCCGGCTTCCCGACGTCGGCGTGTCGGCGCTGGCCGTCGGCGTCCTGATGACGCTGGTGTTCTCGTTCTTCTTCGCGTCGGTGGCCGCCAACGCGATTGCCACCACCGCCCGGAATCCGGTGTCGGGGATGACGATGCTGACGATCATCATCTCGTCGGTGGTGCTGCTGAAGTTCGGCGTGTCGGGCCAGACGGGCATGTTCTTCGTCATGGCGATCGCCGGCATGGTGTGCACGGCGCTCTCGGTATCGGGGCAGACGATCACCGACCTCAAGACCGGCTACTGGCTGGGGTCGACGCCGGCCGCGCAGGAGCGGGTGAAGTTTCTCGGCGTGCTGGCGTCGTCGCTGGCGGCGGGCATCGCGATCGTGATCCTCGCGCGGGCGTTCCAGTTCGGCGAAGCGATTCCGGGTGACGTGCGAACGGTGCTGCCCGCGCCGCAGGCGTCGATCATGAAGGCGCTGGTCCAGGGGTTCATGAGCCAGCAGCCGGTGGCCTACGTGCTGTTCGCCGTCGGCGCGATGGTCGCCGTGATGATGGAGATGCTGAAGGTGCCGGCGCTGACATTCGCGCTCGGCATGTATCTGCCGCTCGAACTGAACCTGCCGGCGCTGGTCGGCGGCGTGCTGGCCCACTTCGTGGACAGGCGGGCCGACCGGACGGGCGGCGAGGCGGGCCGGACCACCCGCGAGCGGGGCGTCATCATCGCGTCGGGCTTCATGGCCGGCGGCGCGCTGGGCGGCATGGTCGGCGCCGCGCTGCGCCTGGTTCCCTGGTACGCGGAGGACAAGATCAAGACGCCGTTCTTCGACAACGACCCGATCTCGCAGATCGTCTCGATCGGGCTGTTCACGGCGGTGTGCGTATACCTGTGGATGGTCAGCACCAGGAAGAAGGCGTAGGGCGGGAACAGCTGCCCTGCCTAGCCCGCGAGTCTGTCCCCAGCCGCGGGCTGCGCGGTGCCCCCCTTCAGCTCGAAGTGCCACTTCCAGATCTCGTAGATCGCGGGGTACACGATCAGCTCCAGCAGGAATGACGTGAAGATCCCGCCGACCATGGGCGCGGCGATGCGCTTCCACACGTCCGACCCGGTCCCCGTGGCCCACATGATCGGGATGAAGCCGAGGAACGTCGTGGCCACGGTCATGAACTTCGGCCGGAGCCGCTTGGCCGCGCCCTGCACGATCGTCGCCTGCAGCTCCGCCAGCGTCCGCAGCCGTCCTGCTTTCTTCGCCTGCTCGTACGCCAGGTCGAGGTACAACAGCATGAACACGCCGGTCTCGGCGTCCACACCGAGCAGGGCGATGAGCCCGACCCACACGGCGATGCTCATGTTGTAGTGGAGCAGGTAGAGATACCAGACGGCGCCAATCGCCGAGAACGGCACCGCCAGCGACACGATGGCCGTGCGGACCACGGACCGCGTGTTCAGGTACAGGAGCAACAGGACCAGGAACAGCGTGAGCGGGACGATGTAGGTCAGACGCTCGCGCACCCGCGCCATCGACTCGAACTGGCCGCTCCAGAGGGCCGCGTATCCCGGCGGCAGCTTGACCTTTGTCCTGATCAGCGCGTCGGCCTCCTGCACGTAGCCGCTCAAGTCGCGGCCGGCGACGTCGACGAAGACGTAGCCGGTGAGCAGGCCGTCCTCGTTGCGGACCATGGCCGGGCCGCTCGCCACCTTGATCGCCGCCAACTGCCCGAGCGGGATCTGCCGCTGTCCCCCGGACGCCGGAACCAGGACGCGTGAGAGCGCGTCGAGGTCCGATCGAAAATCGCGCATGTAGCGGACGTTCACCGGATAGCGCTCTCGCCCCTCGACGGTCGTGGTCACGTTCTCGCCACCGATGGCGTTCTGCACCACCGCCTGGGCCTCCTCGATGCTCAGGCCGTAGCGCGCCAGCTCGTCGCGGTTCCACTCGATATCCAGGAAGAACCCGCCGCCGGTGCGCTCGGCGAACACGTTCCTGGTGCCGCGCACCGAGGGCAACGCGGCTTCGACGCTGGTGCCGATCTCTTCAATCACCTTGAGGTCGTCGCCCTGGATCTTCAGCCCCAGCGGCGTGCGGATGCCGGTCGTCAGCATGTCAATCCGCGCCTTGATCGGCATCGTCCAGGCGTTCGACACGCCGGGCAGATCGAGGGCCTTGTTCAGCTGATTGACGAGTTCCTCCTGGGAGATCCGATCCGGCGTGATGTGCCGGAACACCGCCGCCAGCCAGCCGGGCGCCCAGTCCGAATACCAGGTCTCGACGTGACGCCACTCGGACTGCGGCTTGAGCGTGATCACCGTCTCGAGCATCGAGAGCGGTGCGGGATCCGTGCTCGTCTCGGCACGGCCCGCCTTGCCGAACACGCGGTCCACTTCGGGAAACTGCCGGATGATCCGGTCGCTCACCTGCAGCAGCTTCTGGGCCTCGGTGATCGAAATCCCCGGCATCGTAGACGGCATGTAGAACAGCGCGCCTTCGTCGAGTGGCGGCATGAACTCCGAGCCGAGCCGGTTGAAGACCGGGATCGTCACGATGACCATGGCCACCGCGGCGCCGATCACCGTCCATTTCCAGCGCAGCGACCATTTCACGACCGGCTCGTAGATGCGGATCAGGAACCGGCTGATCGGGTGTTCGCTCTCCGAGCGGATGCGTCCCACCAGCACGGTGTTGGCGACCGCGCGCAGCCAGGCCGGCTGGAACGTATAACGGCGCAGGCGCGTGAACAGGAGACGCAGCGCGGGGTCGAGCGTGATCGCCAGGAACGCCGCGACGATCATCGCCAGCGTCTTCGTATAGGCGAGCGGCTTGAAGAGACGGCCCTCCTGCGCTTCGAGCGTGAGCACCGGCAGGAACGACACGCCGATGACGAGCAGCGCGTAGAAGCTGGCGGGCGCGACCTCTTTCACGGCCTCGACGATGACCGCGTGGTAGTCGGCCACCGACCCGGTGCGGCCGCGCTCCTCGAGCTTCTTGTGCGTCTGCTCGACGACGACGATGGCCGCGTCGACCAGTTCGCCCATGGCAATGGCGATGCCGCCGAGCGACATGATGTTGGCTGTCATCCCCATCGCCCGGAACGGGATGAACGAGACCAGCACGGCGACCGGGATGGTGATGATCGGAATGATCGCGCTCGGGATGTGGAGCAGGAACAGGAGCACGATGAAAACGACGGTGAGGATGACCTCGAACAGCGTCTCGCTGACGTTGCCCACCGCGCGCTTGATCAGGTCGGACCGGTCGTAGATCGGGACGATCTTCACTCCCGGCGGCAGCCCCGGTCCGATCTGCGCGATCTTCGCCTTCACCCGATCGATGACGTCCAGCGCGTTCTCGCCCTGCCGCATCACGATGATGCCCGACACGGCCTCGCCGGTGCCGTCGAGGTCGGAGACGCCACGTCGGAGGTCGGGTCCGAGAACCACCTGGCCGATGTCGCGGATCCGGATGGGCGTGCCGCTCTCGCTCGCCGACACGACGATGCTCTCGAAATCCGCGATCGACCGCGCGTACCCGCGGCCACGGACCATGTACTCCGTGCCGCCGAACTCAATCAGCCGGCCGGCCGTTTCGTTGTTGCCGCCCCGCACCGCCGCCACGACCGCCTGGATCGACAGGCCGTAGTTCCGCAGCCGGTTGGGATCGACGTTCACCTGGTACTGCCGGCCGAAGCCCCCGAGCGATGCCACTTCCGAGACTCCGGGCACCGACTTCAGGTAGTAGCGGAGATACCAGTCCTGGTAGGAGCGCAGATCGGCCAGCGAGCGCTGGCCCGAGCGATCGACCAGCGCGTACTGATAGACCCATCCGAGGCCGGTCGCGTCCGGGCCCAGTTCCGTCTTCGCGTCAGGGGGCAGCCGCGAGAGGACGCCCGACAGGTACTCGAGCGTGCGCGAGCGCGCCCAGTAGATGTCGGTGCCCTCCTCGAAGATCACGTAGACGAACGAGTACCCGAAGTCGGAGAACCCGCGCACCGCACGGACCCGAGGCGCGCCCAGCATCGCCGTGACGATCGGATACGTCACCTGCGCATCGACGGTGTCGGGGCTGCGGTCCCAGCGCGAGTAGATGATGACCTGGGTGTCGCTCAGGTCCGGGATGGCATCGAGCGGAACGTTCCGGAGCGACCAGGCGCCAATCACGGCCGCAACCGCAACCAGGAACAGGACGATGAACTTGTTCTCGACCGAGAAGTCGATGATGCGGTTGATCATGCGACGACCTACGACCCGGGCTTCCTGGCGTACTTCGTCGGCTCGGCGACGAATTTCCGCCGGCATTCGTCGGAACAGAAATAGTAGGTCCTACCGTCGTGTTGCGCGGCCCTGCCGGCAGCCGCCGCTTTCCTCTGGTCCACCTCCATCCCGCAGACCACGTCCTCGACCGGCGACCCGAACACTCCGGCGGCCGCGGCCTTCATCCGGCTCTCGGAGTCGATCAGGAACGTGCCCGAGATGACGATGCGCTCGCCTGGCATCAGGCCCTTGGTGACCTCGACCTGGTCGCCGATGCGCCAGCCGGTCTCGACCGAACGGGGCTCGAAGTAGCCGCTGCCGCGATCGACGAACAGCGTCTTGCGGAGGCCGGTGTCCACGATCGCGTCGGCCGGAACCGCCAGCGCCGGCGGCAGGTCGATGGCAAAGTCTACGTCCACGAACATGCCGGGCTTCAGGACGAAACCTGGATTGTCCGTCTCCAGCCGCACCTTCATCGTGCGCGTCGTCTCGTCGAAAATCGGTTGGGCCGCGCTGACCTTCGCGGTGAACTCGCGGCCATGCTGCGCGGCGACGATGCGAGCGGTGACGCCCGACTTCACGAAGGGAAGCTGGTTCTCGTACACGTCAGCCATGATCCAGACACGGCGGAGGTCCGCAATCCGGTACAGCTCGGACCCCGCCTCCAGGCGCTGGCCGACGAGGACGTTTCGCAGCAGGATGAACCCGTCCACGGGAGACGCGATCTGCATCGTCGATGTCGGCTGACGGGTCTTCCGGAGTTCCTCGATCTGCCCCTCCGAGAACCCCAGGTCACGCAGGTAGTCGGCCGTTCGCTGAGGATCCGAGGCCGCCGATCCCGTCGGGACACCGCCCACCGCGCCCGAGCGTTGGGCGTAGGCCATCGCCTGCACGAAGTTCTGCACGCTGGACAGGACCGTCGGTGCATAAAGCGTGGCGAGGACCTCGTTCCGGCGCACGAGCGTGCCGACGGTCGGACTCCGCACATCGCGGACGCGCGACTCGACGCCGACGATGAGGGGGTACACGGCGTTCTCGTTGGGCGCAACGCGGCCCGTGGTCCGGAGCGCCCGCGTGCCTCCGACCCGTTCCGCCACTGCCAGCTTGACGCCGATCGCCTGTTGGCGCTCGGTGCTGACGCGAACGGCGCCGACAGGCAGGGAGGCCCCGTCAGGAGGCGCGCCTGACCCTCCGCCATTCGCGTACACGGGCTCGAGGCGCATCCCGCACGACGGGCAGTCCCCCGGATGATCCGAGTGGTACTGCGGATGCATCGGGCACGCGTAGTAGGCAACAGCCCTCGGGGCCTTCGAGGACGCCCGGCCTCGGTCCCCACTGCTCCCCATCCACCATCCCCCGGCGACGAACGAGGCGATGGCGAGGCAGAGGATCGCGGATGGATACACGAGACGTTTCATGATGGCCACTATAATCGGTCCCGCCAGTCGAAACCCGAGATTCGAGCGGACACACCAGTGTGGCAAGCCGGAGCGGCACATCAGCCCGGCGCCCCCCTGGCACATGGGTCACTTGATGGCAATCAACTCGATCTCGAACACGAGCGTTGCGTTGGGCGGGATCCCCGGTGGCGATCCGGACGGGCCGTACGCCAGATCCGGGGGAATCACCAACTCCCACGTGGACCCGACGGGCATCAACTGCAACGCTTCGGTCCAGCCCTTGATCACGCCCTTGACGGGAAACGTGGCCGGCTGGTTTCGTTCGTGGGAGCTGTCGAATTCCGTGCCGTCGAGGAACGTGCCGCGGTAGTGGCACACGACGGTGTCGGTGACCGCTGGCTTCTTCCCGGTCCCAGCGTGCACGACCCTGTACTGCAATCCGCTCGGCAACGCCACGACACCCGGTTTCTTCATGTTCTCTGCGAGAAACTTCCGTCCGACCGCCGCCTCATCCGGACGGTCCTTCTGGGCCGCCGCCAGACGACCCTTCATCTCGGCCTGGAGGGCAGTCACGGCCGACTGCACTTCGGCCTCGGTCATCGCCGTCTTGCGGGCGGCCAGCGCATCGGCGAGTCCCTTCCCGAACAACGCCGGGTCGATCTCGATCGACAGCCTTCTCAGTTGGTTGCCGAGGTCCATGCCAAGGGCGTAGCTGCGCCTGTCCTTTTCGGTCTTGAGCGAGGCCGGCGCATCCTGGGCCTGCCCGCTGGAGACCCCGATCAACCACGCAATGAACAGGACCAGCGCTCCACGGAGTTTCATGGGGTGTCCTTTCCAACACGACGAACCTGAGAGAGACGGAGAACCGGGGATATCGATGCCTTGACGGCGAAGCGGCCGTCGACTGAAAGGATCGAGAATTCTACCCATCTCTTCAATAGCGGAACAGTACTAGTACCAAAGTACCAGCCGGAAAGACCTGCTGTCGAGAGCGAAGACAGGGCAAGACCCCAGGTCGCCCTGCAGTGGCCGACTCGCCGTTTGACCCGGTCGAAAACGGCGTGCTAGTGTAGCCTGAGGTGCGTGGCTTGGGCGGTGTCGTCTGCGGGAGGCGCCGCAATGGCCGCAGCCGAAAGGCACGCTTGCGAAAGTGGCGGAACTGGCAGACGCGCCGGACTTAGGATCCGGTAGCCGCAAGGCTATGGGGGTTCAAGTCCCCCCTTTCGCACCATTCGACTCGGTCGCTTCGCTCCCTCGCTCACGGCCAGCCAGCCTCGAGCGGCCGAGGTGAATGTCCTGAGCGAGCCACGCGAGTCGAAGGACCGCCGTCCTTGCCGGGGAACGACCTGCGGCTTGGCAAGCCAGGCTGCTCTCGTCCGCGAGGGTGTGCGCGCTGATGTCTACCTCCCTGCGACCGATAATCTCCATGAAGAGCGATCTTGTCGACGTCTCCGAAACGAAGAAGAACCTGGTCATCGAGATCCCGAGCGATCAGGTGGACAGCGAAATCGATCGTGTCACCCGTCACCTCGGGCGGACGGTGCGCGTCCCCGGGTTCCGGCCGGGAAAGGTGCCGGTTTCCGTCGTGAAGCAGCGCTTCCGCGACGAGATCGAGCACGAGGTGGTCCACGAACTGGTGCCCAGGGCGGTGAGTGACGCGCTTCGCGAGCGCGGGGTCGAGCCGATTGCCACTCCCGACGTGCACGATGTCGATGTCCACGAAGGCCAGGCGCTGAAGTTCACGGCCTCGTTCGAGACGGTGCCGCCCGTCGATCCCGGCGACTATGCCGCGATCAACCTGCGCCGCTATCCGTCGACGGTGGAGCCCGCGACGGTCGACGAGGCGCTCGAGCGCTTGCGCCAGCGCGCGGCGCGCTACGAGCCGATCGACGACCGCGGCCTGGAGACCGGAGACACGGCCTCGGTGGACCTCGAACGGCGCGCGTTCGAGGTCGATGGGAAGCCGGGCGCGGCCGAGAAGCACGAGAACGTGTCGGTCGAGCTGGGCGCGGCGGTGAACCCGCCGGGATTCGACGAGCAGTTGACAGGAATGCGCGGCGGCGAGGAGAAGACGTTCCGCGTGCACTACCCGGCGGACTACGCGGCCACGGAACTGCAGTCGAAGGACGTCGGGTACACTGTCAAGGTGCGGGCGGTCCGCCGGCGCGTCGTGCCGGCGCTGGACGACGACCTGGCAAAGGAAGTGAGCGACGCCGACACGCTCGAGAAGCTCCGCGAGGAGGTGCAGGCGGGGCTCGCGCGCGAGGCGTCGCGGGAGGCCGATCGGAAGCTGCGGAGCGACCTGCTGAAGGCGCTCGCCACGAAGGTGACGTTCGAGGTGCCCGAGGTGCTGATCGAACGCGATATCGATCGGCGAACGCAGGACTTCATCCGCCATCTGTTCGAGGAGCGCATCGACCCGCGGCAGGCCGGGATCGACTGGGAGGCGTTCCGGAAGGATCAGCGCGGGCCGGCGGAGGAAGCCGTGAAAGCGATGATCGTGCTCGACGAGGTCGCGCGGCGCGAGGACCTGGCGGTGAGCGACGAAGATCTGGATCGCGAGGTGTCGGGCTACGCCGAGCGGTCGGGGCGCACCACTCCGGCCGTGCGCGCGCAACTGGAGAAGGACGGAGAACTGGAACGTCTGCGAACGGGATTGCGCCGGGAGCGGGCCGTGGACTACATGCTCTCGCGTGTTACAATAGCGGGAGACTAGTCCACAGCCAGCCCTCGCTCACTCCTGACCAGACCGACGCGCGCGATGCGGCCGGGCGTGCACGCCCGGCCGGGTCACGCGGCAGCCGTCGGCGGGCGGATCGAAACCTATGCCATCAGAACTGAGTGCCCCCAGGATGCAGCTCGTGCCGATGGTGGTCGAGCAGACCAGCCGCGGTGAACGCGCGTACGACATCTTTTCGCGGCTGCTGAAGGACAGCATCATCTTCGTCGGAACGCCCGTCGACGATACGGTGGCGAACCTGATCATCGCGCAGATGCTGTTCCTCGAGTCGGAGGACCCGGAGAAGGACATCCTGCTCTACATCAACAGCCCGGGCGGGTCGATCACCGCGGGGATGGCGATCTACGACACGATGCAGTTCATCCGGCCGGATGTGCAGACGTACTGCCTCGGGCAGGCGGCGTCGATGGCGGCGGTGCTCCTCGCGGGCGGCGCGAAGGGCAAGCGGTTCTCGCTCCCGAACTCGCGCATCGTGATCCATCAGCCGATGCTGCAGGGGCTGGGGGGACAGGCGACCGACATCGATATCGCGGCGAAGGAGATCCTCCGGATGCGCGAACGCCTGAACGAGATCCTGACCCACCACACGGGGCAGACCATCGAGCGGATCCGGGAAGACACCGAGCGCGACTACATCATGTCGGCGGAGCAGGGAAAGGAATACGGTATCATTGACGAGGTCATCCGGAAGCGCGCGTAGCGCCCGGGATCCGCGCCAGAGGTCACCCCTCACTATGGTCAAGAAGAACGGCGACACCGAGGTCCTGCGCTGCTCGTTCTGCAACAAGGATCAGAACGACGTCCGCAAGCTGATTGCCGGGCCCACGGTCTTCATTTGCGACGAGTGCGTCGAGGTCTGCAACGACATCATCGCGGACGACAATCGTTTCGAGAACCGGGGCCAGCGATCGCAACTGCCGATCCCGCAGGAGATCAAGAAGTTCCTCGACGAGTACGTCATCGGCCAGGAGCGAACGAAGAAGAAGCTGGCGGTCGCTGTCTACAACCACTACAAGCGGATCGAGATCCAGAAGCAGGCGAAGAACCGGAACGACGTCGAGCTGACCAAGTCGAACATCCTGCTGATCGGGCCGACGGGCACCGGCAAGACCCTGCTCGCGCAGACGCTCGCCAAGCTCCTCTCGGTGCCGTTCACGATCGTGGACGCCACGACGCTGACCGAGGCCGGCTACGTCGGCGAGGATGTCGAGAACATCATCCTCAAGCTCCTCCAGGCGGCCAACGGCGACATCGAGAAGTGCCAGCAGGGCATCATCTACATCGACGAGGTCGACAAGATCTGCCGCAAGGACGAGAACCCGTCGATCACGCGCGACGTGTCGGGGGAGGGCGTCCAACAGGCGCTCCTCAAGATCATCGAGGGCACCACGGCCTCGGTTCCTCCGCAGGGTGGTCGCAAGCACCCCCACCAGGAGTTCATCCAGATCGACACGACGAACATTCTGTTCATCTGCGGCGGCGCCTTCGCCGGGTTGGACAAGATCATCCAGAGCAGGGTGGGGCGCAAGGGCATCGGTTTTGGCGCTGCGGTCGAGCGTGCCGACAAGGGCGCCG
>DASVIS010000144.1:0-32567 GCA_036381995.1 Vicinamibacterales bacterium | reverse complement strand
CCCCACGCCGTCTTGCCAATGGCCGGCTTGAAGCAGATCTGCTCCGACCGGGTGCGTCGGTCCCGACTGGCGTTTGTCAGTTCCTGCCGATGAGCGCGTTGAACAGCAGCTTGTACGTGCCGTGCGTCTGGGCGCGGTGCTGGGTGCGATGGCCGACCAGCACGACGCGCCCCTCGCCCACCTTCGCGGACACCATCGACGCCTTCTTCGCCAGGAACTCCTCGCCGACGAGCCAGCCGCTCTGGAGCAGGTCGCGGTCCGGGTACGACGCGATGACCTGGTATCGTTCGTTGAAGTCGTTCGGCTGGATCTCGAACGCGAGGCTTCCGCCCATGAAGAGGACGAGACCCTCCGCCGGCATGCCGTAGGCCAGCGGGTTCGACGTGTCGAACTTCGCGTGGAGGGTCGAGCCCGGGCAGAAGAATTCCTTTGCGGGCCGGCCCGCCACGACGTTGCGAATCGGCAGGCCGAGTTTCTCGATGGCAAACGCGCTCGAGCCACCGAGGGCGATGAGCGTCCCGCCCTTCTGCACGAATGTCTTCAGCGCCTGCACGCCTTCCGTTCCGATGCCGCTTCGGTACTCGGGCGGATACGACTCCTCCGGCCGGCCCTGCCCCCGCTGCCCCGGGCCAGCGGGCGGCCGCTCGCCGGTGATCATCGTCGTCGAGTCATCCGGCAGGATGATCACGTCGAATCTCGTCTCGAGCGCGCCCTTCCTGATCTCGGCATCCATCACCGACGTGTAGGGAAACGCGAACTGCTCCAGCAGGAACCGCGTCCACCCCTCGTCGATGTTCCCGCCCCAGTAGCGCTGGTACATTCCGACGCGCAATCGCTTCACGTCGTGGGTCCCCGCCTTCGGATCCGCCCTCAGCGCGGAGAAACCAACGCCCAGGTCCGTCGCGATGGCGGTCAACGTGGCCTCCGGCGCGCCTGCCGGCACGATGAAGTCACCCGGGTTCACGCCCGCGGACGCCTTGTCCACGCGACGCAGAGCGATGCCCTTGTCGAGCAGCAGGTTCACGGCCTTGAACGCGTCGTTCTGGCGACCATCGATGACGTAGCCGATGCTGCCCCGTTCGACCTTACCGAGGCAGCGAACCGTGTCGAACTTCTGGAACTCCCCCTTCGGCACCTCGTCGAGCGGGTCCGCGCGCACGCCCATGAACTCGGCCATGGTGTCCGTCGCCATATCGTACGGGCGGATGGGCGACCCATCCTTGTCCCTGGTGTACGAGTTGTCCGGGTAGAACGTGCGGCCGAGGAGATAGCGGATGAGACCCATCTTCGGCTGCGCCATCGACACCAGGAACGACCCCTTGGCGTACGCGACGCCGTTGGCGCCCGTGAATGCCTGCTGCGCCTCCTTGATCTCGACGCCCTGCACCAGGAGCTTCGCCACGAGCTTGCTGGCCGTCAGGCCGTCGTGCTGCGCCGTCGGGATGACGTAGGCCGCCGGCTTGCCCTCCGCGCCGCGTTCGGTCTGCCGCTTCGCTTTCAAGTAGGCGTTCCACAGCACCGTGTCCTTGTTCCTCGCCGCGAGGTCGAGCGTCGCCCACGCCGACACCTTCTGCCGCTCCACGATGTCTCGCAGGTGCCACCAACCACCCGGCCACGGGTCGGGGAAGTTGGTCTGCGCCTCGTAGACCGGCAGGTTGCGCGCGCCGCCCTGCAGCTGGTCGGGGAGAATGAATATAGGGGTGGCGAGCTTCGCGCTGGCCGACTCGGTGAGCATCCCGGCGATGTTGTGGAACGGTGTGATCCAATGGAAGCCGAAGTGGCCCCAGCCGGAGTATTGCGCCATGTTGAGGATGCCCGACAGGCCGGCCTCTTCTTCCTTGTAGGCGATGTGCGCGCCGTACCAGCTGTGCTCGCGC
Organism: Vicinamibacterales bacterium; assembly: GCA_036381995.1. GTDB lineage: Bacteria > Acidobacteriota > Vicinamibacteria > Vicinamibacterales > Fen-181 > FEN-299. The sequence continues at coordinate 30,690 of DASVIS010000144.1, read as the reverse complement.
CAGATCAACGGGTCGGCCATCGGGCGGATCGGGTCGGCGTACGGCGGCACGTAGATGCGGGCCCCGTACGCGCCCATGTGGTGGTGGTCGACATAGGCCTGCGGGATCCAGTCGGTGAAGAGGATCTTCGCCATGTACTGCGACTCGATCATGTTCGTCATGAACGCGTCGCGATTGTTGTCGTGGCCGGCGTACTTGTGATACAGGACCGGCGGCGCCGAGCCCTCGAATTCGGTGCCGAGCGTCTTTTGATACCAGTCGTGCACGATGATCTCGCCGTCCGGGTTGAAGCAGGGGATCATCAGGAACACGACGTTGTCGAGGATCTTCTGGGCTTCTTCGTCCTGTCGCGACAGCAGGTCGAAGGCGAGTTCCGCGGCCATCTGGGTGCCGCCGATTTCGGTGGCGTGGAGGCTCATCGACTGGCAGATGACGGCCCTGCCTTCGGCGACGAGCTTCTTTACGTCAGCTTCCGCCAGCCCGCGCGGGTCACTGATCTTCAGGTTGACCTGGCGCAGGCGATCGAGCTTCGCGAGGTTGGCGGGGGACGAGATGACGACGAGCAGGAATGGATTTCCCATGGTGGACGGTCCCATGTCCACCACCTTGATCCGGTTGCTCTCGACGGCGAGCTGCTTGTAGTAGTCGACCATCTTGTCCCAACGCGCCATCTTCCGGTCGGCGCCGATCTGGAACCCGAAGAACTTCTCCGGAGACGTGACGGACCCGGGCGCCTGCGCCTGGAGGCCGGGAGTCGTCAGGAGCAGAGCCAGCGCCAGCACGAACGGAACCGATCGAACCAGGCGAGAAGATGTATGCATCGGATGTGCTCCTGGATGGTGGAAACGGTGATCGGCGCCGCAATGGTGCCGTCTATGCGTCGTCGCGGGTGCGGCGCGAGCGCGTCGTGCCGGCGTCCTGCACCGCATCCCGGACCATCTCGGTCAGCGCACGGTAATCCACTTTGCCGCTGGGCATCTTCGGCAGGAACGGCAGCACGACGAACTGCTTCGGCACGGCGATGCGAGGCAGGCTCTCCGACAAGCGCGCAACCGCCGTTCTTTCGTCCACCTTCTCCGTCACGGCGGCGACGATCTTCGCGCCCCGCACGGCGTCAGGCACCTCGACGACGCCGCACTCCACGGTGTCGGGCAGGCTGCGTTGAAGCGTGTCTTCGACCTTCCCCAGCGACACCATCTCGCCGCCGATCTTCAGGAACCGTCCGAGCCGCCCGACGTGCCAGAGGTACCCCTCCTCGTCCCGGTAACCCATGTCCCCCGTGTCGTACCAGCCATGGCGGATGTGCAGCGCCGTCGCTTCGAAGTCGTCGAAGTAGGTGGACATCACGCTGTTGCCCTTGACGAGGATCTTGCCGACCTCGTTCACGCCGCACGGCTCGCCGGTCTCGTAGTGCTCCATCCGCACCTGCACGTTCGGCAGGGCCTTGCCGACGCTGCCCGGGCGATTGTGACCGGGCGTGTTCACCGAGATGACGGGGCTCGTCTCCGTCGTGCCGTAGCCCTCGAGCAGCACCCTGCCGTGGCGCTCGAGGAACGCTTGTCGCAGCGACTCGGGGCACTTGTCAGCGCCCGTGATGAGCAAACGGACTGTCGCGAAATCACCGGGATCCGACTTCTGGAGGTAGCCGGCCAGGAACGTCGGTGTGCCCACCAGCATCGTGACGCGTTCCTCGCGCACCGCGGTCGTGATCGCGCGGAACTCGAGAGGATTGGGCGAGGTGACGACCGTCATCTCGTTGATAAGCGGCAGCCAGAGCGTGGTGGTGAGACCGAAGACGTGGAAGAGCGGGAGGTTGCCGAGGATGATGTCCTTCGGCCCGAACTCCAGCACCTCGTGCATCCCGTCGATGTTGGCCTTGATGTTCCGGTTCGTCAGTGGAACGGCCTTCGGGTCCTGTTCGCTCCCGCTGGTGAAGAGAATCACCGCCATGTCATCGTCATGGCCCAGATGGACATGCCGGCAGATGCGAGCGGCGGACGTCGAGGCCCTGAGGAAGGCGCCCAGCTTGCCCAGCGCCGAGACGCTGGCCGCCAGGTCCTCGATGCACACCATGCCGTCCACGACGGGGCACTTGATCTTGTCGAGCAGCGCGCGCGACGTGATGATCGTGCGAAACGCCAGCCGCCGCTGCGCCATCGCGCAGTTCTGCGCGGCGCCCGTGGAGTAGTTGATCATCACCGGCGTGCGGCCGCTCATCAACGCCGCGATCACGGCGTAGATTGCCCCGGCCGACGTCGGGATCATCACGCCAATCATGCCGGGCGCGTAGCGGCGGAACCTGTTCGAGAGAATCAGCGTGCGGAGCAGGGCATCGCGGTAGGTCACGCGCTGGCCAGTGGCGCGATCGACGATGGCCAGCTTGTTCCCTTGGCGCTTGGCAGTGCGGACGAACTCTTCGACGAGAGACACGTATCCTCCGGGCCAGGATTCGATTGTGGCGGATTCTACCACCCCTCGGGTCGCGTTGCGCGGTCTCAAAATCCCTTATCGAACCACACGTCCTCGAGGATCATCGCGGTCTTCGACAGCGTCTTCCCGCCGGCCGTCACCACCACGGTGTACTCGCCAGGCTCAGCGGGCGTGACGCCGCCGAATGTCGGAATCGCCGGCTCCGCCGCACCGCCGCGCCCGCCGCCCCCAAATCCGCGACCCGTCGGCGGCGTCACCGCCACCCCGGGGATCGTCACGTTGTCCATCCGCAGGTTCCACAGCAGCTTGTTGAAGCCCGCCGAGTTCGGCGCCTTCTTGTTCTCCGCCACCACGCGGGCGCCCTTCAGCACCTGCACCGTGATGTCGCCCGCCGCCGCCGCCTTCTGGTAGTAGTTGATGACGACGCCGTTCGGGTTGCTTGCGCCGTTGAAGTTCGTCGACGCCGACACCCTATCGGTCCTGGTGACCCACTTCACTGCGGGCTTGATGTCGAACAGGTAGAGGCTCTCGCCGAGCACCTTGTCGTTGACCTGTTCGAGCGCGGAGATGTCCGTGATGTAGATCCCGCGGCCGTGCGTGCCGACCACGAGTTCGCCATCCCGCGGGTGAATCTGCAGGTCGTAGACCGGCTGCGTCGGCATGTTCCCCTGCATGTCGTTCCACGTCTTGCCTCCGTCGATCGACACGTAGAGGCCGAACTCCGCGCCGACGAACAGCAGGTTCGGGTTCTTTGGATCCTCACGGATGACGTTGATCGTCTTGGCCGGCAGGTTGCCGACGATCGAAGTCCAGGTCTGGCCGTAGTCGGTCGTCTTGTAGAGGAATGCGCGGAAGTCGTCGTTGCGGAGGCCGGTATAGCTGACGTATGCGGTGCCCGGGAAGTGATGTGAGGCTTCGACGCGGCTCACCCAGAAGCCGGGGTTGCCCTTGATGTTGTCGTTCAGCTTCGTCCAGCTCTTGTCGCCGTTCCGGCCGCCGTCCTTGGTCACCCAGACGTTGCCGTCGTCGGTGCCGACCCACAGCAGGTCGCGGACAATCGGCGACTCGTCAATCGTGGTGATCGTGCAGTACTCGATGTTGCCGTCGCCGCCCTTGCCGTCAACGACCAGCTTCGACTTGTCGTTGGTCGTCAGGTCGGGGCTGATGAACTCCCACGTGTCGCCGCGGCTGGTGGATCTCATGAGCCGGTTGGCCGCGTGGTAGACCACGTTCGGGTCGTGCTGCGACACGAGGATTGGCGCCGTCCAGTTGTAGCGCAGTGATTCGTCGCGATTGCGGATGCTCTTCGACTCGCCGGTATAGAGGTCCGTGCGCGAGATCGAACCGAACTGCGACTCGTTGTAGAGGTAGCGATTCGTCACCGTGTCCATGACGTTGAACATGCCGTCGCCGCCGCCCACCGTCTGCCAGTCCTCGAACACGATTGGCCGCCCGCCCCGCTTGCTGCTCGGTCCGCGCACCGAACCGTTGTCCTGCAGGCCGCCGTACACGTTGTAGGGCACCTGGTTGTCGAGGCCGACCGCGTAGAACTGCGCGAGCGGCAGCTCATCCGGGTGGCGCCAGCTCTTCCCGGCGTCGTAGGTGATCCCCATGCCGTGGTCGTAGCCCAGGATCATGTGCTTCGAGTTGGCCGGGTCGATCCAGAGCGCGTGGTTGTCGCCCCCGAAGCGGAACGCGGATGCCCAGGTCTTGCCGCCGTCCTTCGTCTCGAGCACGCCCACGCTCAACACGTACGCGTGGTTCACGTCGTTCGGGTCGATGCGGATGTCCATGTAGTAGTAGCCAGGCCCGCCGCCCACCGGATTCTTCTCGTTCGCCTTCTTCCACGTCTTCCCGCCATCGTCGGTCCGATAGACCTCTTCGCCGATCATCCCCGCGCTCGACTTGCCCTCGCGCAGTTCCTTCAAACGGTCGGCATCCGACATCTTCGCCTTATTGGCGTTCTCGATGTTCGCGTAGAGCACCAGTGGGTTCTTCAGGCTGATGTCGAGGCCGATGCGGCCGATCATCCCGCCCGGCAGCCCCGTCGTCAGCTTCGTCCACGACTTGCCGGCATCCACGGTCTTGTAGATTCCGCTGCCCGGTCCACCCAGGTTGAACGTCCAGGGTTTGCGCTCCTTGTCGTACGTTGCGGCGTAGAGCGTCTCGGGCTTCCTGGGATCCATCACGATGTCGACCGCGCCGATCGATTTGCCATCGGCCTTGATGTCGAGCGACTTCGTCCAGGTCTTGCCGCCGTCGATGGTCTTGAAGACACCGCGCTCGTCGTTCTCGGAATAGAGATGCCCGAGGGCCGCGACGTAGACGATATCGGGGTTCTTCGGGTGGATGACCATGCGCCCGATGTGATGGGTGTCCTTCAGGCCAACGTTCGTCCATGTCTTGCCGGCGTCCGTGGACTTGTAGACGCCGTCACCCCAGTACGTGCTGCGCGAGGTGTTGGCCTCGCCGGTGCCGACATATACGACCTTGGGATTCGACGCCGCAACACTGATATCGCCAATCGAAATCACGGGCTGGGCGTCGAAGATCGATTCCCAGGTCTGGCCGTTGTTGACCGACTTCCACAGGCCGCCCGAACCGGTCGCTGCGTAGATCGTCCACGGCTCGAGCTCGGGCACCGCGAAATCGGTGAACCGCCCGCTCTGTCGCGTTGGGCCGATGGCCCGGAAGTTGAGCGCATCGAGCACCCCCGGCGACAGGGTCTGGGCGGCCAGGTCGCCAGCGAACACCGCGACGGCCAGGGCCACGACGGCCACCATACCGAACGACTGGATGATGGGACAGACCTTTCTCATGCGATCGCTCCTCGGGGGACTGGAACAAGACCGACTCGGTTCGGAAGTAGGGGAAGGGCAGAGCCGGGAGTGGATCAGCCGGGTCTGCGCTGGCGGACACAGTACTGATGCCCAGCGCCCGCGTCAAGCGACGGAGGTGTCTGTTTCTTTCGAACGTTCGGAGGTATCCTGCCGTTCATGCACGTCACCCTTCGCTACGGCAAGGGTAGTCTCCCGCTCGACGTCGCCTCGTCCCGAGTCGCGGTCCTCGAACCGACGCCGGTCCCGGGATTGCCGGACGAGGCCGCATCCTTTCGGCAGGCGGTCCGGCAGCCGATTGACTCGCGACCGCTCCGCGAGATCGTCCGCTCGAACGAGCGGCTGGCTGTCGCCATCCCCGACATCACCAGACCGCTCCCATCGGACCGGCTCCTGGCCTGGTTGCTCGAGGAACTGGCTCACGTCCCCGATCGCCAATGGACCATCGTCAACGGCACGGGATCGCACCGGGTCAATACCGACGATGAGCTGCTGGCGATGGTCGGGTCCGAGGTCAAGCGCCGCCTGCGGGTCGTGAATCACTCGGCGCACGAGCCGGCAGGCCTCGAGACCGCGGGCCGGACACCAGACGGTCGTCCGGTGTTCCTGAATCGTGAGTGGGTGCGCGCAGATCGGCGAATCGTGCTCGGCTTCATCGAACCGCACTTCATGGCGGGATTCTCCGGCGGCTATAAGGGCGTGTTCCCGGCCCTGGCGGACATCGACGCCGTCATGCACTACCACCGGGCCGATGTGATTGGAGACCCTCGGAGCACGTGGGGGCGGCTCGAGGACAATCCCACGCAGGACCAGATCCGAGCAAACGGCGCACTGGTGCCCGTGGATTTCTGCATCAACGTCACATTGAACCGGCGACGGGAGATCACCGGGTTCTATTGCGGAGATGTGCTGGCAGCGCATCGACGGGGCTGTCTTGCCGCGAAACAGACGGCCATGGTGGAATGCGACCGCGCCTATCCGATCGTGGTGACGACCAACAGCGGCTACCCGCTCGATCAGAACCTCTACCAGGCGGTGAAGGGGATGTCCGCCGCGGCCCAAATCGTCGAACCGGACGGGTTGATCCTGGCAGCCGCCCGGTGCAATGACGGCTTTCCCGCGCACGGCAACTTCCGCGGCTTGATGACCGGCCACGCGAGCCCGAAGGCCGTGCTCGACACGATCATGACACCCGGGTTCTCGATGTACGACCAGTGGGAGGCGCAACTCCTGGCGCTGATCCTCCTGAAGGCCCGGGTCGGCCTGTTCAGCGAAATCGCTGCGGACGAGGTGCGGGCGGCACACATCGAGCCGGTCGGGGATCTTCGACGCCGCCTGGCCGAGGAACTGGCGCGGCACGGGGCCGACACCCCTGTGGCGGTCCTGCCAGAAGGCCCAATGACGATCCCGTATCTGGCTGGGGTCAGGCCTTGAATTGTCGCCTCTGCCGCACTTTCGGGGCCTGGACCTGGTGGCGGTCGCCGGCGGCCGCGTGCTGGCGAAGCGGTCGTATGCCGAAGAAAGGCACGACTGACACGATGCTGGAACACGCATCGACGATGTCGTGCCCGCACTTGACGGCCAAGGGGGCCTCCCGGTAGAGTTCACTGCCGCCATTCTCGATTCTGGCTCCTGGACTCTTTCTCTACCAGAGGATCACCATGTTGAGACGAACCGCGTTGTTGCTGATCGTGATGCTCGCGCTCGTGTCGCCCTCGTGGGCCCAGACCGCGGCCGTGCCCGCGAAGCCTGCTGCCCCCGCCAAGACTGCGCCGCCCGCCAGGGCTGCCGTTCCCGTCAAGGCACAGGCGCCCGTGGCGCCGGCAACCGACAACCCCCTGCTCAGAGAATGGACGACGCCATTCAAGGTGCCGCCGTACCAGGAAATCAAGCCGGAGCACTTCCTGCCGGCGATCAAGGCAGGGATCGCCCAGAACCGCAAGGACATCGACGCCATCCTCAACAACCCGCGGCCGCCCACGTTCGCCAACACGATCGAGGCGCTCGAGAATGCCGGGGAGCTGTTGTCGAAGGTTCAAGGCGCGTTCGGCGGCCTGCAGTCGGCCGAGACCAACGCCGAGCTCCAGACGATCAACCGCGAAGTGACGCCGCTGCTGTCTGCGATGCGCGACGAGATCCGGCTGAACGAGAAGCTGTTCCAGCGCATCCGGACCGTGTACGACCACCGCGCGACGCTGAAGCTGACGCCGCTTCAGAACAAGCTGGTCGAGGAGGTCTACAAGGGCTACGTGCGGTCGGGCGCGAACCTCGACGCGGTAAAGAAGGAACAGCTCAAGAAGATGAACAGCGAGCTGTCGATGCTCAGCGTGAAGTTCGGCGACAACCAACTCCACGACACCAACGCCTACAAGCTCGTGATCGAGAAGAACGAGGACCTCGAGGGGCTGCCACCGTCGGTGGTTGCGACCGCCGCCGAGGCCGCGAAGGCCGCGAAGATGCCTGGAAAATGGGTCTTCACCCTCCAGGCGCCGAGCATCTGGCCCTTCCTGCAGTACGCAGACAACCGCGAGCTGCGGCGGCAGATCCTCGATGCCTACACGAGCCGCTGCGATCACAACGACCAGTGGGACAATAAGAAGACGCTCTCTCGCATCGCGGCGCTCCGGGCCGAGCGGGCGCAGCTCATGGGCTACAAGACCTACGCCGACTTCGTCCTGGAAGAGAACATGGCGAAGAACCCGGAGGGCGTCTATCGCCTCCTGAACCAGCTGTGGACACCGGCGCGCAACGTTGCGCTGAAGGAAGCGGCCGACCAGCAGGCGGAGATCGACAAGGAAGGCGGAAACTTCAAGCTCGGGGCCGGCGACTGGCGCTACTACACCGAGAAGGTGCGGAAAGCCCGCTTCGATCTCGACGAACAGGCGCTCCGGCCCTATTTCAAGCTCGATAACGTCGTGCAGGGCGCCTTTGCGGTTGCCAACAAGCTGTATGGCCTCACCTTCACGCCGCTGCCCAACCTGCCGGTCTATCATCCGGAAGTGAAGGCGTACGAGGTGAAGGACGCCAACGGCGCGCATTTGGCGGTGTTCCTCACCGACTATCATCCCCGCCCAGGGAAGAGGACTGGCGCGTGGACCGGCAGCCTGCGCGGCGGCTACGTCCGCAACGGCAAGGTCGTGCGCCCGATCGTCACCAACGTCTGCAACTTCTCGCGGCCGGCCGGCGACGAACCGGCGCTGTTGACGCTCGAAGAAGTCAATACGCTGTTCCACGAGTTCGGCCACGCGCTGGCTTCGTTCGTCGGGAAGGTCCCGTATTCCACCGTGGCGCGATTCCCGCGTGACTTCGTGGAGGTGCCGTCGCAGATCATGGAGAACTGGTGCCTCGAGCCCGAGGTGCTGAAGCTCTACGCGAAGCACTACAAGACCGGCGAAGTGATCCCGGCGGCGCTCGTGGAGAAGATCGAGAAGTCGGCCCAGTTCAACCAGGGCTTCATCACGGTGGAGTACCTGGCGGCCGCGCTCCTCGACATGGACTGGCACACGCTGACGACGACCCAGGAGCAGGATGCGACGGCGTTCGAGAAGGCGTCGATGGAGAAGATCAAGAATCTGCCCGAGATTCCGCCGCGCTACCGCAGCCCGTATTACAGCCATGTCTTTTCGGGCGGTTATTCGGCAGGCTACTACGCCTATATCTGGAGCGAGGTGTACGACAAGGACGCGTTCCAGGCCTTCAAGGAGAAGGGCAACCTGTTCGACCAGCCGACGGCCAGGGCTTTCCGCAAGCTGCTCGAGCAGGGCGGCACGGTCGAAGCGATGACCGCCTACAAGACGTTCCGCGGCAGGGACGCCTCGGTTGAACCGCTGCTCAAGGCGCGCGGCCTGAAGTAGGGTAGACCCCTGGCCTGGCTGGGGGGCCCTTCGCTCGCGCCGGCCGCGACACGAAGTTGCGCGTGACGTCGAAGGACAACCAGGTGGTGCTCCAGTAGGGGGCTCGAGGCTTGGAAGGCTGACGAGGAGGTCATGATGTCGTTCCTGGCCAAGGTCACCAAGGCGGTTGGGGATGTCGTGAACAAGGGGAAGAAGGACGTTGATCAGTTCGTGAAGATCCAGAAGATCAACGGCGAGATCGGCGGCATCGAGAAGCAGGTCGCCGATCTCGACAGTCGAATCGAACAGGTGAAGTAGGCGGCCGGGAAGCGTTGCGGTCAGTGCGGCGCCCAGTTGACGGGCGGTGCCTTCTGCCCGGAGTGCGGGGCGAAGGTGGGGTAGGGCCAGCAGCCCCGTCCATGTGGAGGCCCCCACCCACAGGGTCGGGGACGAGGTTGAGACGACGGAGTGGTGCCGGGGAACATGTTTCGGTGAACCGTCCAGCCTGGAGATGACGATGAGCGACGCGGCACAGTCTGTAGGCGACCCGGCGGAACGTCGGGAAACTGCTCGCGGTGCGATGGCCGCCTCCGTGATTCTCGTGCTCCTGCTGCTCGACCTCGCGGTCGAGACATTCATCGCTGGCTCCCCGCTGCTCATCGCGGTCGCCGCCGTCGGGATCGGCGCGCTGGCCCTGCTCGCGCTGACCTGGACGCGCGTCGGACCGACGACTCGGCTCGTGATCCCGCTGCTCGGCCTCGTCGGGCTCATCACCTGGGCGGTGCTCCGCCTGGGCAGCTGGGCCGACCCCGCGCTGCGGCTCGCGACGCTGACCCTTCCTCGAATCGCGGTTGCGTTCGCGATCCTGGGGACGGTGACGGCGGCGGCGCTGATGTTCGGCGTCGGCCTGATCCGGCGTGCCTGGTACATTGGCGCCCTGCTGGCGCTCGTCGCGCTCTACGCGCTCGTGCCTCTCGCGCGGGGAATGCTGGCCGGCGCCTCGCTGGCGCAGGTGCTCGCCGGCGGCTACGACTGGCCGCGCCTGCCCGCCTGGCTCCAGGGCGGGTTTCTGGCCACCCAGGTGGTGCTGCCCATCGGACTGATCGCGGGGCTGGCTGGCCTCGTTGCGTCGTTCGTCAACCACACGCGTGCCACGTGGGTCACGACCGGTCTCGTGATCGTCGTCGCGGCGTTCGTCGTGGAGTCGGCCGAGCTGACCCGCGCCGGGCGCACGCACCTCGCGGGGATGGCTGCCGCTCCGCTGCTTGCGAAGGTCTCCATCGCGGCGCAGCCCGATGCGGCCTCGCTCGCGCCCGGAGCGGCTCCGACGTCGGTCGCGAGCGCAGTATCCGAGGCGTCTCCGGGCGCGACGCCGCAGCCAGTATCGTCTGTCCCGGTGACCCCGGCACCAGCAGGCGCAGTGGCCGTCGCCCAGTTCGGCCAATCGATCGCCAACAAGGCGATCGAGGTGCGCGTGACGAATCACCGCACGGCGGCGTCGATAGGCAACGAGACCGCCGAGCAGGGCAGGGAGTTCGTGATCGTCGAGTCGTCGTGGAAGAACATCGTTCCGCAGCAGAAGGTGAATCGGAAGAAGGCCACGGATCGGACGGCTGGCGCCGGCACGCTCGGTTTCGGCGGGGGGCGCACCGCGCAGGACCAGGCCGCGGACGAGGCCAACACGACGGTCGAGTCGGTGAAGTTCGAGGTGGGCCCGTTGTCGAAGCACCTCTGGCTCGTGGCCGACGGACGTTTCGCGGAGTCTATCGACGCCGACGCGACGAGAGGGCTCGAGGGCCATCTCGGGCCGGATTCGATCAGCATCGCCAACTTCCAGCAGGTGGTCTCCGGCGGCATCGTTTTCAAGGTGCCTATCGGCGCCCAGGCGCTCTCGCTCCTGCTGCTCGACTCGAACAATGGCCACATCCTGCTGCCGATCAAAGGCGCCCCACCGGTGCTCGCCAGCGGCCTCGGCGGCGCCGGCCGCGCGAACGAGTTCGTGGACCTGGCGATCACCGGCTCGGCCTGGTCGAACGCGACGGAGCCTGCTCCGGGGATGAGGACGTTGGTCGTTGGCCTCCGGGGCATCAGCCGTCAGAACGCGATCGTAGACGTGCCTTTCGGCGAGTACGCGTTCCTCCAGACCGAGCAGGGGTGCCTCGTCGAGCCCGACCAGAAGGCGTCAGGACTGACACGGCAGCTCGCCCCTGTCGGCCGGTTCCTCCCATTCATACCCAGTGAAGGCCAGCTCGCGTTCCCAGTACCGGCGGACACAAAGGCTGCGGCGCTGCTTGTGCGGCTCCAGCAGGGCGGCCCGATCGATCTCACCGTCATGGGCACGGTCAGGCCGACGTGGCCGTCACCCGACGCGACGATCAAGGACGGGGACGTGCTGCGCGTGCTCGAGCTGCCGGGAACGGCCGTCCCGGCCGGCGTGCCGGCGGCGCCGGCTGGCAGCGAGAGGGTGGCGCTCGACCTCGTCGTGGAGAACCTGCGGTCCGGGAGCGGGATCGAGTTGCAGGCCAACGAGCAGTTTCGCCTGGTCACGCCGGACGGCAGGAGATTCCAGCCGTCACGCGACAGCGCCAGGGCTCCGTGCCGCCTGACCGGCGGAGCCGTGGTGCCGGCGTCCGGCACCCGCCGCTTCACGCTCGTCTACGATGTGCCGCCCGGCCAGCCGCTGCAGCTCGAGTACCGCGGCTTCAACGTGAAGAGCGAACTGGTCAAGGTGCGGTAGACCTCCGCCCGGCGGAACAGAAGAGGTCCGACGAGGGGCCGGTGAGTTAGGGATTGATCCATGAGCGCCAACGTGCTCGACCTTCGGGGCCTCGTCGCCGCGTGCGCGCGCTGCGGGCAGCAGAACCGGATCGTGTTCGACCGGCTGGGCGGGACGATGCGGTGCGGGAAGTGCAAGGCGGAGATCCACCCTCCGTCGGAGCCGGTCGACGTGCCCTCGCTCGACGTGTTCGATGCCTTCATCGCGCACTCCACGATTCCGGTCGTCGTGGACTACTGGGCGTCGTGGTGCGGCCCGTGCCGGATGGTCGCGCCCGAGCTGGAGAAGATCGCCGCGCAACATTCCGGTCAGTTCCTGATCGTCAAGGTCGATACCGAGCGGTTGCCCGAGTTGTCGGCGCGGTACCACATCCAGTCCATCCCGATGATGGCCGTGTTCCACCACGGCCATGAGAAGGCCCGAACCGTCGGCGCGCGTCCGGCCAAAGACATACTCGCGTTCATCAACCAGGCGCTGGCAGCCGACAACTGACACGCCATGGCGCTGCCGCGACTCATGCTCGCGTGCGCTCTCGCCGCCTGCCTGCTTCCGGCCGGCACCGCCAACGCCGCCAGGACCGTGAGCGTGACGAACGGGCGCGTCACCGCTCAGTTCGCTGACCGGGGTCTGGTTGCGCTCGCCGGCCCGGAGGCCGGCCCGGCCGTCCGGTTTCCGCAGGACGACTTCGCCGTCACGATCGGCGGGATGTCCATCGAAAGCCGCTCGCTCCATGTGCCGAGCCGGGTCGTGGTGAAGAATCGCGTGACCTACACCTGGTCTGCCGCGCCATATCGTGTGGTGGTCGCCTACGAAGTCGCGTCCGGCTGGCGCTTCATCAGCAAGCAGATCTCGGTGGAAGGAGGCGAGAAACCGTATCGGGTGTCCGAGGTCGTCGTCTTCCAGTCAGGCGTCGCAGACTCAATTGTCAGCCACTTCGTGCCGCGAAGCGGCCACGCCAACCTCGGGACCGGCGACTACGGCGCCTGCCTGCGGTTCGGACGAACTCGCGGCCTGCTCGTCGTGGCACAGAACCCGTTCCTCGAGTTTCGCCGCGACGCGCAAACCTTCTCGCTCCGCTACAAGCCCGACCTCGACTGGAACCCCGCAGCCGGGCCGTTCGTGGCCGACCGCGGCTTGCTTGCCCTCTACACGCAGACCGGGCGCATGCTGCCGGATCGGATGCTCGCCGAATGGAGGATGGGACCACTCGAGGCGGGGCCAGGCATGGACGAAGCCGAGGTCGAGGCGTTCACCGGGATGGTGCGCGCGTTCACGCTCGCCAGGCCCGCGAGGCCGGTGAACGTGTTCGTCCCGTGGTGCCTGAACGACTACCAGATCGACATCGCCACATTGGACGGGCGAGCCGAATACAAGCGCATGTTCGACAGTGCCGCCGCACTCGGCGCCGACTACGCCATCTTCGCGCCCGCCAACTCCGATCTTGCGAAGCGCGAGGACAGCACCGACGACTGGAGCTGGGAACACCTGCTATGGGCCGGGTTCGGCCAGAAGATCCGGAAGGACGAGTGGAATCCCAAGACCGGCCCCGTTCCAGCCTCGGTGCAGGAGATGCTCGACTATGCATCGACGAAGAACGTGAGGCTCCTCGCCTACGTCTATCCCGTGCTCGCCTTCTCGCAGAACCCGGCCTGGCTGACCGCTCGCAGCACCAACCCGAAGCGCCTCTATGGCAACCTCGGCTTCCGCAGCCTGCAGGACTGGCTCATCGAGACGCTCGTCGCGTTTCGCGATCGCCTCGGCCTCGGCGGCTACTCGTTCGACCACTCGTTCCTGAACCTCGACGGCACCAGCCATTACGCGCAGTGGGCCGGCTGGCGACGCGTCATGGAGGAGCTCCGTCGCCGCATCCCGGACATCGTCATCGACGGCCGCCAGGCGTATCACCTCTACGGGCCCTGGGGATGGCTGGCGGGCAGCTACCCGCACCCCACGTTCAACGACGAGCAGCCCGAGAGCTTCATGCCGTTCCCGGATCTGCACTTCGACCGGGTCTCGGCCGATCGCGAGCGGTGGACCGCCTATCGCTATCGCAACTACGAGTTCGCACCGAGCGAACTGGTCCCCGGCTTCATCACCCACCAGACATCGCGTGGCGACGACACCGGCGAGATGCCCGAGAAGAAGACCGACCGCGGCGTGAGACTGCTGCCGTTCCGCACGCGGGACTGGGACTATCTCGGCTGGCGCTACTCGCTCCTTTCGTCGATTGCCGTCGCCGGGTGGAACAACGTGCTCGACATGATCCCGGCGCGGGACATCGAGGAATACACAGCGTTCTCGGATGCCGACCGCAAGTGGTTCCGAAAGTGGATTGACTGGACGGCGACGAACAAGGAGTACCTGCGCCGGACGAGGACGATCCTGGGCCAGCCGGCGATCGGGAAGATCGACGGGACGTCGGCCATCCTCGGCGACCGCGGCTACATCTTCCTGTTCAACCCGAACGGGCGAGCTCTCGATGTGGAGTTTGCGCTCGACGCGACGATTGGCCTCGATGGCCGCGGCTTCGTGCAACTGAAGGAGCTGTATCCGCTCGCGAACCGCCTGGTCGGCAACCCTTGCGGCGGCCTGTGGTCGGTTGGCGATCGCGTCTCGCTCTCGATGGACGGCGGCTCGGCGCTCGTGCTGGAGGTGCAGCCCTCACCGGCCCGGCCTTCGTCGCCGCTCCTGTTCGGGGTGCCTGGATCGGTCGCGATCGGCAACGGCGTGCTTTCGATCGACGGGGTTCGAGGCGAGGCCGGGACCACGCGAGACCTGCAGGTACTGCCGCCTCCGGCGGCTTCGATCAGCGCCGTGCAGGTCAACGGTCAGCGGTTGCCGTTTACGCGCACCGTTGCCGGGTTGGTCTCGATCCCGGTCTCGTTCGATGGCGCGCCATTCAGCCATTACCAGCAGATCGGCTCCTACGACCCGGCGTTTGCCGGCGGGCGCCTGACCGCGGCATTCACGGTGCCGCAACGGGTTTTCGACCAGCTCGCGGCGCGCCGGAAGGCGTGGCCGATACCCTGGACGGCCGAGGACTATCGGACCACGTGGCTGGCCCCGGAGCGGCTGATGCTGTTCGTCCAGATTGCCGAACCCGACGCCTCCTGGGAAGCGCGCCTGGTCATCGACGGCCGGGCGGTAGAATTGCGCAAGGCGTACTCCGCGGTCTGGGCGGCGGCGCGGACGTTTGTCGGGTTCTACGCAGATCTGTCGCTGCTCGAAGCCGATCGCGAGCACACTCTCGAACTCGAATTGCCACGCCTGCGGCCCGGCCAACTGCAGGGCGTGTTCTTCGATAACATCGAGCCCGAATACACCGACCGACTCGGTGTGGCGCGGGCCTCCAGGCCCGCGGAGAGTCGCAGCATCTCAGCATGTCCTCACATTCGGTCTTCTCCGATATCGAACGCGACGCGGCCCTCGACGTCGCCGAATCGTTCGCCGCGCTCGTCGCACGTTATTTCGCTTCCACTCGCGACGGCAGCGGGCGCGTGTCCACCCCGCTGACCGCCGCGGACCTGGCGCGCCGGTTCGATGAACCGCTGCCAATCGGCCCGCAATCCATCGACACGGTGCTTGCCCGCCTCGAGCGAGACGTGTTGCCCGACTGCAATCGCCTCACCCACCCGCGCTCGATGGGCCACCAGGTTTCGGCCCCGCTGCCCGTCGCCGTGTGGACGGAGACGATCACAGCGGCGGTCAACCAGTCGGGCGCCGTGTGGGAGATGTCGCCGGTCGGGACCGTCATCGAAACGCAAGTCGTTCGCTGGATGTGCGAACTGGCCGGCTTCGGCCCCGAGGCCGGGGGCACCTTTACGTCGGGCGGAACCGAAGCGACGTTCGCAGGCCTCCTGGCGGCGCGACAGGCCGCCATCCCGGACGTCTGGACGCGTGGCGTCGGCGCAAATCCGCCGGTCGTCGTGTGCGGGGAGCACGCTCACTACGGCGTAGCTCGGGCAATCGGTGAGCTTGGCCTCGGCACCGAACAGGCCGTGGTCATCCCGTCCGACTCGTTCAGAATGGACGTTCGCGCGCTCGAGCGGGAACTCGAGCGCCTCCGGCGCGAGGGCCGCGCGGTGATGGCCGTCGTCGCCACCGCCGGAACGACTGCCACCGGCTCGTTCGACGATCTCGACACGATCGGACGCCTGTGCGAAAGGGACGGCATCTGGCTGCACGTGGACGGCGCCCACGGTGCGTCGGCGCTGCTCTCACCCGCGCACCGACACCGCCTTGAAGGCATCCACCGGGCCCGCTCGATCGCGTGGGACCCGCACAAGATGATGCTGATGCCGCTGACTGCGAGTGTCGTGCTGGTGCGCGACGAAAGCGACCTGGAGGCGGCGTTCAGCCAGCGGGCGCCATACCTGTTCCACGCGAAGGACGGCGAACGCCGCTGGGACCAGGGTCTTCGCAGCTTCACGTGCTCGCGCCGAATCGACGCGTTCAAGGTGTGGGTCGCGCTCCAGCGGCATGGCGCCACCGGATTCGCCGCCCTCTACGATCACCTGTGCGCGAACGCCCGCGCCATGCACGCGGCCATCGTCGCGCGACCCGACTTCGTCCCCGTCAACGAACCCGAGTCGAACATCCTGTGTTTCCGCTATGGCGGCGACGGGACGCTGGATGATGACCGTCTCGACGCGATCAATCTGCGCACGCGCGAGGAATACAACCGTACGGGCACCGGGTGGATCACGACGACGATGCTCGGAGGACGGCGGGTGTTGAGGGTGACGTTGATGAACCCGCGGACGACCCTCGCGGACCTGGAGCAGACGCTCGACGACCTGGCGGCGATCGGGAGAAGGCAGTGAGCGTCACTCCAGGTGTTCCTGGACGCTACGCACGTCGAGCAGGCGGGCCGTCCGGGATCCCGGGTGCGCCTGGAGCTTGACGGTGACCGCCGTCTTGCCGGCCGTTTCGGCCAGGGGCAGGCTGACCTTGATCTCTGCCGCCTTGGACTGACCCAACTCGCGGATGCAGGTCGTCACTGTCCGGCCATCCACCAGGATGTCGAACGATTCGCGCGCGCCCTCACCGTCGGCCAGGGCGAAGACGAGCGTCAACGGGCTGTCGTCGTAGATGTGGAGGGAATAGCTGAACCAGCCGGTGGTGCTGCGCCACCTCCGACCCGCCGCCTCACCCTGGCTCGTCCCTTCGCCCCCGAACGAGTGCGACATTTCGTCGCGGGCCACCGTGACGTTCACCGCGTCGACCACGCGGACGCCCTGGCGAGAGGCGCCGTGCACGGCCGGGGCGCAGAGGATCGCCAGGAGAAAAGAGAGAAGACGTCTAGCCGATTGAACCACCGGTCCCGGCCTTTGTCAGTCTTGCACCGGCATGCCGTACGCCGCCCACTCTTCCTTGGCCGGCCCATACACGCCAGGCACCTTGATTCCGGCCTGGCGCATCAGCACCGTCATCTGGCCGCGGTGATGCACCTCGTGGGCGATCAGACCCCAGAGTGTCTGGCCGCGAGTCCACTTCTGGCCGTACATCTCGATCTCGCCTGGGAGATCCGAGTCCTTCCAGCTCGCCTTGACCGCACTGGCCAGGGCCTCGGCGTTTGCGGCGTAGGCAGCCGCAAAGGCGGCGGCGGCCGCCGGTTGCGGCGTCTTCTCGTTGGCGCCTTCGACCTTGAGTCCCGCATGACCGCCCATTTCGCCCAGCGTCTGGACGATGTGCCAGGCGATGCGGCCAAGCGTGCGCCCTCCCGGCGCGACGAGTTGGCCCAACGACGCGTCCGTCAGCGCGCGCATCAGCTTGAGGCTGCCTTCGCGCTCGTTCGCCCACGCCTTCTCGAAATCGTCGATTGTTCGAAACATCGTTCCTCCTGTACTCGGTGGTCAGGCATTCGCCGCGCCACGCGCAGCACGATCGTCCCAGGAATCCTGTCCCATCATCCACCGACCTCGGCGAGGACGCAACGTCCGTGCTACAGTCCCCACGAATGCCAGTCGTGATCATCATCAACCCGGTGGCGGGCGGGCGCCGCGGCTCGCTGCCGCCTGGCCAGCGGGTGGAGCTCGTCGAACGGGCGCTCGAGCGCCACCATCTCACGGGCCGTGTTGAGTTGACGCGTGCGGCGGGACATGGAAGGGAACTGGCACGCCAGGCGGTTTCGGATGGAGCCACGCTCGTGGTCGCCTGGGGCGGCGACGGGACGATCAACGAGGTCGCGTCCCAGTTGGTGGGCACGGGGACCACGCTCGGCATCGTCCGCGCAGGTTCCGGAAATGGCCTCGCGCGAGAGCTGGGAATCCCGGCAAAGCCGGGCCAGGCCTTCGAGATCGCGCTGGCAGGGCACGAGCGCGCGATCGATGTCGGCGAGATCGACGGCCACCCGTTCCTCAACGTGGCCGGCATCGGCTTCGACGCGGCCATGGCCACCGAGTTCAACAGCCTGGGAGGCGAGCGCCGGGGGCCGATACGCTACGCGCTGCACGTCGTCCGGGCCGCGTTCGCGTATCCCGCCTCCCACTACGCCATCGAAGCCGACGGCCGCCGTCTCGATGTCGATGCGCTGGTCGTCGCGATCGCCAATTCTGCGCAGTACGGGTCCAATGTGGTGATTGCGCCCGGCGCCCGGCCCGACGACGGCCTGCTGGATCTGGTGGTGATCGAAGGGCGCGGCGCGCTGGGCCGGATCGGCCTGGCGCCCCGCCTGTTCGACCGCACGATCCACAAGGCTCCAGGCGTCACCATGCTCACTGCGGAACACATCGTCGTGCGGGCGAGCAGCCCGATCCGGCTCCACGTGGACGGCGAGCCACAGGTTGGTGGCAGCGTGGTCGAAGCGCACATTCGTCCGGCTGCGCTTCGGGTGAAGGTGGCATAGCAGGACGCTGAGAGGCCGCCCTCGTTCGGCGGCCTGACAGACTTGTCGAGGAGCAGCCGTGTCAGAGCGCGCCAGAAGCCTGTCCTTGCGCACCGATCGCTTCATGCGGCTTCCGCGCCGGTCCAACGAGACCTGGCAGGGCGGTGTGGTCGGCCTGCCGTTCTTCGCGGTGGATGCCGAGTCGGGAGAGCCGATCCGCCAGATGGCTATCGCGTGGGCCAACCTGGCGACCAACGACATCACGCTGTCGTCGGTGGATGCCTCCGAGGCGCAGGACAGTGACCGCGTCCTGGACGCGTTCCTGGATCTCGGCCTGAGGAACCGCAAGGCGCGCGAAGGCCGACCCGCCCGGCTGGGCGTTCAGGACGAATCGCTTGGCGTGTTCATCAAGGATGCCCTCCGGGACGCGGAACTGGAGGTCGTGGTTCTGCCGGCGCTGCCGAGGATCGAGGAGGAAATCGAAGCCATCGTCAGATCCGAGCACGACGGCCCGCCGCCTCCGAGCGCCCTCGACGCTCCGGCTGTCACGATGGAACGCATGCGCGCGTTTGCCGACGCCGCGCGGCACCTTTACGATCGCGCGCCGTGGAACGATATCGGCCACCAGGACCTCGTCGTGGTCGAAGCGCCGATCGCGCCGGACGGCATGGCCTGCCTCGTCGTGGTCGACGACGAGGTCGAGCCTGGTCTCGACTTCTACTCGAGTCGCGATCAGTTCGAGGAGGAGATCGACGAAGACGACGATGAGTTCGAGGCCGAGGACGACGACGACGAGGACGACGACGAGGAGGAGGGAGAGATCGACGATTTGGGCGCCGGCTTCCATTGGCGGCTGGACTACGTTCCCGTCCACGAACTACCCGTGTTCGATGTCGGGCTCTGGGCCGACTCGGACCTTCCCGTCGCCGGTCCTCGCGCGTACCCGGTGGCAATCAAGCGGCTCGGTGACCGGGAGTTCGAGCGCCCGGATGCGGCGCGTCTCGCATACCTCGAAGGGCTCCTGCGCGCGATGGCGGAAACCACCGAAGCCGATGTTGATTCCGGCCGCTGGACACGGACCGTTGAAACTGCGGAGGGCGCCCTCACGTACCGTCTCTCGATTCCCTCGCTGATCGACGAACCGACAGACGGCCGACCGAGCCGCGAGGAGGAAGAGCGTTCTGGCGCGACCCTCTCCCGATTCCTCGCCGAAGGTGGATTCGAGGACCTCGATCAGGCGATCGAGGATCTGGAGCGCCCAGGCAGACCAAAGCTGGAATACCGGGTGCCCCGGACTCCAGCCGAGAAAGCGCAGGACCTGGTGTATCGGGCGCAGGGAGCCCCAGGACGCCGGCGAACGCAGCTCCTCCGCGAAGCGATGGCGCTGTCACCCGATTGTGTTGACGCGTTCGTCCAGCTCGGGGAGATCACCAGGGACCCGGCGAAGGCGCTCGAACTCTTCGAGGCCGGTCTCGCCGCGGCCGAACGTCTCATCCCTCCGGATCGGCTCGAGAGTCTGAAGGGCCGCTACTGGGAGAGCCAGCAGACCCGCTCCTGCTTGCGCGGGCGGTTCGGTCTCGCGACGACGCTTCAGAACCTCGGCCGCGCGGACGAAGCCATGGGCGAGTACCGGACGCTCATGTCGCTCGACGAGCGGGACCACGCCGGCGCCGGCCATCAACTCCTGGCGCTGCTGCTCGAGGAGGGCCGCGACCTGGAGGCTGGGGCGCTGCTGGACGAGGCCGACGACGGCGGGCCGGAATGGGCTTACGGCCACAGCCTGTGGGCGTACCGAAACAGGCCGATCGCAGACGCGCGGAAGGCACTGCAGGTGGCCCTGGAGGTCAGTCCGAGAGTGGCCCGTCTCCTTGTCATCGGCGGGTTGGACGCAGACGAGCGATCGGAACTCGACTCCCCGGACGAGGACGACGACGCGCACGCGGAGGTGGAGGAGGCCTTCGACTGCGCCATGCTGCTGCTGCCGGCCTGGAATGCGACGCCGGGTGCGATCGAGTGGCTGGCGGCCGAACTCGAACGGCCCGAGCCCCGCCGCAGCCGTTCGCGGCGGGGGCGAGGGCGTCGACGCGGCCGGTGACGATCGCTATACTCCCTTCTATGACGAATTCCGATGCCCCCGGCGGCCGTGACCGGCGCCCTGCTTCGGCCGAGACGCCGGACGCGGCGCCGCTCGATTTCATCCGGGAAATAGTGGCCAACGACCTCCGGAGCGGGAAGCATCGCAGCGTGGCCACCAGGTTCCCTCCCGAGCCCAACGGCTATCTCCACATCGGGCACGCCAAGTCGATCTGCCTGAACTTCGGCATCGCGAAGGAGTTCGGCGGCACCTGCAACCTGCGCTTCGACGATACGAACCCGGCCAAGGAGGATGTCGAGTACGTCGATTCGATCATCGAGAGCGTCCACTGGCTGGGATTCGATTGGGGCGATCGTCTCTTCTACGCCTCAGACTACTTCGAGCGGATCTACCAGTACACGCTCGGCCTCATTCGCGACGGCAAGGCGTATGTGGACGACTTGACTGCGGATCAGATCCGCGAGCATCGGGGGACGCTGACCGAGCCAGGAACAGAGAGCCCGTGGCGCAATCGCCAGGTCGAAGAGAGCCTCGACCTGTTCGTGCGCATGCGGAAGGGCGAGTTCGAGGACGGCACGAAAGTGCTGCGCGCGAAGATCGACATGGCGTCGCCGAACGTGAACCTGCGCGACCCGGTCATCTACCGCATCCGGCATGCCACCCACCACCGTACCGGCGACGCGTGGTGCATCTACCCGATGTACGACTACACGCACGCCATCTCGGATGCGATCGAGCACATTACGCATTCGCTCTGCACGCTGGAGTTCGAGGACCATCGCCCGCTCTACGACTGGACCGTGGACAACCTGCCCGTGCCGAGCAAGCCACGGCAGATCGAGTTCGCGCGTCTGAACCTGACGTACACCGTGATGAGCAAGCGCAAGCTGCTGGAACTGGTGCAGGAAGGGCGCGTGTCCGGCTGGGACGACCCGCGCATGCCCACCATCGTCGGTCTGCGGCGTCGCGGCTACACACCCGAGTCGATTCGCGAGTTCGCCTCGCGCATCGGCGTGGCCAAGCGCGAGAACATGGTGGACGTGGCGCTGCTCGAGGACGCCGTCCGCGACGACCTCAATCGGCGCGCGCCGCGCGCGATGGCCGTCCTGCGGCCGCTTCGCGTGGTCATCGAGAACTATCCGGAGGGTCAGGTCGAGCAGATCGAGGTCCCGGCCAATCCCGAAGATGCGTCGATGGGGAACCGGTCCGTACCGTTCTCGAAGGTGCTCTACATCGAGCGGGACGACTTCCGCGAGGCGCCGCCGCCGAAGTACTTCCGCCTGTCGCCGGGCCGCGAGGTGCGGTTGCGCGGCACGTACTTCGTGAAGTGCGAGCGCGTCGTGAAGAACGAACGGGGAGAGATAGTCGAGCTGCGATGCACGTACGATCCGGCGACTCGTGGCGGCTCGTCGCCGGATGGGCGGAAGGTGAAGGCGACGATTCACTGGGTCTCGGCCGCGCACGCGCTCGACGCGGAGGTGCGGCTGTACGATCGGCTCTTCACGGTGCCCGACCTGCACGATGCCGAAGAGGGTCGCGACTGGAAATCGTATCTCAACCCGAATTCGCTCGAGGTCCTCCAGGCGTGCAAGGTGGAGCCCGGACTGGCGAACCCGCGGCATCTGTCGACGTTTCAGTTCGAGCGTCTTGGCTACTTCTGCGTGGACCCGGACACGGCGGCCGGACGGCTGGTATTCAACCGGACGGTACCGCTGCGCGACACCTGGGCGAGGATAACGGCGCAAGCCACGAACCCGTCATGATCCGGCGATGCAACTCGAGGTCCAGATGAACCAGAAGCTGCAAGACAAGCGGGACATCATTGCGCAGTGGTCGTTCGACACTCGTCCGATCCTCGGCCGCTTCCATCTCTGGCTCGACGATGTGGAGATCGAATGGGTCCGCGGCGAGCCATCCAAGGAGTTCACGCGGGAACTGTCGTTCCTCGACGGCCGCATGGAGCGCCTGTTCGCCATGACTGGCGCCGTGACCGCGCTCGGCACGCAGGTGTTCGGCAGGCCGGGAGCCGGTGCGAATCTCGACAAGGCGGCCCTCAACCAGGTGAAGAAGGATGCGGACGCCATCTCGGCGTACGCGATGAGCGAGAGCCTCTGGTATCTCTCGAGGCAGCTGCCTGAGAACCACGCCATCATGGTGTGCCTCGGTGAGGGCCTGATGCCGAAGGCCGGCGAGACGCCGGAGATGGGGTCCAATCCGCAGATTGGCTTCGGCCGCGTCTACGCCCGGCCCGAGGTCGCCCGCTGGCTCGACCAGCGCGTCGTCCGGCTCCTCGACGACCCGACTTACGGGTGGGACGGGTTCTACGGCGAGATCAAGTCCTCGGGCATCACGGTGTGGGGCGCGGCGATCGACACGCTGGAGAACACGACGCGCTTCGCGAAGGGCAGTCCGAGCGGGCCGATGACGGTGCTGCACCTGTTCGACCAACCCCTGCACGTCGCGCGTCCCTACGAGGGCTACGTCGGCATGGTCGTGATGCCGCGAGAGGTGGTGGACACGGCGGCCGAGCATGCGATCCTCATCAACTTCCGCACGCCGCGGGGCCGAATCGTGGAGGCGATCGATCGGACCTACCCGGGGATCCGCCGAGAGCACATCCACGTGTGGACGCTGGGCGGCAAGAGCCGCGCGCCGCGAATCGCCTCGCTGTGGAAGGCCTGGCAGGAGCACGGCGTGCATCTGGTCGAGGACGGCTGGATGCTGCCGAGCGGCATGCCCGCCTTCACGGAGTCGGGCACCTACGCGCCGACTTTCCGCGTCGGGACCTGGAAGGATGCCAACGGCTCGCTGCACCTGTTCATGACCGACGGGTACGCGGCATCGGCCGAGGCGGTGCAGTCGGCGACCCTGGGCCCGATGCTCGGACTCGACGTGTCGATGGTTCCGTTCACATCGCGTTTCGACCTGCCTTACGACAAGGAACAGGACGTGATGCGGCTCGACCCGGACGCGCAGGATTTCGGCACGCAGCTGTGCGCGCTCACGGGAACGACATGCGACGCCGACACGGTGAACAACTACGCGAGGATGATCCGCGAGGCGGAATCCGCCGGCCTGCTGCCGGGCCGAATCACGCTCACCGCAGACGACTTCTTCCCGGAGAAGCGGTGGGAAGCGCTCGCGGTCTCCGGCTACATGGGACCCGATCCGTATTCAGGGTCGCCCGGCGTCGAGGAAGTGTCGCCAGGGATCTACCGCGCGACGGTCAGGTTGGCGTCCGGCGGCGGTGACAAGCGGATCACCCTGACGTTGCGCCTCGGTGAAACGCTCGAGCAGAGCCGGCTGGTGTTCAGCCCGCTGCTCAATCGCTTTCTCGCAGGCGAGCCCTTCGAGACGCGGCCCGTCAAGATCTCCGATTCGGGCCGCATCAGGAACGAGCTGCAGACGCTGTGCGCCGAGGCGCTCGAGTTCGTCGACTCGCGGTCGATCCGACTGCACTTCGACCTGATCCCGCCGGAGGTCATCCCGTACGACAAACAGCGAAAGCTGATCGAGGTTCTCCAGTGGTACAAGCGGCGCCACCCGATGTGGTTCTCATGGGTAGAGCTGGTCGAATCCAAGGCGCACGCGTCAAGCGTATGAGTCTGACGGCGAGTGAAATCGCGGAACTGACCGGCGGGGCCCTCGTGGGTCCGGCCGGAACAGCTGTGGATGATGTGTCCCCGGTGGGCACCGCTGGTCCGAACCACCTGGCCTTCGTCGAGGACGCCGCCGGGCTCACCGCAGCTCTGGCATCCGCTGCCGGCGTGATCATCGCCGGCAGTTTCGCGTCCGATGCGTCGCGGCCTTCAGGTGCGCTCGTCGTCTGCGATCAGCCCCGCCTCTCGTTTGCCCGGGTCGCGAGGCGGCTGCTTCCGCCGGTGCGTCCCGCTGCCGGTGTGCACCTCTCCGCCATCGTCGATCCATCCGCAGTCCTCGGCCGCGACGTCTCAGTCGGCGCGTGTGCGGTCATCGACGGGGATGTGCGGCTTGGCGACCGGGTGGTGGTCGGCCCGGGCGTCCATATCAATCCTGGCGTGGTGGTCGGCGAAGACACGTTCATCAAGTCGAACGCCGCGATCTACTCCGGCACATCGATTGGCGCGCGGGTGATCGTCCACGCCGGATCGGTCCTCGGCAGCGACGGGTTCGGCTACGTCCGCGATGCGGCGACGGGCCACTACGAACCGTTCCCGCAAGTCGGTCGGCTCGTCATCGAGGACGACGTGGAGATTGGCGCGCTCTGCACAATAGACCGCGGGGCGCTCGGGGAGACGCGGATCGCCCGCGGGACGAAGCTGGACAACCAGGTACACGTCGCCCACAACGTGTCGATCGGCGAGGACGTCGTCATCGCCGCTCAGACCGGCATCGCCGGCAGTTCCGTGATCGAGGAGAGGGTGGTGGTGGCCGGCCAGGTGGGGGTAGCCGACCACGTGCGCATCGAAAGCGGCGCGATCCTCGGGGCTCAGTGCGGCGTCCCAACCGGCGAAGTGATCACGGGTTCCGGCGTCGTCTTCTGGGGCACCCCGGCCCGGCCCCTCAAGCAGTATCTGAGACAACTCGCGATCCTGGCGCGATTGGCCAGGAAATAGCGGGCGAGGCTGCCCTTGGGGTTGCCTCACTAGAACCACGCCGATCCCCTCATCGCATAATCGCTGAGTATCAGCACCATGAGGATCCCGAGCCAGAAGATCGCGGCGCCGCCAACCACCCACGTGAGCCGGGTGCCGTACTTCAGGTGCATGAAGAACAGGATCACGAGCGACGCCTTGACGATGGCGATACTCAAGGCCACGATTGGGTTGGCCAACCCGAGATCGAAGAACGCGACGGTCGTCGTCAGCCCTGTCAGCACGACGAGGACCGCGTAGACCGTGAAATAGGTTGAGCGCGGGACAATCACGTGTTCCATGTCCGACCCTTCATCGTGATACCCGACCCCTCATCGTCAGCCCCGACCCCTCAGC
The DNA here is from genome assembly GCA_036381995.1 of Vicinamibacterales bacterium. Lineage (GTDB taxonomy): Bacteria > Acidobacteriota > Vicinamibacteria > Vicinamibacterales > Fen-181 > FEN-299. Next base: position 4,923 of record DASVIS010000144.1, on the reverse strand, counting down.
GTCAGAACCGACTCCTTGTCGTGAGTTCCGACCCTTCATCGTCAGAACCGACTGTGTGCGTCAGTTCCGACTACCTGTGCCTGTCCACCAGGTAGAGGAGCGGGAACAGGAAGATCCAGATGATGTCCACGAAGTGCCAGTACAGGCCGCTGATCTCGATCGGCGTATTCCAGCGCGCCGAGAACCTGCCTCGTGCGGCCATGACCAGCATCACCGTCATGACCCCGAGGCCGATGATCATGTGCAGCGCGTGAAGGCCGGTCATCGCGAAATAGAGCGAGAAGAACAGGTTCGCGCGCTCCGGCGCGGCGCCCTCGAAGTGGAACCCGAGCCCGGGGATGTGGTGCTCCTCGAACTTCTGGTAGTACTCGATCCCCTTGATGGCCAGGAACACCGCGCCCAGCACCATCGTGATCCCGAGGAACATCATCAGCTTCCGACGCTTGCCGGCCGCCGCTGCGTGCACCGCCAGCGCCATCGTCAAACTGCTGGTGATGAGCACGATCGTGTTGACGGTGCCGAGCGTGAGATCGAGCGTGCGGCTCGCGGCGCCGAACGTTTCGGGGTACCAGATCCGGTAGAGCATGTACGCCGTGAACAGGCCGCCGAAGAACAGCATCTCGGTCGCGAGGAACACCCACATCCCGAGCGTCGCGGCCTCGTGCTGCTGTCCGAGGTCGTCGAAATGATGCTTCAGCGCCGGATCGTGCAGGGTATCAGCCACGCTTCGTCTCCCGGGTCTCGTACGCGTACGCGGGCTCGGTGACCACTGGCGTCTTGTCGAAGTTGAACGTCGGCGGGGGCGACGGGATCGTCCACTCCAGGCCCTTGGCTCCCCACGGGTTGTTTCCTGCGATGGCGCCATGCTTCAGCGACCAGACCAGGTAAATGACCGGGATGAGGTAGCCGATTCCCATGACGGACGCGCCGGCCGTGGACAGGACGTTCAGCGCCTGGAACTCGGGGGGATAGGCGTGATACCGCCGCGGCATGCCCATGTAGCCGAGCACGAACTGGGGGAAGAACGTCAGGTTGAAGCCGAGGAAGATGACGACCGCGGCGACGCGTCCCCAGATATCCGGGTACATCCGGCCGGTGATCTTGGGCCACCAGTAGTGGATGCCTCCCAGGTAGCCCATGATCGCGCCGCCGACCATGATGTAGTGGAAGTGCGCGACGACGAAGTACGTGTCGGTGACGTGCACGTCCACGCCGAGCGACGCGAGAAACAGCCCGGTCAAGCCGCCGACCGTGAACAGGCCGATGAAGCCGAATGCGTACAGCATCGGCGTCTGGTACGAGATCGAGCCCTTGTAGAGGGTGGCCGTCCAGTTGAACACCTTCACGGCCGACGGCACGGCGACGAGGAAGCTGAGAACCGAGAAGATCATCGCCGCGTAGACCGACATGCCTGCGACGAACATGTGGTGGCCCCACACCAGGAAGCCGAAGACGGCGATGGCCAGGCTCGAGAACGCGACGAACCTGTACCCGAAGATGGTCTTCCGCGAGAACGCGGCCACCAGCTCGCTCACGACGCCCATCGCCGGCAGGATCATGATGTAGACGGCCGGGTGCGAGTAGAACCAGAACAGGTGCTGGAAGAGGATCGGGTCGCCGCCGTACGCCGGATCGAAGATCCCCATGTGGAACGCACGCTCGAGCGCCACCGCGAACAGGGTGACCGCCAGCACCGGTGTGCCAAGCACGTTGATCAGGCTGGTCGCGTACATCGCCCAGAGGAACAGCGGCATCCGGAACCAGGTCATCCCCGGCGCCCGCATCGTGTGGATGGTGACGATGAAGTTCAGGCCGTTCAGGATCGAGGAGAACCCCATGATGAAGATGCCGATCGCGGCCGTCATGACGTTCGAGTGCGACGACATCGTGCTGAACGGCGTGTAGAACGTCCAGCCCGTATCCACGCCGCCGGTGACGATCGCGTACAGCGTGAACAGTCCGCCGGCCATGAAGACGTACCAGCTGAGCAGGTTCAGCCGGGGGAACGCGAGGTCGCGCGCCCCGATCATGATCGGCACGAAGAAGTTGCCCATCACCGCCGGGATCGACGGGATCAGGAACATGAAGATCATCACGATGCCGTGCATCGTGAAGAGCTTGTTGTAGGTGTCGTCCGAGACGAGGTCGCCCGGCGGCGTGAGCAGCTCCAGCCGGATGAGCCCTGCGAAGATCCCGCCGAGGATGAAGAACAGCGAGATCGCGCCGAGGAACAGCAGGCCGATCCGCTTGTGGTCCGTCGTCAGGAGCCACGACTTCAGGCCGTACTCGGCGTTGAGGTAATGCGTTCGCGGAAGTGCCGGAGTATCCATGCTCGTTACTTCTTCGGATTCTGCTGTTGTCGGTCCGGCGGGGTCTGCGGGCCGCGCGCGGGCGTCGCCTCACCTGGTGCCGGATCGCCAGGACCGGCGGTGGCCGGCTGGTTCGCCGGCCGTCCCTTCAGCGACTTCACGTATTCGATCAGGGCCAGCAGCTGCTCTTCGCTGACGAGGCCCTGGAACGTCGGCATGATCGGCTGGAAGCCGGCCGTCACCTTCGCGCCGGGTGACAGGATCGACTCGCGAATGTAGGCCTCGTCGGCCAGGACGATCTGCCCGTTGTTGAGCGAGACCTTGCTGCCGTACACGCCGTCGAGCACCGGCCCGCGGCCCTGTCCGTCCGCCCGGTGGCAGGTGATGCACGCCAGATCCTGGAACGCCTTCTGGCCCTTCGACGCCAGCGATTCCTCGCCGGCGCCGCCTGCCAGCCACGCCTGGTACTCGGTTGGATCCATCACGATGACCGTGCCGGTCATCCCCGAGTGCTTCGTCCCGCAGTATTCCGCGCAGAACAGGTGATAGCGGCCGGTCTTCGTGGCGTTGAACCACAGCGTGGTGTAGCGCCCGGGGATGACGTCGGCCTTCAGGCGGAAGGCGGGGACGAAGAAGGAGTGGATGACGTCTTCGGACGTTCCGGTCAGGCGCACCGCGCGCCCCACGGGCACGTGAAGCTCGTTGATCTCCCGCTGGCCGTCCAGGTGCTGGAACTTCCACATCCATTGCTTGCCGACGACGTAGATGTCCAAGGTCTCGGCGGGCGGCCGCGCCTCGTTGAAATAGACGCTCGCGCCCCACCCGAACATCACGAGGCCGAGGCAGAGCGGGATGATCGTCCAGGCGAGCTCGAGTGCCAGCGATGGCACCACCTTGGTGCCCACCTCGTCGTGCGCGCGGCGGCGGTAGCGAATGCCGAAGAAGATCACGAGCGCCGCGATGAGGATCACGAAGAAGGCGCTGACGGCGACCAGGAAGAAATAGAGCGCATCGACCTTCCCGGCCATCGTGGACGCTTCGACAGGAAACAGCGGTAGAGCGGGCATAGCTCAGTTCGTTGCAGGCGTGGTCGGTCCGCTCTGATCTCGATGGCCGCGCTTCTCGCGGCGACGCATCAGCAGGATGAAGCCGCCGATCATGGCCACCGTCATCGCGCCGGCAAGGCGCAGGACGTTCATCAGCACCAACCCGTACTTCCCTGTGGCGGGATCGTAGTGATAGCAGTAGAGCATGAGCCGATCGACCGGCGTGCCCACCTTGTGATCGGACGCCTCCACGAGCGCCAGGCGGATGTCACGCGGGCCGTAGTCGATGCCGAACACGTACTTCGAGGTCTTCCCCTCCGGTGTCAGGACGATCATGCCGGTCGGGTGTGCGAACTGCTTGGTCTCCGCATCGTAGACGTAGTGGAAGCCCACGGTGTCGGTCAGCAGGCGGATCGACGCCTCGGTGCCGGTCAGGAAGTGCCAGGCGTCGGCGGCCCCGGCGCGTTTGAGCCGCCCCACGTACTCGTCCTTCTTGGCGGCTGCCTGCGCGGGCGTCTCTTCGGGGTTGAAGCTCACGGTCACGATGCCGTAGTCGCGGCCCGGCTCGAGCGCAAGCACCTTCAGCGACCTGACGAGGCCGTTGAGCGCCTGCACGCACAGCATCGGGCACTCGTAGTACACCAGCGCCAGGATCATGGGCCTGCCGGTGAAGTACTGCGAGAGCTGCACGGCACGACCGGTCTCATCCCGGAACGGCAAATCCAGCGGAACCTGGACGCCGAGGTTCTGATCGAACGAGACCTTCTTCAGCTCGTTCGGCGAGATGCCAGCCGGCATCCCGCTCTTGGTCATCATGCCGGACTTCGGCACCCCGTTGTACTGGGCGCCGGCCGCTGCCGGGAATCCCGCGACGGCCAGGACGAGGGCGATCGAGATCAGGACGTGTTTCATGACTACCTCTCGGGCGGCGCCAGCATCCTCCCGGAGCTCGATCGCTCCGGCCCGATCGTCGGCGCAAGCCCGGTCGTTCCAGTTCTGGCGGGCAGGCCCTGCTCGAGCGTCATCGCCATCGCCTGCTCGATCGGGATGCGCACCACGCCGCCATTCGCATCCACCCAGCCGTACGAGCCCAGGATCGCGTCTTCCTGGGCCCGCATCTGCTCGAGCTCCTCGCGCGGCTGCACCTGCAGCCGTGGAGCCGGCGGCTGGGCCGGCGTCCCGACATGCGCCATCGGGTACTCTCGCGGGTAGGCGCGGTCGGCGAGGCTCCAGAAATGCGAATAGAGCAGCCCGATCGCGACGTAGACGATGACCGCCCCGACAACCAGCGACATGCCTAAGATCAACACGACGCGGGTGGAGATGTCGCGCGTTTCGTGTCCGACGTCGACGTCGGGAGGTGATGTCTCCGTCTCGTGCATCTCGTGGCCACTCCGTGGTTGCCCGTCGTTTCCGTCAGTGTTCTCGCGCCAGCGCCGGCGCCAGGTCCGGATCGTTCGGAGCCAGCAGCGGCTGTGAGCCCAGGCGCCACAGGAACATCGTGATCCACAGGCCGCCGACACCCGCGAGTGCCGCAAAATCCAGCCAGTGCACGCTGAGCCGATCGC
>DASVIS010000143.1:0-12266 GCA_036381995.1 Vicinamibacterales bacterium | reverse complement strand
CGCGTGGGATGGCACGCTTTCCCAAAGCTCTGCAGCTGCAGCGCTCTACGAGATCTGGCTGCCAAAGCTGAAGGCCGCGATCGCAGGCGGCCTGCCGGGTTCCTCGACGTTGGCGCCGGCTCCGGCGCCCGGTGATCAGGCGCTGATGTCGCTTCTCGCCCGCAGCGGGCTGCGCGGGAAGGTGGACGGGTCCGACCCCTGGGTGGACGGAACTCCGCGATGCGCGGACTGCCGAGTGCCCGACGATGCATCGGCGGAGGTGCGCGCGGCGGTCCGTGCGGCGATCACCGGTTCGTCCCTCGGCGCGGCGTGGCGCGAACTGGCTGGCCGCCAGGGTCCTGACGCGTCGGGCTGGTCGTGGGGGAGAATGCACCGCGCATTTTTCGAGCATCCGCTGGCAGGCTCGCCGGCGCTCCAGGCGGTCCTGAACACGCCCGGCGTGCCGCGAGGCGGCGACTCCACGACGCCGAACGCGACAGGTTCCGGCGGGCGCCAGACGGCTGGCGCGTCGTTCCGCGAAGTCATCGATGTCGCGGACTGGGACAACTCGATGACGATCAACGCTCCTGGCGTGTCGGGCCAGCCGGGCAGCCCCCACTACGCGGACCTCCTGCCGTTATGGGCCGAAGGCCGCTACCACCCGTTGCCCTTCTCGCGCAAGGCCGTCGAGTCGTACGCGGCCGATCGGCTGATGCTCCTGCCGGCGACCGGGCCCACCCGACGATGAACGCGCCGAATCGAGGCAGCGACGGCCGGCTGAACTATATCGACTGGATGCGGGGACTGGCCATCCTCGTCATGATCGAGGCCCACGTCCTGGATGCGTGGACCACGCCGTCCGACCGTCAGAGCCTCGCCTTCGGCATCTCGGCGGTGCTTGCGGGCTTCGCCGCGCCCATGTTCCTGTTCCTGTCCGGCGTCTCCGTCGCGCTCGCGGCCAGCGCCGGCGAGCGGAAGACCGGCAGCACGGCAACGTCCGCCGCCCGCGTCCGGCACCGGGGATGGCAAGTGTTCGGCTTCGCCTACCTGTTTCGCTTCCAGGCGTACATCTTGAACCCGAAAGCCATGCTGGCGGGAATACTCAAGGTCGACATCCTCAACATCATGGGACCGTCGATCGTCGCGGCAGCCGGCCTGTGGCAGATCGCGCGCGACTATCGCCGCCGCCTGCTGGTCCTGGGCGGCGCCGCTCTGGGCGTGTCGTTGGTCACGCCGCTCATCCGCACGACGTCGTTGATCGATCGGCTGCCGCTGGCGGTGCAGTGGTATCTGCGCCCCTCACCGGGTCACAACAACTTCACCTTCTTTCCATGGGCAGGGTTCGTCTTTGCGGGTGCCCTGATCGGCGTGATCCTCGATCGGACGCGCGGCCAGCAAGTCGAGAGACGGCTGCACGCGCGGATGGCCCCCGCGAGCATCGTCTTTGCGGCCGCGTGCTACGCCGGCTCCTACCTGCCGTCCATCTACGCCGATTCGCGCTTCTGGACCAGTTCCCCGATGTTCTTCCTGCTCCGCGTCGGCATCATCACGGCCACGCTGTCGGCCGTGTTCTTCTGGGAGCAGCGCCCGCGCCTGCTGGGCGATCGGTGGCCGTGGGGTTCACCGATGGTCCGCTTTGGCCAGGCCTCGCTGTTCGTCTACTGGGTCCACGTCGAGCTGGCGTACGGCGTGTTCAGCGAGCCGCTCCACAAGAACCTCCCGTTCCCTATGGCTGTCACCGCGTTCGCCGGCTTCAGCGTCTGCATGTACGGCCTCGCCATGCTGAACAACGCCGCCGTCGCGCGCTGGAAGCAGTGGCGAGCTTTCGCCCCGGAGGCCGCGCCCTCGATGGTCGAAAAAGTCTGATGACGATATCCAACGGTGTACTGCGCGCGAGGTTCGACGTCCACGTGGCAAATGCGTTCGGCTGCGGAGGCCGTTTTTCGACGATCCATCGATCGAATTCGACGAGGCGCTGATCGGCGAATGGGAGAACGCGGAGGACAGGACGCGGATTCGACTGGACCGCGCGGCGTGAAAATCGTATAAAGTAACGTATACCTCCCCGAGCGGCCCGGTCGTCCTCACCGGGTTTCTCACCCGCATCGGCGAGGGCCTGGTGCTCGACCTGACACCCGGCCGGTCCCTGGATCCGGCAGCACTCTTCATACACGCGCACGTCGCCGTGCGAGCGCAGGTGCTTGGCGACACATTGACTGTGACCGGGTTGGACTACGACTGATTCCTTCGCGAGACCGAGCAGGGCCGGCTCACAAAGCTGCGCTCCGCGCTCGACAGCCGTAAGAACGTCGTGTTGACCGCCGACGCCGCCACGCTCAGGGCCTGGCTTGCCGCGCACGCGCGTGATGGCGGAATGTTCGGCGACGCGACGAGGTTCGTACGAAGAACGCAATGGACAATGGCCGAGAACACGCATCTTCTTTCAATCCCGCCAGCGAAATCTCCGGGGGCTTTCATGCAGCAGCGCCGGCTTCGGCTCGGTGACATCCTAGACGACTACTGTCCGCGCGAGCGCCGTGTGACGAACCACGCCGTCGTCGCAATGATCGACGATGACGTCAAACAGACGCGGTGCACGACCTGCGAAACCGAGCACGAGTTCAAGCAGGGGAAGGGACCAACGCTCCGGCGAAAGAAAGACACTGTTTCGAGCGCCTACAAGGAGGTGCTCGCGACGGTGCAGGCCGAGGCCGCGGCGATGGCAGTCCAGATGCCGGCGCCCGTCCAGACCCCTGAAGCCGAACCGCTCGAGGCGGTGGACGACCAGGAAGCGCTCGAGAGCGAGACCGGCGAAAGCGGCGACGCCGACGAGGCGACCGTTGGCCGCGTCCATCGCCGCCTCATTCGCGCGACGTTGCCTCGGTCCGACAGTCAGCCGGTAGTGCGGCCCGTTCCCGAATTCACGATGCACCAGCCGGCCGGTCGCGCCGGGAAGTTCCGGGGTGGGACGTCCCGCGGCATGGGCTCCCGGCCTGGCGGCGGGCTCAACGGCAACTCGCGGGGGCCGGTGTTTGGACGGCCTGCCGGAAGCCGGGGCGGAGGCGGCGGTCAGGGCAGAAGCATGGCGGGCCGGAACGAGGTGCATCGCCCGCCTCGCAGCGGTCAGCCAGCCAGGCATGGCAAGAAGCCTTCGAAGTGAAGGACGGGCGGATCGCGATCTCCCAGCCCGACCTCAGGTTCAACACCACTCGCACGCTCTCTGCTCAGGCCGAGCCGTGATCGGCGGCCTGCTCGTCTGCCCAGTGTTCGGTCCTGATATTGGCGGCATTCACCCCGACGCCAGCGAGCAATCGGGGAACCGCTTCGACCAGCGAGTCGGGGCCGCACACGAAACACCAGGTGTCGGGACGATCGACCAACAGGCCAAGCGTTCGAGCATCGACCCGTCCGCGGTGGCCGTGCCAGGACGGCGGCGCTTCCCGCGTTACCGTCTCCACCAGCGCAATCCGGCCTTCGCTCGCCAAGCTGCGAAGCTCACCCGAGTACGGCAGTTCATCGGGAGTCCTCGCGCTCTGCAAGACAGCAATCCTGGTGGCCGGGCTCTCCGAGAGAATCTGCCACAGCATCGCCCGGAGCGGGGCGATCCCGGTCCCTCCGCCGATGAGCGCGATCGCGCGCGGCCGGACTCCGGCCGGAAGCACGAACGACCCGAAGGGCCCGTCGACGTCTACCAAGCGCCCTGCGGTCAGCTCAGCCAGGTGGGTGCCGGGGCTTTCATCCCGAGAGACCTGGATCAGGAATTCGAGTTCACCATCGTCCGCAGCTTGTGCCGGCGAACTCGCGATTGAGTACGGTTTGCGGACCGGCTGCCCGTGATCGCCGAGCAGCGCGTACTGGCCAGCCTCGAAAGCCGGGGCACGCCCATCCAGCGCGAGCCGCACGATACGATTGCGCGGGGTCTCGATGATGACACCGCTGATCCGGCAGGTGAAAATGGCCACCGGGACGATCTTACACTCCCAGCGTCTGGCGGCAATCTTCGCCGGCCATGCCTCAGGCCCCGAGACGCCGGCCGCACAGGTGGGAAAGTCCCCCTAGTTCACCCGATTGCCGGACTGGAAGGTGAGGGCGGGGGGCTGGCTGTCCGGGAAGTCGCCGGCGACGGCGGGTTCCAGGTGCCTCGAAGTGCGGGGCGTGATTCCAGGCTGCTTGCGCGATTTCTTGTCCCGGTACATCCGGCCATCCGCGGTGGCAAGGAGGGCTTCGTAGGTCCCGCCATCCCCGGGGAACACGGCGGCGCCAACGCTGAGGCTGACGTGAACCGCGCGACCCGGGGCCGCTTCGAACACGATGTCGTCCACCGCGCGCTGGAGTTCCGGCCGCTTCGCCTCGGCCTCCTCGGCGCCGCAGTCGGCCAGGACGATGATGAATTCGTCGCCCGCGTAGCGGACGCAGACGTCGTAAGGGCGAATCGTCTGGCGGAGCACGCGCGCCACTTCCAGCAGCGCCCGGTCGCCGACCTGGTGACCGTGAGTGTCGTTGATCTCCTTGAAGTCGTCGAGGTCGAGCACGAGGATGGCCACCTGGCTGCCGAGTCGCTCGGCTCGCGCCAGCTCGTGCGCCAGGTGCGTGAGCATGTACCGCGTGTTCGGCAGACCGGTAAGCGCGTCGCTCAGCGACGCCTCGCGCGTCTGCTCGAACACGATCGAATTGGAGATGGCTGCCGCGGCCTGCTCCGAGATGCGATCGAGGAGCCTCCGGTGCTCCTCCGAGTAGAAGTCCTGATCGACGTGATACAACGCCAGGGCGCCGACGACACGCTCGTTGAAGATCAAGGGGCACACGAGCGCGGACCGGAGGTTCGGCGCGGCTGGCGGCAGGTTCGCCGCCTCGAAGTCGGCCACCGGCCTCGCGTTCACCAGCGATCGCCGGTTGCGAATCACCCACCCCGCGAGACCGCGGCCGTCGCCGAGCGTGAGGCCCAGCAGGTCGTTCCCGTCCACGCCCGCCGCAAACCGGCAACGGATGGTCCCGTCGTCGTCGCTCACGAAGCCCGCGCAACACGAAAACGGCACGAGCGCCGTCAGCTTGCTCGCGATGAGCGTCATCGTGTCGGCCACGCCAAGGCTCGAGCCGATGGCCTGCGCAATCTCGTAGAGTGCGTAAATCTCCTGGTGAGCCCTCGCGATGTTCTCGAACGCCGCCTTCTCGCCGTTCTGGAGGAGGCGCCGTGGCCGGGCGAGACCGCGCGCGTCGCGCTCGCCCGGCGCGGCGAGCGACTGATCGGCGAACTGCAGCGTCGGCAGCAGCTCGAGGAACACCGACACCAGGGCCGGATCGAGCGCCTGGCCCGACTCCTGCTGCAACAACCGCATCGCCAGGTCGCCAGGCATCCGCTTGTTGTACGGACGGTCGCGCGTAATCGAATCGAAGTAGTCGGACACCGCGAGGATGCGAGCGCCGAGCGGAATGTCCTCGCCGCGGAGGCCGAGCGGGTAGCCGCTTCCGTCCCATCGCTCGTGGTGACAGAGCACCAGCGGGGCCACCGGGTAGGGGAACGGCACGTGCTCGATGATCTCGAAGCCCACCTGGGGGTGAATCTTGATCTTCTCGAACTCCTCGTCGTTCAGCGGGCCCGGCTTGGAGAGGATGTGCTCGGGAATGGCGAGCTTGCCGACATCGTGCAGCAACGCCGCCGTGGCGATGCCCTGTACTTCTTCGTCGGACACACCGACGGCATGGGCCAGGGCACGCGCAAACAACTGCACGCGGCGGATGTGACTGCCAGACGTCTGGTCTTTCGCGTCGATCGCAAGGGCGAGCGCTTCGATCGTGGCCAGGTGCAGGCCAGACAACCGGTGCTCGCGAGTTGCAGCGTCGGCGCACGCGCATCCGCGCCGATGGCCCTTCCACCACGCCACCGTGGCAATGGCGACCAGGAGGGCAGACTGCACGAACTGACCGTGGGCCGCGAGGGCCGAGGCCGCGATCGTGGCCGCCAGAGCTGTGGGATAAATGACGCCAGAAACGCGACGCTGCCAGGAAGCGGAATTGGCCCAGCCGGAGTGCCGGCTAGCCAGACGCCGAAGCCGACCAACAACCGCCGAAAAAGCCGCGCGCACGGACACGATGGACCGAGTCGAAGGGCATTCCACTGCACGGCGCTATCGCAAAAGCCCTGCCGTAGCGAGACACCCCTCGACAGGTCGCGTAAGTAGCTACTAAATATAGGCTTACTTCGATTCCTACCTTTTCAATCCAAGATCGCAGAGTGGTCAACCTGTTCCATTATTGAACTTCAAGAACGAAAACGTAAGGCTAAGTGACTATTGAACAGACACTTATGGACAGATTAGACATGTTCCATTACGGCACTTCTCGGGATGGCAAATCCGAGAGCAAGAACAGGCCTGATTTCTACTATCTGGGGATTTGTGTGTCGTGATGACGCAGCGCGGCTCGCGTTGGCTCGAGCCCGTACTCGGCGATCTTCCGGTACAAGGTGCCCCGGCTGATCTCGAGCATCTCGGCCGCCTCTTTCTTGTTCCAGCTGACGGCGTCGAGAACCCTGACGACATGGGCCCGCTCGGTTTCGCGGAGGGAGGCGAGCCGCTCGTGTGTGGGTTCGTCAGGTGCCGACATCGCGTGGAGGAACTCGACGTCGGTTCCGCGGATCGTCCGTCCCGGTGCAGACAGCGCCGCCCTCGAGACCGTGCTCTCCAACTCGCGGATGTTTCCGGGCCATGCGTAGCCAGCCAGGTGTTCGAGCGCCTCCTTGGAGAAGACCTTGCTGTCGATCGGCAGGCCGTTGGCGGCGCAGTATCGCGCGAGAAACCGCTGCGCCAGCACGGGAATGTCCACCTGGCGCTCGCGGAGTGAGGGCAGGCGGATCGAGAACGCATTGACGCGGTAATAGAGATCTTCACGGAACCGGCTCTCGCGCACGAACTGTTCGAGCGGCCGATTCGTTGCCGAGATCAACCGGAAATCCACTTCGATCGCGCGGTTGCCGCCGAGGCGCTCGAACTTGTGCTCCTCGAGCACGCGCAGCAGCTTGGCCTGCGCGACGATCGACATGTCGGCGATTTCGTCGAGGAAGAGCGTGCCGTGATTGGCCAGTTCGAGCCGCCCGGGCTTCCGGTCGTGCGCGCCCGTGTAGGCGCCCTTTTCATGGCCGAAGATCTCCGATTCGAAGAGCGTGTCGGGCAGCGCCGCGCAGTTGACCGCCTGGAACCGGCCGCTGCCGCGGCGGCTCAACTCGTGGATCATGCGGGCGACGACTTCCTTGCCCGATCCGGTCGGCCCGAGGATGAGGACCGAAATATCGGACTTGGCCGCCGTCCGGATCCACTCGAAGACGATCAGCATCTTCTCGTCGCGGCCGATCATCTCCCGGAATCGCTGCACCGACTGCGATTGATCCTCCATGCTGACGTTGGCGCGGCGCTCCAGGAAGTCGTCCAGCATCCGGGCGACCGTGTCGGCGACCGGCCGAATCGCCGAGTACCTGGGAGGCAGGCCTGGCAGGCGTTTCACCAGACCGAACCCGACCAGTTCGGCGATGCAGTTGTCCACGTCGAGGCGCAGGCGTCCAAACACGCCCATCAACGTTTCGATTTCGAACGCTTCGTCCGGTTGTGAGAAGAGATAGCGAACGATGCCGGCGCGCAGGGGTGACTGCACCAGCGTACGGAACCGCGCCTGCAGATCGGAGCCACCCGGCGCAACGCGCGGGGAAACACCGGAAGCTTGCCGAGAGGGAAGCGTCAGCTCGTCGCCCACATCAGGACCTGGATGACCGGATCAGCCCGGCTTCCTGTCTATCGGCCCGGGCCGGGATGGGCGACAGTCCGAACGGAAAACGCAGAGCGGAAAATGTAGAAGACGGCCGTCCCCTCGAGGCGGCCCGTCAGCGCTGAGCTGGAAGGGTCGGCTTCGGTGCGGCCGCCAGCGGCGACTTGAAATACTCCGACTGGTACAGATCGATCAGTTCCTTGATTCTCACCGCGTCCTTCTTGTGGTGGCCGTAGCAGCTGATAGGGCTGACGCCTCCGCTGCTTTCGATGAACACGTCCGAGAACAGCAGCTTGGTGTCGATCCGGACGGACGCGACGTGTGCGATGTGAATCGTCTGTTCCAGGCGGCCAACCCACTGCGGAGTGTAATGAGCCACGGCGGTGGGCGACACGCGGACCTGTGTCGGAAAGAGGTGATTCCCCCGGCTCCACCGGCTGGCCCGGAACACATCGCCCGGGCCGAACGGACGTCCCTTTCGAACCACGATGACGATGAGCAGAATGGCCGCGGCAAAGACGAGAGCGCCGGCGATCAACGTTGCCATCATGGCGCCTATTGTCGTCGTTCGGCACTTCTGGCGCAATGCGCACGGTGCTACTCTTGTGGGCGGCGCGCCATGAAATCGCTTGCGTCCGAACTGGCCTCCTACGTCGAGCACCTGGCTGGCCAGCCTCGTATTTACGCGGATGCGAACGTGCCGGCCGGCGTCATCGGGTTCCTGCGGACGAGACTGCACTGGGACGTCCTCGCCGTCATCGAGCACGACGACCTGCGGCGGCTTGCCGACCAGGAGCATTTCCGCCTGGCTGGCCAGCTTCGGCGGACGCTCCTCACCCTGGACCGCGACTACCTCGATGACCGTTGCTTCCCCCCTGCCGCCGGCTCCGGCGTTCTCGTGATCGCAGCCCCCGACGAACACGGGCTGATCGAACTGTTGTCCCGGCTCGATCGCGCCGTCTTCAGGCCCCGCGGCCGGCGCCGCTCCTGCCATCCGGACGGGCTGCCGCTCGAGGGACGCAAATTGCACGCCCATCCGGACTGGCGACCGTCCGGGGCAGATGGCGGTCACTGAACCTTTGCGACCTCCAAGCCGTCTAAACTCAACAAAGGGGGCGTGTTATGAGGCGCGATACTCTTCGGTGGCCCGGGTTGCTCGTCGTGGCGGCGGCGGCGGCCCTGCTGGCCTCCGCGTGCGAAATCACGGTGGACGCCGGTCCGTTCTCGGTTCACGAGGAGAAGCGCTTTCAAGTCACCGGAACGCCCGACCTGTCATTGACGACGTTCGACGGATCGGTGGAAATCCGGTCCTGGGACAAGCCCGAGATCCTCGTCGAGATTGAAAAGCGGGCGTCGGACAAGACGCTGGCCGAGGCGATCAAGGTCAGGACCGAGCAATCCGGCAGCACGATCACCGTCGATGTGAAGAAGCCGGACGGCGGCCAGCCCACGTTCGGGTTCAAGGTGTCCCCCTCCGCCCGCATCGTGGCCTCCGTTCCTCGCCACTGCAACATCGTCGCGCGCAGCGAGGACGGGTCGATCAAGATCGAGCGCGTGGACGGACGGATTGATCTGCACACGGGTGACGGAAGCGTTCGAGGTGTCGACATCGCCGGGACGCTGCGGGTGCACACGGGAGACGGGTTGCTGCGGTTCGATGACGTCACCGGGTCGATCGACCTGGAGAGCGGTGACGGCGGTGCCCGCGTGTCCGGCACGCTGCAGTCGGTGAAGCTGAAGACGGGCGATGGTTCGGTCGAAGTGAGGGCCGAAGAAGGCAGCTCGATGACCGACGACTGGGAGATTCGCACCGGCGATGGCGGCCTGAGGCTGGAACTGCCGGAGAAGTTTGGCGCCAGCCTCGATGCGAGCACGGGCGACGGCGTGGTCCGCGTCCGGGGGTTTGGCGAGCCTGTCACCGGCGGCAGGGACGAAGAGGGCCGACGGGAACTGAAGCGTCCGTTGAGCGGCGGCGGAAGGCTGCTTCGGCTCCGCAGCGACAGCGGCAGCATCGTGGTGAAGACGCTGTAGCCTGCGGACAGTCACCGTGGCGAAGCCGCCAGGTAGACCGTCGGATCCTCCACGCCAGCCGCCGCGAACCCGTCGCGGCGTTCGCGGCACTTGCTGCACAGCCCGCAATGCCGCCCGCCTGACGGCTTCATGCACGAGAGCGTCAGCTCGAAGGGGACGCCGAGCGACGCGCCCAGCCTGATCACATCCTGTTTGTGCATCGCCGAGAATGGCGCCTCGATGGTCAGCGTATGCGCGAGGCCGAGTGACAGCGTCTGCGCCATCGACGCGAAGAACTCGGGTGTGGCGTCGGGGAACGGGTTGCCGGCCAGGGGGCCGATGACGAGCCGCGGGATGCCGCTGAGCGCGCAGAGGACGCCGGCCTTCGAGAGCAGGAGCAGGTTGCGGCCAGGAAGATAGACGTCTTCGTCCGGTGTGTCGTACGCCGGCGGCGCGCTGCGGCGCGCCCAGTGCGTCTCGGGATAGATGTCGGTGACGTCGAGCGAGAGCCGCACGAGCGGCAGGACTCCGGACTCGAAGGGCGCCGAATGCAGCAGGCGCGCCACGAGGGCCACTTCCTCCGTTTCCCAGGACAGCCCGGCGCTCACATACACGGGCTGCACGGTCCCCGACCGCGCGGCACGCGCCACCAGGACGGCGCTGTCGAGTCCTCCGGAGAGCAATACCGCGAGATCGGCCACACGCACCTCCGTGGGTGACAACGGGAGTCGCCACCCGCCAGCCGAATCGTCCTAATGTACAATCGTCTCGTGTACTCCGTCACCAAGCGCATCGAGTTCTGTTACGGCCACCGCCTTCTCGATTATGGCGGGATTTGCAAGCACCCCCACGGGCACAATGCGCTGGCCGAGATCGAGATCCGCACCGAGGCGCTCGACACCCGCAACATGGTGTGTGACTTCAGCGACATCAAGCGGGTCGTCAAGGGCTGGATCGATCGCGAACTCGATCACAAGATGGTTCTTCGGCGCGACGATCCGCTGGTGCCGCCGCTCCAGGCACTTCGTGAGCCGATCTACCTGGTCGACTCCAATCCGACCGTCGAACTGATCGCCAAGCTCATTTTCACCTATGCGAAGGAGCAGGGATTCAACGTAGTAAAGGTCCGGGTGTGGGAAACGCCCACGTCATTCGCCACGTACCTGGGCGAATAGCCCCTCCTGGCCAGGACCTCCGATGTTTCTCGTCTTCGACCTCGATGGCACGCTGATCGACTCGATCGGCGATCTGGTCGTCGCCGTGAACCGCCTGGTCGTGGAGCGGGGCGGCCGCGTCCTCAGCCATGACGCGGTGTCGAAGCTGGTGGGGGACGGGGCGAATCTCCTCATCGCGCGTGCATTCGACGCCTCAGGGGTGCGCGACGATCCGCAGGAGGCGCTCCCCCGGTTCCTCGAGATCTACGACGGCGTCCTGCCCGGCAGCACCAGGCCATATCCGGGAGTTCCCGAAATGCTCCGCGCGCTCGAAGGCGCAGTGCCGCTGGCGGTGCTGACCAACAAGCCGGCCGCCGCCACGCGGAAGATCCTGTCGATCCTCGGGCTCGAGCGCTGTTTTCGAGAGGTGATTGGCGGCGACGGTCCCTTCCGGCGCAAGCCGAACCCGGACGGCCTGCTGCACCTCATCGCCGAGGCCGGTGCCGATCCTGATCGCACGCTGATGATCGGCGACTCGACGGTGGACCTGCTCACCGCGCAGGCGGCGGCCACTCGCGCGTGCATTGTCCGCTACGGCTTCGGATTTGCGGCGTTCGACCGGGCTCAACTCCGCGGCGGCGAAGTGTTCGTCAGTCATCCTTCTGACGTCGTCGCGCTCGTTTCGGGATGCCGGGATGCAGGTTGACCGGTCGGCATGGTCCGGCGACGGTGACTTCACGATCAGGCTGCTCGACGTCATCCAGCAGATCGAGGAGATCGCCGGCCTCCGTGTCGAGGACGCGCCCGCGAGCCGATCGGGCACGGGCTACAGCCTGCTCGCCAACGAGATCCACGTGGCGTTTGCCACCGGGCAACGCCCGCGCCGCGATCGCTGGCTCGGCATCCTCCCCTGGTTGCGCCTCGTGGAGGTTCCCAGGCTGACGCTGTCCGGCCTCGAATCCCGCCTGGCGACCGTGGAAGACGTGGGCCATGCCGACTACGCCGATGACGGGATGCTGCAGTACCTGCGGACGGAACGGGTCGTCCCGCCCTACCAGACCCGCGGCTACAAGCTCGTGGAACTGGTGCGCATCTACGCGGCAGGCCTTCGGATCGGTGGGTCAGGCCTTCAGCCCCGCCCAATTTCGGGTAAAGACTTCACGTCATCCGACCGAGACTGAGTGAGAGAGGTCATGCCTGGTGGCACGGCTCGTGCTCGAAGTTCAAGGAGAGCCACTGACTTGGTCAACTCGCTGTTGACCGCAATCGTTCGGGCGGATGGTGACGCGCTGGTCATGCACGTCGGGGAACAACCCTACGTGGTGGCGCCGTCGGGACCGGTCGAGCTGTCCTCGCGCCCGCTGACGG
>DASVIS010000142.1:0-2393 GCA_036381995.1 Vicinamibacterales bacterium | reverse complement strand
GCCCGATGACGCGAACCGCGCGGCAGCCGCACAGGACCCAAGCCGAGCCGGATCATTCGCCCTCAACCTCGCGAGCAGACGATCACGCGGTGGCTTCTACCGTGGCCGACGGGCACGTCACCGCACCGACGTCCGAACCCCGGGCGTAACCGATGGCTGCTGCACGGCCAGTCTAGCAGCGCAGCCGCTGCCCCCGGCAGCCACGCCGACCGCCATCTGCGGCAAAGGCAGAACCCCGGCGCTTGGGCCGGGGTTCTGGTTTGCGTGGCGACGCGGGTCGATCAGGATGGGAGGGCGACCACGTTCGTGGGCGCGGTGACCTGATTGGAGTTGGCGTTGATGTCGGTGATGTCGAACGAGTAGCCGAAGCTGCCGGACTGGCCGGCAGACGAGCCGGTGAAGCCGAAGACGCCGCTAACCGGGTAGTTGCCGTCCTTGGCCACCCACAGATCGGACTGGAAGTTGGCGGAAACGCCGGCGATGCTCTGGTACAGGCCCGAAATGGACGAGTCGCCCTTGTAGTGGACGCACGGCACGCCGTTCTTAGTCTCGTCGCCTGCAACCTTGAAGCCGGTGGCGTTGGTGTCGAAATACCCGGCATAGGACGCCGTGGGCAGCATGCTCGTCAGGTCGGTCGACGAAGTGTCGACATTCCAGGTGCTGCCGTTGTCAAAGGAAGTCCACTCCTGGGTCCCGATCTGGATGTACTGAATTCCGAAGCTGTTCACCGACATGGCTTTGGCTGGCTTGTTGATGACTACGCCGGAGATGCCGAAGGTCCCGCTATCGCCCGGCGACGCCGCGGTGCCGGACGACGAGCCGAAGACCGTCCAGCTGAACTTGTAGCTCGTCAGCTGATCCAGGTTCGATGACAGTCCGGAGGTGAGTGAGCTGCCGTTGCCGCCACCTCCGCCTCCGCCACCGCCACCGGGCAGGCCAAGTGGATTCGCTGTAGACGATGAGCTGCCGCACGCCCCGACTACGAGGGCGAGCGCGAACCCAAGCGCGACCAGTTCGCGCCTGCGACCAAACTTTCCCATCAGTAACCCTCCGCTCCTGGAACTGAGGCCGGGCGAGTAACGCCCCCGGCCGTTCATCTGACTCTACGCGATCGGGTAGGTCGCGTTGACCTGTCGGCGGATTCGTTTCGCCAGGCAACATCTTCGGCGATTCGGCCGCCAGGCGCTCTCACGCGGCAGTCCGACCGAACGGGAAGGCGCCAGCGATCGCATCGTGGACGTCGCGTCTCGTGCGCCAGCGACCCCTCGAACCACGGCTCGCTTGACGGCGCGCATCGTGTCCAGGCATGATTCAGCAATGAACTCGCGCGTTTTCGCCTGCTCCTGTCCGCGGCGGCCCCGCCGTCGGAGGTAGCAGGCTGCTTCGCGCTCCCACCCGGGAGCCAGCCGAGTCGCTCCAGGGGCCGCGGTCCTAGTCAGGAACCGCGGCTTTTTTGTTGCCTCCACGGACACGCCGCTTCCCGTAACCCGCGCGGGGTGACGTGCGCCTCCCTCTTGCCTCATCACCGGAGTCGCTCGCGCCGCGCTCTTGCAGCTCCTGCCGCACAGACACTTCGAGGCGCTTACATGGTTCTCCCTCTCAGATCGATCAAGCCGACCAAGGCCCACAGAGCGGGCTCGGACCCGCTCGACGGCCTGGCGTCGCGCCTCCACAACGTCCTCGCCGAGGATCGCGGCACGCACCTCGCCAAGGCGCGGGTCGCTGCCTGGATCCGGAATCTTCTGGACACCCTCTTCCCCCAGGCCGCGGAGCAGACCTACGCCACCGTGGGCGAGGTTCGCGACGCCCTGGACGCATCCGCCGCGGAGTTGCGGGCGCTGCTGCGGCCCCTCGAGGGCGAGATCGACGACCCGGCCGCGGTCGCCGCCGCCTTCTTCCAATCGCTCCCCGAGATCCACCGGCAGCTGATG
The DNA here is from genome assembly GCA_036381995.1 of Vicinamibacterales bacterium. Lineage (GTDB taxonomy): Bacteria > Acidobacteriota > Vicinamibacteria > Vicinamibacterales > Fen-181 > FEN-299. Next base: position 462 of record DASVIS010000142.1, on the reverse strand, counting down.
ATCGACGCCACGGCCATCGAACGAGGCGACCCTGCGGCGGAGAGCGTCGACGAGGTGATCCTGGCTTATCCGGGGTTCCTCGCCATCGCAGTCCACCGCGTCGCCCACCGCATCAGCGACCTGGGTGTGCCCCTCCTGCCGCGCGTGCTTTCCGAATGGGCTCACGAGCGGACCGGCATCGACATCCACCCCGGCGCGACCCTCGGCCACCCGGTCGTCATCGACCACGGCACCGGCATCGTCATCGGCGAGACGGCCCTCATCGGCAACAACGTGAAGCTCTACCAGGGCGTCACCCTTGGCGCTCTCTCGGTCGCCAAGTCCCTCGCGTCGACCAAGCGCCATCCGACGATCGAGAACGACGTAGTCATCTACGCCAACGCAACGATCCTCGGCGGCGAGACGGTCATCGGCGCGGGCAGCCTGATCGGCGGCAACACCTGGATCACCTCCAGCGTGCCG
>DASVIS010000141.1:0-40659 GCA_036381995.1 Vicinamibacterales bacterium | reverse complement strand
GAGTTCACGGTGGCACACCTGAACGTGTCGCCCGAGGCCCGGGCCCGCAACATCACGGTCCGCCACTACGAGGCGGGCCAGATGGCCTACCTGGACCGGGAGGCACTCTCGGCGCTGCACGCCGACCTGGCCCGGTTCCTGTCCGGCTCGCCGACGCCGGCGCGCCAGTAACCGCACGACACCGAGGACTCCCGCCATGTGCACCACAAGACGACTCACTCCGATCTCGTGCGGTCTCGTCATACTCGTCGCGGCGATAGGTGTCGTCGCGCTGGCGCAGGGCCGGGGCGGAACCGGCGCCACCAGCAACTTCTATCGCTTCAACTACAGCCTCGATGAGATGCAACCGATCGCGTACCCGGCGCAGCCGATTGTCACCGCGCACCAGATCACGCTGCAGCGGGAGACGATCAAGTACACGGCCCATGTCGGGTTCATGCCCATTCGCAACGCCACGAGCGGGGCGAGTGAGGGCCACCTGTTCTACGTCTACTATGCCAAGGACGGCGTGACCGACAAGTCGAAGCGGCCACTCTGGTTTCTCTTCAACGGCGGCCCGGGCGCGGCCACCATCTGGCTCCACATGGGCGCGTTCGGCCCGAAGATGGTGAAGATGGAGCCGAACGGGATGGCCACGCCGCCACCGTACACATACGTGGACAACCCGAACTGTCTCCTCGATACCGGCGACCTGGTCTTCATCGACGCGATGGGCACGGGATTCAGTCGGCCCGACCGCCCGGGCCTCGGGCCCAACTTCGGCGGCGTGGAGAACGACCTCGCCGCGTTCGGCGAGTTCGTCCGCAGCTTTCTGAACCAGTTCGACCGGTGGGGATCGCCGCTCTTCGTCGGCGGCGAAAGCTATGGGACCACGCGGGCCGCTGGGCTGGCGGGCTATCTCACCGACCGCGATTGTCCGATCAACGGCGTCATGCTGCTGTCGGCGGTGATCGACGCCAACGCCGGCGCCGGGATCCAGCGCCAGCTCAGCACGCTGCCCACCGAGATCATGACCGCGCACTATCACGGGAAACAGGCTCCCGATCTCCAGAAGCTCTCGGTCGATCAGATGGCGGAGCAGGCCCGCCAGTTTGCCTCCGGCGAATATCTCGAGTACCTGTTCGACGGCGCACGGGCGACCGATGCCCGGCGCGAGAAGGTCCTGACCGACATGTCGCGGTTCACGGGGCTCTCGAAGGCGTTCATCGCGGCCAACGAGATGCTGATTCCGCTCGGGCCGTTCAGCACGGAGCTGCTGCGCGACCATCACCTGATGACTTCACGCCTCGATTCGCGGTTTGCCGGCTACCAGATCGACGCCGGCTCGACCGCCACGAGCTTCGATTTCAGCAACGCCAACATCGAGAACTGCTTCCTCACCGCGTTCGAAGCCTACCTCCGCAACGACCTGAACTACAGGAACGACGCGATCTACTACGTGTCCGGCAACGCGCCGCCGTGGTCCGGCGAGTACAACACAGTGGTCAACCTGGAGAACGGGTTCGCGAAGAATCCGCACATGCGCCTGTTCGTGGGGATGGGATACTACGATTTCGCGTGTCCGTTCTATCCGGTGGAGTGGACCCTGGCTCACTTGAAGGTGTCCGACGAGATCAAGACGCACAACATCTCGGTCGGCTACTACGAGTCCGGCCACATGGTGTACATCGATCAGCCGTCGGCGGCGAAGTATCACGTCGATCTGGTGAAGTTCGTCCAGGCCTCGCTGCCGAAGTAGGGGACGGGAGGCCTGGCAATCAACCGGAGATCGCATCGTCAACTCAAGTGAGCTTCGCGTTAGCTCTGAGTGAGCTGCGGCGTGACCGTATGGAACCCCTCGGGAACTGCGCTCTTCGCTTTGGCCATCTCGACCTCCCTGGTCTGTGATGCGCCGCATAGGGGGCTCCTGTCTTCGATCCTGCATCGAAGCGCCCCTGAAGTTGCGACGCGCCTGGTGCGACGCGATCCGGGTTGAAGTGGAGATCCCAGGATACGACACGGAGGCCCCAGGCGTCACGTCGCGGCCGGCTCAGCCGATCTACCTCGCGTTGATGGCACCACACGCCTGACGCGCAATCGCCACGTCGTTGCGGGCGACGGCTCCCATCGGCGGCGCCGCCAGGGGACGAGAATCGGCCACCGCGCCAGGCATGCTCAGGAGTTTGGGCGGCATGCTCGATATCCTGTTCAGAAGGCGTCGACGGGTCTACAATGAGCCGTCGTTGGCGGCGCCTCCGGCCCGCCTTCCTGCCGTTCCTGTGGTCGTCTCCCGGCCGGTCGCGCCGCGCCCGAGCGAGGTGAGCATGGATTTCGATCTCCCGAAGGACGCGAGGCTGGTCAAACGGTCGGTCCGCGAGTTCGCCGAGCAGGTGGTGGCGCCCCTGGTCCAGGAGATGGAGCAGAGCGACGAATTCCCCGCGGCGCTGATCCGTCAGCTGGGAGCCCTGGGCGTGCTGGGCCTCGTGACGCCGGCCGAGTACGGCGGCTCCAACCTCGGGTACCTGGCGCGCATGGTAGCCGTCGAAGAGATCAGCCGCGTCTCGGGCGCCGTCGGCGTCGCGCTCCAGGTGCATCACATGGGCGCCTCCGCTATCGGTGATTTCGGCAACGAGGCGCAGAAGGCGAAATACCTACCTGCCCTGTGCCGAGGCGACAGTCTGGGCACGTGCGCGATCACGGAACCGACCGGCGGATCCGATCTGCTCGGGATGACCAGCACCGCGCGCACGGTTTCCGAAGGCTACGTGCTGAACGGCCGGAAGTGCTTCATCACCAACAGCCACCTGAGCGATGCCGTCGTCACCGTCGCTAAGACGGGTGAGGGCCCCAAGGGCCTGAGCGCGTTCATCCTCGAGAAGGGGATGGCCGGCTTCGGCGCCGGCCGTCACGAGCACAAGATGGGCCTGCGCGGATCCGACACCGGCGAGCTGATCTTCCGCGACTGCCACGTGCCTCGAAGCGCCCTGCTCGGCAACGAGGGCGACGGCATGACGATCGCGCTGAAGACAATCAGCGAGGTCGGGCGTGCCGGCATGGCCGCCACGGCGCTCGGGATCCTCCAGGCGTGCTACGACGAGGCCGTCCGGTTCGCCAGGGAGCGAACGCTGTACGGCCGGCCAATCGCGCAGCTCCAGGCCATCCAGTGGAACGTCGCCGACATCTACGCCCAGCTCCAAGCGTCGCGCTGGCTGTGCTACCACGCGGCGTGGCTCAAAGACGTCGGCCGCGACTGCGGCGTCGAGGCCACGCTGGCGAAGACATACGTGACGGAGGCCGCCGTGCAGGCCGCCCGGAAGGCGGTCGAGATCCACGGCGGTTGCGGCGCAATGATGGAGTATCCCGTGCAGCGCCTGTTCCGGGACGCCATGGTCTGCGTGTCGGCGGGCGGCACGTCCGAAATCGGCAAGATCGTCGTGTCGCGCGCCGCGCTGGCGTGAGGCATCAGGAGACGCGCATGCGGCCACTCGACATCATCGTCTGCATGAAGCCGGTGCCGGACCCGCGGCGATGGGGCAAGCTGAAGCTCGATCCGCGCACGATGCTGCTGCGCCGCGGTGACATCTCCGCAGTCATCAACCCGCTCGACAGGAACGCCATCGAGCAGGCCGTCGCGCTCGGCGAGCGGTTCGGCGGGACCGTCACCATCCTGTCCATGGCGCCGGCCGAGGCGGAGGACCAACTGGCCGAGGCGCTCGCGATGGGCGGCGACCGGGCGGTCCTGCTGTCCGACGCGTCGTTTGCCGGCGCCGACAGCCTCGCCACCGCCAGGTGCCTCGCGGCGGGCATTCGGAAGATCGGCCAGCCGGACATGGTCTTCTGCGGCGCGTACTCGCTGGATGGGAGTACCTCGCAGGTCGGACCGCAGGTGGCGGAACTGCTCGACCTGCCGGACCTCACGCACGTGGTGGCGCTCGCGGTCGAAGAGGGTGGCGTCCGCGCAACCTGCCGCGTGGACGACGGTCAGGTGGTCTGCGACTGCACGCTCCCGGCGGTGGTGACCTTCGACAAGGAGGCCAACCGGCCCCGCCTGCCGACAATGCGCGGGATCATGAAGGCGTCGGCCACCGGCGTCGTGCGCTGGACCGCCGCCGACCTCGGCCTGTCAGCCGGGGAGGTGGGCCTGGCGGGCTCGCCGACGCAGATGTCGAACGTGTTCGCGCCGGCACTCGGGCGCAAGGGCGAGATGCTCGAGGGGCCGCCCAACCAGGTGGCAGCTTCGCTGCTCGAGAAACTGCGCGCCGATCGGCTCGTGAACTGAAGCGGACCGAGGGGACGTCGATGAGCGACAACCGCGCAATCTGGGTCCATGTGTCGCACCATGATGGCCGCGTCGACGCGGTCTCGCTCGAACTGCTGGGCAGGGCGGCGCAGCTCGCGGAGCAGGCACACGCTCCGGTCGAGGCGATCCTCCTCGGCTATGAAGTGAACGCGCTGACTGCGGCGGTGCTCAATGCGGGTGCCACTACTGTTCGTGTCGTCGACCACCCGGCGCTCGCCTCGTTCTCGACAGTCGTCCACGCCCTGGCGATCGGCGAGCTGGCGGGCCGGCACAGCCCACAGGTCCTCCTGCTCGGTGCCGACAGCGAGAGCCAGGCTCTGGCCGCGCGTGTCGCGGCGAGGCTCGGGACCGGGCTGAGCGCGCACTGCGTGGACCTGAAGCTCGAGCGCGGGCTGCTCGTGCAGACCGTTCCCGGGTTTGGCGGGCAGCTCATGGCCAATATCGTCTGCCCGGAGCGGCGGCCCCAGATGGCCACGGTGATGGCCGGGGTGTTCCAGGCGGTGAAGTCGGCGCCGGCTGCCACCGTCGTGCGGGAAGACGTGGAGATACCCGCGACGCTGCGGACCGCGCGCGAGGTCGGGCGCACGCACAGGCCTGCGGACGCCGATTCGCTGACGACCGCCGATGTCGTTGTGGCGGGCGGCTTTGGCATCGGCTCGAAGGATGCATGGTCGCTCGTCGAGCGCCTGGCGGGCGCATTGGGCGCCGCAGTCGGCGCGACCCGTCCCCCAGCGGACGAGGGCTGGGCCGGTGCCGACCAGGTGATCGGCGCAAGCGGCAAGTTCATCGCCCCGCGTCTGTACGTCGCCGCCGGGATCTCCGGGATGATGCACCACATCGTCGGCATCCATGGCGCGAAGACGATCGTGGCCATCAACAGCGACCCGAAGGCGCCGATCTTCGCGATCGCCGACTACGGTGTCGTCGGCGATGTCCGCGATGTGCTGCCGGCGCTCATTGGACAGATCGAGAGCGGCGGGAGCCTCGCGCCCCCGATTCTGCCCCCCGACCACACAAAGCCTCCCGAGGAGTTCAAGACGAGCCTCCGGAGGTTGCGGCCGAACGTCTACAAGCGGGGCCACCTCGTCGAGGACCCGGTTGACGATCCGGTCACGTGCCGGACCGTCGAGGGACACGCGCAGATCTTCGAGGCGGCGCGCGACCCGCGCTACCAGGACCTGGTCACGACCATCTCCCACCTGAGCGGCAAGCGCATCTCGCGCTACCTGTCGGTCATCCGATCGCCCGAGGACATGGTGGCCAACAGCCGGATGAAGCGCCTGATGTTCCAACTCACCGGCACGTGCACGGGGGGGCGCTGCGCGGGCTGGGCGGCGCTCAACGCGATGTGGTCCACGACGTGGGACACCGACGCGGCGCTCGGTACAGATTACCACGAGCGCCTGAAGACGTGGCTGCTGTCGGCGCAGGAGCGCGACATCACGCTGGCCGGCGCGCTGACCGATCCGAAGGGGAACCGCAGACTCGGTCCGTCGAAGCAGGCCGACCCCGACATGTACCTGCACGTCGTCGGGAAGCGGCCCGACGGCATCGTCGTGCGCGGCGCCAAGGTGATGATCTGCGGCACGGCGGCGGCCAACGAGATCTTCGTCATGCCAGGCGTCAAGCTGCGGCGGGAGGACGCCGACTACGCGGTGTCGTTCGCCACGCCGAAGGACGCGCCCGGCATCACGATCGTCGAGGCGCGCCATGCGTCGGACGACCGGGAGCTCGAAGACGGGTTCGACAACCCCGTCACTCGGGGCGGCATCACGCAGGCCTACATCTTCTTCGAAGACGTGTTCGTGCCGAGGGATCGCGTCTTCATGTGCGGCGAGTACGACCGCGCCGGTGACGCGGTGTTCCGGTTCACGCTTCCATATCGGTCGGCCATCGGCGCCTGCGTCGCCGGCCAGGGCGACGTGATGGTCGGGGCCTCGATCCTGATCGCGCGGGCCAACGGACTCGACGAGAAGGTGTTCCGCGACAAGCTGACGCAGATGATCGTCAACAACGAAACGACGTTCGGCGTCGGCATCGCGGCGTCGATCATGGGAACCGCGCACCCGTCTGGCGCGTGGCTGCCAGACCCCGTCCTGGCCCACGCCAACAAGGTTCACGTGGCGACGCTGCCGTACGAGACCAAGCGCCTGGCCCTGGACATCGCCGGCGGCATCGCCGAAACGGGGTGCATGCCCTCGTACCGCGATTTCGTCGACGGCCGCTACGGACACTTGATCCAGAAGTACCTGAAGGCGAATTCGCCGGCGGAGACGCGCATGCGCATCGCCCGGCTGATAGAGTGGCTGACCGCCGGTGCCGGCGTCCCGGGCTGCATGCACGGCGGGGGATCGCCGGACGGCGCCCGCATGGTCGTCTACTCCCAGTCGAACCTGCCCGCGATGGTCGACATGGCCAAGCGCGTGGGCGGGATCTCAGACATCTCGGTCGCGAAGCCGCCGGCGAAGTGAGCGACCCCGGCATCTGACAGCTTCCACTGGCCCGGCGAGGCCGGCTCTCAGGGCCGGGGCCGGCACCTCATCGGGCCTTTCGGCAGGTGCACGGTGAAGGTGGTGCCGTCCTCCAGCCGCGAGGAGAGGTCGATCGTCCCGCCATGCTGCCTGGCGATCCGGTGGGCGATGTAGAGGCCCAGACCGGTGCCCTTTCCCCCCTTCGACGAGAAGAACGGCGTGAACGCCCGCTCTCGCGTCTCGCGATCCATGCCCACGCCGTTGTCCCCGATCGCGAACACCACCTCGTCACCCTCGTCCCGGACAGCGACGCGCACACGGTGGGCCTCCCCGGAGGGATCGGCGCGGCAGGCATCGAGCGCGTTATGGAGCAGGTTCGTGAGCATCGCCTCCACGGCCCGCACATCGACCTCGAACGCGATCGCCGCGGGATCGAGGTCAGTCAGGACCTCCACGCCGCTCTCGCGCGCCTCGGCCTGAAACGCCTGGACGAGATCCTCGACGATCCGGATTGGCGACGCCAGGCGGCACTCCAGCTCGCGTTCCTTGGCGTAGTACAGGATGTCCAGCACGAGCGTCCGGATCCGGTCCACGTTGCGGCGCACCATCTCCCAGCCCTGTTCGAGCCGGCCGCGGTCCTGCCGTTCCATGCCGGTGGTGACCATGTAGACGCCGCCGTCGAGCCCTGTGAGCACGCCCTTCACGTCGTGCGCGATCTGTCCGACCATCATGCCCAGGGCGGCAAGCTGTGACTGCAGGCGCCGGGTCTCGGTGATGTCGGTGGACATCTCGATCACCAGGTCCACTTCGCCCCTGTCGTTGCGGACCGGCGCGGTGACCACGAGCACCTCCTTGTGCTCGCCCGCGCGCGTGGTCGCCACCTCTTCGCTGGTGTGGCTCTGACCGTCAGCAAACGTCGCCGCCACCGGGCATGCGAGGCAGGGCTCGTCCCGATGCTTGTAGACCTGGTAGCAGCGCCAGGGACCGCCTGCCGGGGGCGGCCCGAAGTCGTCGCGGAAGCAGCGGTTGGCCTGGAGGATCCGCCAATCGCGATCCTGAACCGTGACGTAGCAGGGCACCTCCTCGAAGAAGGTGTGGCAGATCGCCTGCGTGCTGGAAGCGGGGAGAACATCCATCAGCGGCCGTCCGCGGCGGGTGGCGCCGCGGCCCTGTGGCGCAACTCGAGGACCTTGCGGACGCTCATCAACAGCAGCTCGGGCTTGACGGGCTTCTCGACGTACCCATCCGGCGGAGGCACGTTACGGTGGTAGACCAGTTCGCGGAACTGGATCGCTCCCGTCACGATGATCACGGGAATGGACGCCAGGTCCCGAGTCGATCGCAGCCGCGTGAAGACGTCGATGCCGGATCGTCCCGGCATCGCGATGTCGAGCGTGATCGCATCGGGGCGGGCTTTCCGCGCCGCCTGGAGCCCTTCGGCCGCGTTCCGGGCCGTTACCGTGCGCAGGCCATGGTCCTCGAGCAACGCGGCCAGGTACACGAGTGTGTCCGGGTCGTCGTCCACGACCAGGACCGTCCGCCCTCGAACGCCCGCCGGCATCATCTCGAGCCCGGCGACCTGCGGCCGTTGGCCACGAGCGCATCTCCGACGTACTCGCAGACATTGCGGACCGGGACGTTCAGCTTGTAGTGCTTGATCAGATCCGTGAGTCCGTCCACGCAGTTGTGGCAGGCGGTGGCGACCACGGTCGCGCCGGTGGCGGTGATTTGATCCGCCTTCACGCGCGCCGCCTGGAGGCGGCGCTGCGTGTACTCCGACATCGACATCGCTCCGCCGCCGCCGCTGCAACAGAAGTTCTCCTGGCGGTTCGGCGTCATTTCGCGGAACTCGAGGCAGGCGTGCTTGAGCAGGAAGCGAGGTTCCTCGGTGATGCCTCCCGATCGCGCCAGGTTGCACGGATCGTGATACGTGACCGGCTTGGGGTTGCGCGATGGATCGAGGACAATGCGGCCCGTATTGACGTACTCGACCATCGTCTCGAGGAAGCTCTCGATGGGGAACGGGAGATCCATGCCGGCCCAGTTGGGCGCCTCCCATTTCGTGGCGCGGAAGCCGTGGCCGCACTCCGAGACGACCATCTTCCGTCCGCCCAGACGCAGCATCTGGTCGTAGGCGAGCTTGCCCATGTGCGCCCCAAGCGCATCGTCGCCCGAGAACAACCCGAAGTTCGTGTTGTCCCAGCCCACCGACGGCATCGTCCAGTTCTCGCCGGCGGCGTGGAAAATCTTCGCTGCGGCGAGCAGCGAGAGCGGCGCGTACTTGATCTCGCGGGGGTTCACGACGAACACGACGTCGGCGTTCTGCTTGTCGATGGGAATCGACGCCTCCGGGTCTCCGGTCTCACTCCTGAGCTCGTCCTGGAGCCACTCGAGGGTCTCGAGGTAGTCCTGTTGAGAGATCGCCATCTGGTTGCCGGTTTCCCACTGGTCTTTGCTGACGGCGAGGACGCCGGCCGGCGCGATTCCCTGCGCCGTCAGCAGGCCGCGGGCGAGCCGGATGATCAGCGCCGTGTCCACGCCGAACGGGCAGGAGAACGTGCACCGCCGGCACGCCGTGCAGGATCCGAAGACAACGTCCTGGAGATCGCGCAGCTGGCTCTCGGCGGTGATGGACCGACCCCCGACCCACCAGGGCGCTACTCGTCCCAGCCAGTCCACCTTCGCCTTGAACACCTTGCGCACCTGGTCGACCTTGTAGGCGGGGGCCATCTTCGGATCGCCGGTGGCGAGGTAGTAGTGGCACGAGTCGGTGCAGAGGCCGCAGTGGACGCAACTGGCCAACGACAGGACCGCCTGCCGGGTAAGCTTCTGCCGGAACCCCTGGTCGAAAGCGTCGATGCTGATGTCGCCGGTCGGATCGGCGGTGCTGGTCACGTCGTGGCTCCTATGCGTGGCGCGAGACGGTCTTGGTCGGGTAGACGCCGCGATGACCGAGATGCCTGCCGACGTAGTACCGGATGAACGGCCAGTAGATGTAGTGCGAGATCTTCGAGAACGGAACGTAGACGAGGAAGAACGCGGTCAGGCCGAAAAAGACGATCAGCCAGAACTCGCTGCGCTGCGGGGCCGCCAATATGCCGGCCACCAGCCACGCCGTCAGCAGCACGAGCGAGAAAAGGTCGTCTGGCGAGGTGATGAGGCGCAGTTCCGGACGCGTCAGCCGCCGCCAGAGCCGCGACAGGGCAGCGAGCGCCGCCGCTCCGAAGATCAGCTGGAGCAGCCGCACGACAGCCGTGGCGCCGACCACGCGCGGCCAGTACGGCATCGCGAATGTGAGGCCGATGGCCGCCGCCACGCCGACGTGGAAGACGGCGAACTCGACCCACCGCAGCCAGTGCGTGCGCGTACTCGGCAGCTCCCATGGCATGGCGAGCGTGGCCATCGCGTAGCGCACCCCACGCGCCTCGTCGCCGCGGGCCGGCGTCCGCTCGCCCGGCGCCCGGAAGCGCAGCAACCAGCGGATCTTCAGTACGTACACGACGGCCATGAAGGCCAGCGCCACCAGCTGCGCCTGGTCCATCAGCACCGTCGTAAAGGGCGACACCTGGATCCTCATGGGTCCCAGCCTCCGAGCGCCCGATGATGGCCCAGTTCGTCCGACCGGTCAAGGCGGCGCGAGACGGCGTGTCGAGACGGCGCGAGACGCCTGGGCGAAGCGTTCGCCGACTTGCCTTCCGATGCCGCTTGAGGTATATCCAGCGTGCGGCGTCGACCGCAACTGGGAGAGCCATGACCGAGCGCAGCGCCGTGATCGTCGATGACGAACCCGACACGACCACCTACCTGGCAGCCCTGTTGTCCGACCATGGGTGGCGGGTGCGAACCGCCAATCGCGCTGACGACGGCCTGGCGCTGCTGGCCGAGGAGCGGCCGGATGTGCTACTGCTGGACCTGGTGATGCCGGATCGCAGCGGGCTCAGCCTGCTCGTGGCGGTCCGCAAGGACCCAAACCTCGCCGGCTTGCCGGTCGTGGTGGTCAGCGGCATTCAGCAGACGCTGACCGCCGACTATCACGCCTTCCTCGCGCGCTTCAAGCACCACCACCCGGACGCGTACCTGGACAAGCCGATCGATGCCAGGCAACTCCTCTCGACGCTGGAAGAACTGACGACGAGCCTGCCTCGCCGCTGACATCCGACCGACAGGCAGGGGACGCCTCTCACTTCTCGCCCGGTGCCGGAGTCTGCGGCGGCCGTCCCGGCGTTGCCCCGGTCCCGAACTTGATGACCCGTCGCGCCTTCATGTCGTAGACGTCACCCGCCGACAGCACGAAGTACGGCTTCTCCCACGGCTGGTACAACCGCGTATTGTCGTGGATGGCCACTTTCCACTTGCCCATCACCTCGAACTGGTCGCCCTTCACGACGATCGCGGTCCCTTCCGACAGGCCGATGCCGAGCAGGGTCGGCATCTTCTGAATCACCTCGACCAGGTCGTCCCACCGCAGCCGGGTGTTGATGTGCTGGTCGATGGCCGACCGGCGGAGGAAGGCGAAGCCGTGCTCGTGCTCCTTCTCCGGGGTCATCATGATCTGCGCGCCCGCAATGGCTCCGCGCACCAGGTAGTCGCCCTGGATGGTTGCGCCCGCCGAACTGCCGCCGATCACCCCGCCGCGCTCGAGCACCTTATGGAATTCCTTGTAGGTCAGCGTCCCCGCGTACGAGTCCACGATGTTCCACTGCCGGCCGCCGTCGAACCACACGGCGTCGGCCAGCTGCAGGTCCTTCACGAACTCCTCGGTGTCCGCCACCTTTGGATCGTGCGTGTGAAGCATCTTCACGTTCTTCACGCCGCGCTTCAGCCACGACGCGACCACCTGTTCTTCCTTGTAGACCTTGACCGTGCCATCCGGGTTCCTGTTGCCGCCGGCCGCTGGCACGATGATGAACCGCTTGTCGAGCCCACCAGCCAGTGCGATGAACTTCTCCATGATGCCGGTGCCCTCGGTCGAGCCACCGCCAACGATGACGAGCGTGCCCTTGGCGGGTCCGTACTCAGGTGGACCTTCCGAGGCCGGAAGGGTTGCGGCCGGTCGTATCTGGGCGGGGCGCGCGGCTTGCGGCGCCGGATTCTGGATGGGGCGAACGTCCTGGGCGGTCCCGTGGACGGTAACGGAAGTGAGAAGGAGCGCCAGGCCGATCGCTACGTGTCGTAGTCGCATGAAGTCCTCAGGTTCAGGGGCGGGTTTCTATTGAGGAGGCGAGGGCATCTGGTCGGGCATTCTACACCCAGGCGCGGCCGGCGCCGAAGGCCTGCGGCTTCGGTGGAGAGCGCTCGCCGTCAAAAGTACAGGTCCCGCTGTCCCTTCTCGATGGCGGCCAGGCGGGCGACGAGCTCCTGCTTGAGGCCCTCGTCCGGCATCCTGGCCAGCTCCGAGCGGATGAGCGCCGCGCCCTTCTCCTTGACGGCCGGCGAGGCGTAATCCGACACGTATTCCTGGAGCGTGAGCAGGGCGTTCGGCGTGCAGAAGCGCTTGATGAAGCCGGGAATTGCGAACTCCATGAAGTGCTCGCCCGTGCGGCCCTTGCGATAGCAGGCGGTGCACCAGGACGGGATCTCGTCCATGTCGAGGAGTTCGTCGACGATGTCGTCGAGCGGACGGTCGTCGCCGATGCGGAATTGCTCCCGGTCGAGGTTCTGCTCCGAATGAGCCTCGCTGTACCCACCGATTTCGATGTGAGTCCCACCGTCGATCTGCGAGCAGCCGAACTCAATCAGCTCACGGCGCAGCTTCGCGGGCTCGCGGGCCGTCAGGATCATGCCCGTATACGGGACCGAGAGGCGGAGGATGGCGATCAGTCGCTTGAACTCGGCGTCGCTGACCATGTACTTCGGATTGAGCGCGCGGTTGCTCGCATCCTTCACGCGGGGAAACGAGAACGTGTGCGGCCCGACGTTGAAGCGTTCCTCGAGGTGCGCGGCGTGGGCGACGAGCCCCAGCGTCTCGAACCGCCAGTCGTAGAGGCCGAACAGGGCTCCGAGGCCCACATCGTCGCAGCCGCCCTCCATGGCGCGATCCTGCCCGTAGAGGCGCCAGAGGAAGTCCGACTTGTTGCCGCTTTGGTGCATGGCCTGGTAGGTGGCGCGGTGGTACGTCTCCTGGAAGATCTGGTAGGTGCCGATGCCCGCCGCCTTCATCTTGCGATAGCCCTCGACGTCGAGCGGGGCGCAGTTGACGTTGACGCGCCTGATCTCGCCGTTGCCGGACTTGGTCGCGTAGATGACCTTCACCGCGTGGGCGATGACGTCGGCGTCGTAATCCGGGTGTTCGCCGAAGTCGATGACGAGGCGCTTGTGGCCCTTGGCGATGAGCGCGAGCACCTCGGATCGGAGCTCGTCATCGGTGAGCGTGCGACGCACCACCTGGCGGTTGTCGGCGCGGAAGCCGCAGTACTTGCACGAGTTCGTGCACTTGTTGCCGATGTACAGCGGCGCGAAGAGGACGATGCGGTTGCCGTACACCGTCTTCTTGAGCTGGCGCGCGGCGGCGAACATCTCGTCCTGGAGATCGGGATCGGCGACCGACAGCAGAGCCGCCGTCTCCTCCAGCGAGAGGCGCTGCTTCGCCGTGGACTTCGCCAGCGCCGCGCGGACCTCGACCCCGTCGGCCGGCGCGCGACCGAGCAGGTCTTCGATGCGGGCGGCGGGGATGAAGTCGGTCAGGCCTTCACTGTTGGGACGGATCACGGCTGGCAGCTCCTGTCTCGCGAGACTTGGACATCAGGGATTTGACCTGAACGCCCGGGAGCTTGCCGAGCTTGCCGGTAAGAGCGCTGAGACGTTCGACCGAGGTGTCGGTGACCAGCGTGATGATGTTCACGCCCCGCTCCGGATACGGCAAGCCGAGCCGCCCGATGACGCAGTCGCCGAACTGGGAGATCAGTTCATTGACCGCGGGCACCGGCGCCGCCTGCCGATCCAGGATGACGGACACGCAACCGATCCTCTTCTCCACCGGACAGCTCCCGTGAATCAGATCGAGATCGCCGAAGCGATCGACTTCCACCATGATCCGTGTTGCGACGCGTGGTTGTCAACGCTCGAGTGAGCGTGCGCATGGAGGCCAATCAGCCGAAACACCGAGAGCGCACCGGCGCCGCGGAATGCGGCCATCGTCTCCCGCTGATTCAGCGCGGGGGCGGACTGCCGGAAAGCACGAGCAGCCGCACCGCCGGCGGTAGCGACCGGTACAAAGAGTCGGCGTCCTTTGGGTTCAGGATGATGCGAAGCCTGACCGCGTCGCGGTTCGAGGATCGCATCGCCGCCGCGACATCACCCCACTTCGCGCTCCACCAGGCGCGCAGGCGCGTGAACCGCCCGGTGTTCGCATCCCCTTCGCGCGGACGGATCTCCACCGACAGCCCGTCGGAGAAACGGACGCGGAAACGCGACGGAACGCGGTACAACTCCTCGGGGGTCGGCGGAATGGCCGGCGGCTCGGCCGCGTCGTCCGCCTTGCCCGCATCGCCTCCCTTGGCCGCTTCGACCGCCGTCACCACGATTCGATCGATCAGACGAGGCGGATCCAGTTCGCCGTTCGACCAGATCACGCCTTGCCAGGCACGCGTGTCGCGCCGGCTGAACCAGGATACCCTGGGATACCCGACCTGCAGACCGAGGACCTGGAAGCGCCGCAATTCGGCCCCGCGAAGCATCAGCGTCAGGTCCGGGGCCGCGGGATCCAGCAGCAGGTAGAAGTCCTTCTCGCCGGTCAGCTCGAGCTCACGCTGGAGGAGGGCGGTGCGGTGTTCGAGCCTTGCCCCGTTCGTCGCCCCGCCATCGTCGGCCGCCGAGCTGCTCGGCGCACGTGAGCATGCGCCGACAGCCAGCAACAGGCCGATTGCCGCCGAGATGCCAAGACCCGGCCGACGAGCCAGGCGACCGAGAACGCCGCTGTGCGCGTGCAGTGTCATCAGTAGATGTAGATGTGCGTGCCGATCGAGGCCGAAGCCCAGATCTTGCGCAGGTCGTCGCGTCCGACGCGGATGCAGCCGTGCGACACGGCCCGGCCCAGGAGCCGCTCGTACAACGTGCCGTGAATCATGTACCCGTTGCCGAAATTCAGCGCGTACTCGCCGAGGGAGCCGTACTCGAGGCGATCGCTCGGGTTCTTCGGGATCGGCTGCCCCTCTTCGACGAATGCCCAGTCTGGCTTTGCCCAGACGGGGTTCTGGCTTCTCGACAGAACCTCGAAGCTGCCGCGAGGCGTTTCGAACACCCACTGCCGCTTCTTTCCGCTACCTTCCTTGAGCACCATGCCGGAGCCCGCCGAACACACGGCTTCGAGCATGATGACGTCGTCTTTCTTGAGGTAGATCCGGTTGAGAGTCTGATCGATGACGACGTACACGCCGCGCGGCGCGGTGGTCTTCAGGCGTGCGGCCAGTTGCCGCTCCCGGCCTCGCAGGCGAGCCAGCGCCTGCTTCCGATCGCCTGTCTCAGTGCGGTCGCCGTCGGACGCCCGCGCCAGTGGCGCTTCGAGGTAGGGTTCGTAGCGATAGCCGGTGCCGGCCCACATGAGGGCCAGCAGCAATCCCGCTATCGCGCACACCACCAGCGTTGTACGCCGGTCGAGCGGGATCGGACCCAGCCGACGCGGCGGGCCTGCGGCCGGCACAGCCGGCCGGGGCGTCACCGACGGTGACAGATCGAGCGCCGGACCAGGGGCCTCAGCCGCGGGAACCGGTGAAGGCTTGTCAGTGCGGGCGTCCGGCCCGGCCGTCCCGTTGCCGGACGGCAAACTCGGCGAGGGCTCCAAAGTCGTCACTCCCCACGATGGTCACGGGTGTTCCAACGCCTACTCGGGCAAACAGATCATCCATGTCGGTGTTTTTCACGGCCACGCACCCCAGCGTCCAGTCGCGGCCGCGCCCCCCCTCTCCATGGATTTCGATCGCGCCGCCGATGCCGGCCGACGGCGGCAGATCGCCGTTGCGCCGCGCCCGGCTGAACTCCACGCGGTCTGCCGCGTTGGGATAATCGAGCAGCAGGGCCTTGTAGAAGGGCCCCGCGGTCCTGCGCGAAATGATGCGGTAGCGGCCCTCGGGCGTAGCGTTGTCACCGGCTCGCGCCTTGTCAGCGATCCAGTTGAACCCAAGATCCACCTTGTACGTCCGCGCCGGCTCGCCCCGCACGAACAGGGTGAGGAGGTGCGCTTCCTTGGCCACCACGATCGCGGCTCGCCCCTCGCGTCGGGACCAGGCAATGGTCTCCTCTTTCCAACGGCGCCAGCGGGCGAGCGTTTCGGCGTCCGCGTAACGCGCTGCCACCGCGGCGGCGTGATCGCGCACGAGCCGGGCGAGCTCCCGCGCGTCGTACGCCCGCGCGGCGGCCCGTCCGAGGGTGCCCTCGCGCTCGTGCACGCGCGCCTCGCCGAGCGCCAGGTGCGCCTGGGCCAGGAGGCCGCGGCGCGCGGGATCGAGACGGATGGATGTTGCGAGTTGGTCGCTGGCGGCGATGTCGTCGCTCGCCTGGGCTATCGCCGCAGCGGTCACGCGGGTGGCAGTCGCCACGCGATCGCGCGCGAGTTTCAGGGTTCGTTGCGCTGCACGTTCAGCTTCGGCGTAGTCCGCGCCGACGCGGGCCGAGTCCGGGATCGGCCAGAGTCGGGTCTCTTCGATCCGCTGGGCTACGAGCGAGCGGCGTGCCGCCGCTTCGGCGGCCAGCAGTTCGTCGGGCGCCCAGGTGACCGCATCGGCGGCCCGGGCCTCCCGGATCGCAACGGTCGCTGCGCCTGCCGCCGCGTGCATGTCGGCGTCGCGGCGGGATCCGATCGTATGTACGACGAAAGAAACGACTGCCAGCAGAAGTGCTGCGCACGCCGCAGGCAGACACCACCGCCAAAACGCCTGGCGATTCGCGCCCAGGACCCACTTATGAATCACGAAAACGCTCTCCTGCGGGACCCCTCCCGGTGGGCGGGGTCCCCCTGGAGCGGGATGTTACTTCTTCTTGGCGGCCATCGCCGTCTCGACCGCAGTCTTCACCGTGGTCGCAGCGGTCTTGGCGGATTCGGCCTTCGCCTTGGCGTCGAGGAACCGCTCGCCGCCGACGGCGGCTTCCGCGTCGGTAATCGCGGTCGCGGCATTCGCGAGGTCGGTCTTCATCGCTTCGATGTCGGCCGCCGAACCCTTGCCCTTCGGCGCCTTCGCGAGCAGATCCTGGGCCTCGGTGAGCAGGGCCTTCGCATCAGTGATTGCCGTGGCGGCCTCGGCCTTGGTCTTCTCCTTGCCCGCGGCGGCGTCGGTCACGGCCTTCTCACCAGCGGCCTTGGCAGCGGCGGCCAATTCAGTCGCCTTCGTGTAGGACGGGAACCACTTCCCTTCCTGCGCCTTCAACTCGGCATCAAGTGCGCCCTGCGCGTCCTGCGCGGACTTGAGCGAATCGGCGGCGTACTGGCCTGCGCCGGCCGAGACGGCCTGGTCGATCGAGGTCTTCACGGCGTCGATTTCAGTCTTCGGCGGCGACGCACAGCCCGCAACGGAAACGGCCACACCTAGAACGAAAATCACTAATCCGAGTTTGCTACGCATTTTCTGACTGCTCCTTCTGTGAAGCACGGCGACTCATCGCCGTAGATGCACAACCAATGAGTATACAACGATTCCAGACCATGGCACATCCAAGAACCAACTCGCGCCACTTCGCGCACGAAGAACCGCTCCGACCCCTTTCGCGGGGCCCGGCCGTTCCACGTCCGGCTTGGGGTAGACTGAGAGGCCTTTTGCCTGAGCCGCGTCCCCCATCGGCTCGCCGACGCTCACGACGCCCCCCCTTCCCGGAGCCGCATGTCTGTCCGAGGTGTGATATTCGGCTGGATCGTCGGCGGAGTCCTGGCCGGCACCTCCGTGGCGAACGCCCAGGCGCCCGTTGCGCCAGTTCCAGAGGTCCACGGTGCGCGGGCCTCTTCCATCGTCATCGACGGGAAACTGACCGAGGAGGCATGGCAGCGTGCGGTTCCGGCGTCGGGCTTCCTCCAACGCGATCCGGATGAAGGCCGGCCGGCCACCGAGCAGACCGAGTTGCGCGTGCTCTACGATGACCACGCGCTCTACATCGGCCTGCGCCTCCTCGACGCCAGCCCTGCGCGGATCACGCGGCGGCTGGCGCGGCGCGACACGGTGCCCGACGCCGACTGGGTGATGATCTACCTCGATCCCCATCACGACCATCTCACCGGGTTCGAGTTCGGGGTCAGCGCGGCAGGGGAGCAATACGACGCGGTGATCTTCAACGATACCAACGACGACGCTTCCTGGGACGCGGTATGGGAATCGGCCGTCAGCGTGGACGAGCGGGGCTGGTGCGCCGAAGTGCGGATCCCGCTGTCGCAGTTGCGCTACCAGGCCGCGCCACGGCAGACGTGGGGCGTCAACATCCAGCGCTTCGTCCAGCGCAAGAATGAGTACTCCTGGCTGGTGCTCGTTCCCAAGAAGGAGAACGGCCTCGCCTCGCGCATGGGCCACCTGGTGGACCTCGATGGCATCCCGGAGGCACGCCACCTGGAGTTGCTGCCCTATGCGGTGAGCCGCGGCGAGTTCATTGCCCCGCCCTCGGCGAACGACCCGTTCAACGACGGATCGCGGGCGTTCGGTCGTGCCGGGTTGGATATGAAGTGGGGCGTGACCAGCAATCTGACGCTCGACGCGACGGTCAACCCGGACTTTGGCCAGGTCGAAGTGGATCCGGCCGTTGTCAACCGCACCGCGTTCGAGACCTTCTACGACGAGAAGCGTCCGTTCTTCATCGAGGGGTCGCAGATCTTCGGGCAGTTCGGCCGAGGCGGTGCCAACTCGTTCTGGGGGTTCAACAACTCGGAGCCGACCCTCTTCTATTCCCGCCGCATCGGGCGCGCGCCGCAGGGCCACCCGGGTGGGCCGTTCGCGGACCAGCCCACATCGACGACGATTCTCGGCGCCGGGAAGCTGACCGGGAAGACGGCCGGAGGCTGGAGCATCGGTGTGCTCGATGCCTATACCGGTGCCGCGTCCGCTCGACTGTCCGATGGCGTCCACGAGTGGCGCGAGGAAGCGGAGCCGCGCACGAATTACCTGGTCGCGCGCGTGAAGCGCGACCTGCCGCGGGCGGGATACGGCGTCCTGATGACCGGCGTCGAGCGAAACCTGCGCACGCCGGAACTTGGCGATCTGCTCGTCAGCCGCGCCTACGTCGCGGGCGGCGACGGATACGTCTTCCTGGATGCGGCACGGACGTGGGTCATGACCGGCGGGCTGGCCGCCAGCCGGGTGAGCGGCAGCACGGCCGCGATCATGCGGCTGCAGCGCGCGCCGCAGCGTTACTACCAGCGCCCGGATGCGCCCGAGGTCTCGCTCGACCCGGCGGCCACGTCGCTGTCTGGATGGTCGGGCCACGTGAACCTGAATCGCAACGCCGGCACTTGGAACATCAACGCGGCGCTCTGGGGCGTCAGCCCCGGATTCGAATCGAACGACGTCGGCTATCACTCGAGGGGCGATGTCGCCGGAGGCCACGGCGTGTTCGTCTGGTCGAAGCCGAATCCTGATCGCTTCAGCCGAAGCCGTAATTTCTGGGTCGGGAAGTACTGGACCTGGAACTTCCATCGCGAGATCGAGGCCGACGGCTGGTACGCGAGCGGGACCGCGACGCTGAGGAACTACTGGCAGATCAGCGGCCAGGTTGGCTGGCACCGCGGCGCGCTCGACGGGACGCTGACGCGCGGCGGACCGGCGATGCGCACGCCCGCCGGCGGGAGCGCATCCACAGGCCTGTCCACCGACTCGCGAAAGCCGCTCTCTCTGTCGCTGAACGGCGCTTACGCGTGGAACGACGCCGGCGGCTTCGGTTCCGCGCTCTCGGCGTCGTTCACCATCAAGCCGTCATCGAAGGTGCTCATCTCGACCGGGCCCGAGGCAGACCGCACGCATGCGGTGGCCCAATACGTGCGGCGCGTGGACGACCCGCTGGCCGTCTCGACCTACGGCGCTCGTTACGTGTTCTCGGACATCGATCAGACCGAAGTGTCCATGGTCACGCGCCTCGACCTCGTGCTGACACCGACGGTCTCCTTCCAGCTCTACGTGCAGCCGCTGTTGTCGATGGGCCGCTACTGGAACCTGAAGGAACTGGCCCGGTCTCGCAGCTTCGACTTCCTCATTTACGGTACGGGCAACAGCACGGTCACGCCGGTCCCCGGCGAGCGCGCGTCCATCGTCGATCCCGACGGCGGTGCCGGGCCCGCCGCGCCATTCCGACTGGACGATCCGTCGTTCAACTTCAAATCGCTCCGCGCCAACGCCATCTTCCGCTGGCAATACCGCCCGGGCTCCACGCTGTTCGTCGTCTGGACGCAGCAGCGCCAGGACTTCTCCCACCCGGGCGAGTTCCAGCTCGGCCCGGACCTCCGGTCGCTGCTCGACAACCGCCCGGACGACGTGGTGCTGGTCAAAGTGTCGTACTGGTTCGGGCGTTAGCTCGGTCGTCCTCACGCTCGAGCCGACCGAGTCGGAACTTTGCCGCTTGACCGCGAACGGCGTGCGAGGTAAGAAGTTCGCAAGCGCAACGAGGAGGCGAATCGATGGTCGCCAATCACACACCCTGGTGGAAGGGAGCCCGCGGCGAATGGCTCGTGGTGGTCCAGGCGGCCCTGATTGCGCTGGTCTTCCTCGGACCTCGCGCCGTGGGCGACCTGGCCACATGGAGTGGCCACTTCCCGCGTACGTTCGGGATCCTGGGCCCCGTCCTGATGATCGCCGGGGCTGCGTTCCTTCTTGCCGCAGTCATCACGCTGGGCGCGGGTCTGACGCCGTTGCCCTACCCGAAGGCTGGCGCGACGCTCGTCGAATCCGGCCCCTTTGCGATTGTTCGCCATCCCATGTACTGCGGAGGGATCGTTCTCGGCCTCGGCTGGGCGCTGTGCGTCCGAAGCTGGCTGACGGCGGGGTACGTGGTTGTGCTGTTCCTTTTCGCCGACCTGAAGTCGCGGCGTGAAGAGAGGTGGCTGGCAGACAGGTTCCCGGGCTATCGCGCCTATCAGAGGCGTGTACGCAGGCTCGTGCCGTTCCTGTATTGATCGGGCGGCCGTCTTTCGCGCCGAGCCCGACACTGAGAAAGGCGACTGGTCATGTTCGAGGCCCTGACCGTCACGATCCCTCCGGTGCTGTTCGCCGGGCGGTTCACCCTCGGCGGTTCGTTTCGAATCGGGTCGCCGAAGGAACCAACCGACCTGAGGGCTGAACGGCTTGTTCCGGTTGAGCCGCAACCCGATGTACCTGGGCGTGTATGCGACGCTCGCAGCCTCGGTCTTCTACACCCTCAACCCGGTCGTGCTCGTCGTTGGGGTCTTCGTCGCCTTGGCGCATCATCGAATCGTCCTGGCCGAAGAGCGCTTTCTCGCGCGCACCTTCGGGTCGGATTTCGCGGTGTACTGCCGGCGCGTGAGGCGGTACCTGTAGCGACCGCCGGCAGGCTCGGCGCGGTCGCCTCGCTCGTCCACTGCCTCGTGTGGATCCCGGTTGTGACACATGTCGTTTGATCCTGCGTGGTTGTTCGTCTCGTTGATTCCGAGCGGGATCGGGTTCGTGCTGTTCGTCTACGGCAAGAAACAGGGCCGATGGCCGCACCTGGCCGCGGGGCTGCTGCTGATGGTGTATCCGTATTTCGCACCTGGCCTCGTCCCGCTGGTTGTCATCGGCGCCGCCATCTGTCTTGTCCTCTGGTATGCGGTCCGGCTCGGCTGGTAATACCGTTCACCGACGGTGAAGGGGATCCGCTGACACCTCACGACCCGTTCGCGACCACGCCGGCCTCACCACCCCGTTGGGGCTGCTGTTGGCAGCGGGCCACGTACGCCGCGCATGTCAGGCTGCTGATCACATTGACCGTCGTTCGCAGCATATCCAGCAGTCGGTCCACGCCAAGCACCAGCGCGATACCCGAGACCGCATGAGAGCCGAGGCCGATCGCGTTCAGGACGATGAGCGTCGTGACCAGCGAGCTGCCGGGCACGCCCACGCCGGTGACCGCGGCCAGAGTGGCAGAGACGATGACGGTGAAGTAGCCGGCGGGGCCCAGGGTGAGGCCGTAGACGTGGGCCAGGAACACGGCGGTCACGCCCTTGTAAACCGCCGCGCCGTTCAGGTTCAGCGTGGTGCCGAGCGGCAGCACGAAACCCGCGACCCCGGTCGGGACCCCCAGGTTCTCCGTGGCGACTTCGATGCTGACCGGCAACGTCGCGCTCGACGAGGAGGTCGAGAAGGCGACCAGCAGCGCCTTCGCCACGCCGCGATAGAAGTCGACGACCTTCATGCGCGCCAGCCAGCGCACTGCGATCGAGAGCACGACGACCTGGAGCGACAGTCCCGCAAAGACCGTCAGGCAGTAGACGACCAGGTGGCGGAGCAGGTCGGTGCCGAACCTGGCCACGGTGGCCCCGATCAGCGCGAACACCGCGTAGGGCGCCAGCTTCATCACCCACGCGATGATGACCATGCAGATGTCGTTCAGGCCCTGGAAGAACCGCACGATGACCTGGCGTCGCTCATCGGCCACCTGGCTCGCCGCCGCGCCGAAGATGACCGTGCACACGACAAGTGGCAGCAGTTCCATCCGCGCCGCGGCGCCGAAGGGGTTCTGCGGGATCATCGCCAGCAGGAGCTGGACGATGCCCGGGGCGGAATTCGCGGCCGCGGCCGCCCTGCTGGCATTCCCCTCGAACTGCGCCGCGAGCGCGTCGCGAATCGCCGGATCGAGGCCGGCTCCGGGCCGGACGAGCAGCGCGACCGACAGACCGATGACGGCGCCGGTCATCGTGCTGGCGAGAAAATACGTCAGGGTGCGGCCGCCCAGGTTCGCGAGCTTGCGGCCATCGCCGAGCGACGCCATCGCGACGAAGAGGCTTCCGACCACCAGCGGGACTACGACCATCAGGATCAGGTTGACGAAGACGGTCCCGACCGGCTCGATGGCAATCAGTACCTTGGACAGCCACTCGACACCGGGCGCCCGAGACATGACGCCTGCCACCGCGCCTGCCAGCAGCCCGATGAGGATTTTCGTGTGCAGCTTCATGTTGAACGGCGAAAATCGTGGTGCATCCGGAAATACGGCACCAGGCCGCCTTCCCGGAGAATCTCGATCATGATGGGCGGCAGCGGCCGGCCCGTGATCTCGCGTCGTTCCGCTTCGTCGATCACCCGCACGCCCGAATCGTCGAGTACGGCGCGCAGCCGCGTTCCCTCACGAATCGTGCTGGTGTCGCACTCGATCGGAACGAGCCCGTTGTTGATCGCGTTGCGGTAGTACGTCCGCGCAAAGCTGCGGGCCAGGACCGCGCGAATGCCAGCCGCCAGCACCACCGTCACCGCCACCTCCATCGCCGAGCCGCATCCGAAGTTCCTGCCCGCCACGAGCAGGTCGCCTGGCCGCACGGTCCCCGCAAAGGCGGGATCGACCGACTCGAGGAGATATTGCTTCAGGACGTTCGTGTCGAGGGTCTCCTTCTTCCGGCTCGAGGCGATGATGTAGTCCGTATTGACATCGTCGCCAAGCAGTCGCGCCGCGCCTTCGAGGTCGATCCTCATCGCGGCGTCTCCGCGGGGTCCCGTGGGTCGGTGATTCGGCCGGTGACGGCGGCTGCCGCGCAGGCGGCCGGCGATGCGAGGTAGATTGACGCGGTGGCGGTGCCCATGCGGGCCTTGAAGTTCCTGTTCGCCGTAGAGATGACGTTGACCCCGTCGGCGGGGATGGGGCCCGCCGTGCCGCAGCAGGGCCCGCATCCCGGCGGCGTGATGGTCGCGCCCATCGCCGCGAAGGCGTCGAGGGTCCCGTCGCGGCGCAACTCGGCTTCGACGTTCCTGGACGCAGGAGTGATGACCAGGTGCACTCCGGGTGCGATCGGTGACCGCTCCGGCGACACGCCGTATTCGACGGACGCAACGCCGGAACCACTGGACCGGAGTCGGAGCGGGCCCGGGCGCTGCGCCGCGCGGAGAACGGTCAGCGCCTGGTGGAAATCGCGCACGCGCCCGCCGGTGCAGGTGCCGATGAAGACCATCTGAATCGGCGTGCCGATCGCGTCCGTCACCTCGACGACGTTGTCGACGGCGTGCGGCCAGGCGATCCGAGGGGTCAGCCGCGACAGGTCGAGGGTGATCTCGCGGCTGTACTCGGCATCGGCATCCGCCTCGACGGGGGCAGTCGCCAGGTCGTGCGCCGTTCGCAGTGAGTTCCCCAATCCGGCCACGCCTGTCTCATCAGCGCGCCGGAGGTACGCAGCCGTCTTCCGATCGGCGCGGAAGATGCCGGCCTTGGCTCCCATCTCGACCGACATGTTGCTGAGGACGAGTCGGTCCTCGACTTCGAAATCCGCCGCACCCGGGCCGTCGAATTCGAGGGCTTGATATGCGGCGCCGTCGGCCCCCAGCATGCCGGCCAGCGCCAGCGCGACGTCTTTCGGAAAGACGCCCGGCCCGGCCCTGCCCGCCAGCACGATCTTGATCGTGGGCGGGACCTTCAGCCAGATGCGCCCGCAGATCATCGTGGCCGCCAGGTCCGAGGAGCCAATCCCCGTGGCGAACGCGTTGAGCGCTCCTCCGGTCACCGAATGGCTGTCGGCTCCGACCAGCAGCGCGCCGGGGCGCGTGCGACCGGTCTCGACCATCAACTGATGACAGATGCCTTCACCCACGTCGTAGATTGGAATGTCGTGCCGGGCCGCGAAGCGCCTCATGCGGGCCTGCAACTCGCTCGCCTCCGACAACGGGCGCGGCGCGTAGTGGTCCATCACGAAGACGATCCGGGATGGATCGAACACCCCGGTGCCGCCCATCTGCTCGAAGTAGTCGATCGCCATCGGCACCGATCCATCCGTGCCCATCGCGCAGTCGACCTCGCAGATCACGAGGTCCCCGGCGCGCGCGTCCCGTCCCGAGGCTCGTGACAGGATCTTCTCGCTGATGGTCTTTCCAGGCATCGGCGGCTACTTCTGTCCGGCAGCGATGATTTCCGCGAGCGCGTCCAGCGTCTGCCGAACGTCGGCAGGGCGAATGTCGCCCATGTGGCCGATTCGGAAGCACGTCGGTTCGAAGCGACCGAGCGCCCGCGCCACCAGGATGCCTCGCGCCTTCATCTGTTCTCGAATGACGGCCGGACTGATCTGCTCCGGCGCGCGAATCGCCGTCAACGTGGGGGCAAAGTGCTCGAGCGTCGGGCACTGGACCGACATGCCAAGATCGGCCACGGCCTGGCGAGTCATCCGAGCCATCTCCCGGTGGCGTGCGTGGACATTCTCGAGGCCCTCCTCTTCGATCTGCTCGAGCGCCGCATTCACCTGCGCGACGAGGTGAACCGGCGTCGTCCCCGGTGTCTCCGGTCGTGAGCGGGCAAGCGCCTTCCTGATGGCCAAAAAGTCGAAGTACGAGCGCGGAAGCCGGCCGTACTTCTGCGCATCCCAGGCGCGCTCGCTCAACGCGACGAACGCGAGACCCGGGCTCGACATCAGGCACTTCTGAGAAGCGGTGACAGCGACGTCGATGCCCCAGTCGTCGAAGCGGAACGGCGCGCCGCCGAGCGAGCTGACGGCATCCACCATGACGAGCGCGCGCGACCGGCGGGCGGCCGTTGCCACGGCAGCCACGTCGTTCAAGGCGCCCGTGGAGGTGTCGCTGTGGGGGAGCGTGACGGCGCGGGTGTTCGGGTGCGCGTCGAGCACCGCCGCGATCTCATGCGGGTCAACCGAGACGCTCCAGTCGCAACAGACGCGGTGGACGACGAGCCCGAACCGCGCAGCGATCTCGGCCCACATCTCCCCAAACCGCCCGTTGCAGCACGCCACAACCTCGTCGCCAGGCGAGAACAGGTTCGTGACGGCTGCCTCGAGGGCGCCGCGACCCGTCGAATGCACTGGAAGCACGTCCCCCGTCGTGCCAAACAGCGGTCGGAGGCGCTCGAGCGTCGAGACCAGCAGCCCGGAGAACTCCTCGCTCCGATGGTGGATCATCGGCATCGCCCCGGCCGCGAGCACGCGTTCCGGCACGCGCGTGGGTCCCGGCGTCATCAGCAGCGTCGTCATCCCAGCACGCCCCTGGCCCTGAGTGTGTCGTTGATCTCGCCTTTGAAGACGTTGCCCGCGCGGATCTCCGCAACGCGCTTGACCTCGCGCTCCATGAGGGCCCGCACCAGTTTCAGGATGCTCTCGGCCTCGCCAAGCGGAACGACGACAACCCCGTCCTGGTCGCCGACGACGATGTCGCCAGGCATGACGACCGTGTTGCCGCAGGCAATCGGCACGTTGATTTCGCCCGGGCCGTCCTTGTCGCAGCCGCCCGCCGACACCGTCCGGCTGAACGCCGGAAATCCGAGCGCGGCCAGGCCGCTCACATCGCGGATTGCGCCGTCCACGACGAGGCCGCCGAGCCGCGCGGCGACCGCGGAATTCCCCATCAGCTCGCCGAACACCGCACTGGTCGTGTTGCCGCTGGTATTCACGACGATGATGTCGCCGGGGGCCGCAACCTCCATCGCCTTGTGCACCATCAGGTTGTCAGCGGGGCGCGCCATGACGGTGACCGCAGGGCCGCACAGCGGCAAGCCGGTCCGCTGCCGGATACCCGGATCCATGAAATGAAACCGGCCCATCGCGTCGGCCAGGTTCGGCGATGCGAGGCCCTTGAACCGTTCGACGAGCGCCGTCTCTGGACGGGGCAAGTCCGTGAGAATTCTGAAGCCGATTTTACCAGTGTGCATCATGGCAGACCTTCCTCGTCTCTCCGACAGGCTGTGCGCGATAGCCCGGTTCCTCCGGGTGCGAGCAAGTATACCTGTGGGCCGGCGAGCGGAGCGCCCCGCGGTTCGACGATGCTCACCGCGGGTCTGTCCACAAGTGAACAGTGTTCGCGGTCGGGATCCGTGTAAGGTGGTAAACCAGGAGGAACAGCAAATGACCACAGACACGTGTACTTGCCGCGACCACAGGTTCTCGATCGGAGTCCTGGTGGGGGCATTCGTCGGGGCCGCTCTGGCAATCTGGCTCGCCCCGCGAGCGGCCTCGGAACTTCGCCAGCGGGTGACCGACTCGGCGAAGAAGCTGACGAACCGGGCGACCGAGCGCTATCATCAGGTCGGCACCCGTGTCGACGCGGCGGTCGCCGATCTCACGAAGAAGGGCCAGAGCGTCCGTGACGAGGTGGCGGAGGCAGTCGGGCGCGGCGCGCACGAAGTGGAGCGCCTCGCGACCGCCGCCAAGACCGATCCCGTCGCCGAAACCAAAAAGCACTGACCGCGTCGGTCACTCGAGTTGGTGACAGCGCCCGGCATCGGGAGCCGTCTTTCTCCGTGGCGGGGCCGGACGACGCGCCGTCCGCGCCGCCCGCTCTCGTAGGACGGTCGCATACGGCCAGTAGAAAGGACGAGACGATCATGCCCAAGCCACGGCGGATTCTCTGCCTGACGGGTGGGTTCGCGATCGCGCCACGCTACGGGCCGTCTGAACGATGACGTAGAACGCCCACGGTCACAAGGCACGCCCCCGGAAAGGCACATCATGTCTCGACGACCGCTCTCATCGATGGTCATCATGACCGCCGGCGCGCTGCTGTTGTCCGGCGCGCTCGCGGCCCGGGAGTTGGCTCCCGTCAAGTTGCCCGCGCCGAAAATGGAAGGTGGCATGCCGCTGATGCAGGCGCTGAAGGCCCGGCAATCCGCGCGCGAGTTCGGCACCGGGAAGCTCTCCCCGCAGGTGCTGTCGAACCTGCTGTGGGCCGCGTGGGGGATCAACCGGCCCGACGGGCATCGGACGGCACCCTCGGCCAGCAACAAGCAGGAGATCGAAATCTACGTCACGCTGCCCGAGGGCGCCTTCGTGTGGGATGCCGGGACCAACACGCTGACCCCCGTGGCTGCCGGCGACTTGCGAGCCGCCACCGGAAGCCAGCCGTTTGCAGCGACCGCCGCGCTGAATCTGGTCTACGTGGCCGACATGACCAAGGCCGGCCGGCCGGCCTCAGACCCGCAGCAAGCGATGAACGTGGGCGCCGACACGGGCTTCATCGCGCAGAACGTGTATCTTTTCTGCGCGTCCGAGGGACTCGTCGCCGTTGTCCGCGCGTCGGTGCCGAAGGAGCCGCTGGCGAAACAACTGAAACTTCGCGACACCCAGGTCATTGTCCTCGCGCAGTCGGTTGGGTACCCGAAGAAGTAGATTGGCGGGGATCACTTCTTCGCGCCGGCTGCCGTTTCCGGGAACAACGTGACCCGCACGTGGTTCCCGGCGTCGAGATACCGCCGCGCGGCGTCCTGGATCGTGATGGTGTTCAGCTTCTGGTATTCCCCGGGCAGGTCGAAGAACTCCATCACGTCCTGCGACAGCTCGTAACGTTCGATGATCTTCGCCACCAGGCGGCTGTTCTCCGCCATGTCGGTTTGAAAGGCGACCATCAGCGCCTGGCGGACGTCGGCCACCTCGGCCTCGGTTGGTCCCTGGGCCTTCAGGCGCTCCACTTCGCGGAACAGCGTCGTGACCAGTTCCTCGGTCCGATCGGGATCGCACCCGAACTGGACGGTGATGCTGTATCGCGGCTCGGGGATCTTCGACGCACTCGCCTCCACGCCGACGCCGTAGGTGCCTCGCAGCGCCTCTCGCAGGCTTCGCCGCAACCGGCCCTCGAGAACGATCCCCAGCGCGTCGAGCGCCACCTCGTGCGGCGAATCGAATGGGAACGCGCCCGTGAACACAATCGCCGCCTGGCTCTTCGGCTCGATCCCCTTGCGAACGACCTTCTCGACCACGCCCCTCGGCGGCGTGATCCCTTCGTCCTTCCACGTCTCGCGGCGTCCGAGCGACGGCAACGAGCCGAGATAGCGTTCGACCAGCGGCCGGATCGTGGCGTAATCGAAGCTCCCGGCGAAGACGAACGTGAAGTCACTGGCATCCGCGAAGCGGTCCTTGTAGAACGCGAACGACCGCTGCAGATCCATCTCGTCCACCATGGCCGGCGTCATTGGACGCGCACGGTAATGGTTCTGCGCCAGCGTCGTCGTCAGCGTCTCCTGGAACGACCAGTCGGGGCTGGCCTGCTGGTTGGCGAGCATCGCCTTCATCTGCGACGTCATCGAGGCAAACGCCGCCGCGTCAGCACGCGGCTGGGTGAACGTCAGGTAGATGAGCTGGAACATCGTCTCCAGGTCCTTGGGAGATGCGCCGCCGCCGAGGCCTTCCTCCTCGTCGTTGATGAAGGCTGATACGGACACGGCCTTGCCGGCCAGCGCGTTCCTGAGCTGGATGACGTTGAACGGCCCGACGCCTCCCGCGCCGACCACCTGGGCGGCGGTCATCGCCGCCACGTAGTCCTTGTCGCTGGCGAGCGAGGTGCCGCCAGGGCTCGTGGCGCGAAAGACCACTTCGTCCTGCTTGAACGTCGTGGGCATCAGGACGACCTTGACGCCGTTCGAGAGCTTCCACTCAGTCAGACCGAGCCGGCCCTTCATCGTGCTCTCGAGCACGGAACCTGGTTCCGGCAGGCGATTCATGAGCGACTGCGTTCCCGCTACGTCCACGTACGGCTTGATGTCGGCTTCAGACGCCGACTTCATCGCGGCCGCGAGTTGCGTGCTGTCGGGCACGGTCAGACCGGGCTTCTTCGGGGCATTTGCGAGCACGACGCGGCTGCCGCTCGTCCAGTCCTTCGCGACCTTGTTGACCTCGTCGATGGTGATGGCGGGCAGGAAGCGCTGCACGAGACCGTACTCATACGTCATGCCCGGGGTCGGCTCTTGCTGGGTGAAGGCCCGGATGAATTCGGACGCGAGATCCGCGGACTCCTCCTTGTCGCGCTCGGCGAACGCGCTCTCGTATCCGCGCAGGACATCGCGCCGCTCGCGCTCGAGCTCGCCGGCCGTGAACCCGAACCGCGCGGCGCGGGCGGATTCGGTGACGAGAGCAGCCAGGCCGCGCGAGATGCCATCCTCTTTCACGAGCGCCATCATCGACGCCGCTTCCTTCGTGCGCACGAAGATGCCACGCTCGATGCCGGCCCTCATGAACGGCGGGTCTGGCTTGAGCGTCAACTCCGCCAGCCTGGCATTCAGCATGCCGGTGTAGAGCCGCTCGACCTGGTGCTGCCGATAGGCGCCGACCGTGGCCTGCTCGCGCAGCGGCAACACGTTGTAGAGCGCGACGGTTGTCATCGTCGCTTCGGGGTCGGTGGCGAGAGAGAACAGCGTGTCGGGGTGATCCGGCACATCGAACGCCGGCCGCGGCTTTCGCTGGTCGGGGACCGGAATGCTGCCGAACTGGTCCCTGATCATCCTCTCCACGTCGGCCTTGTTGAAGTCTCCGACCGCGATGACGGCCATGAGGTCTGGCCGATACCAGTCCTTGTAGAACCGCTTCATGGATTCGGGTGTGACGCGCTCGATGTTCTCCCGGCCGCCAATCGGATTGCGCTCGGCGTACCGGGAACCCTTCAACAGGACCGGAACCTGCTCGTCCTGCATTCGCGCCGCCGCGCCGCGGCCCTGCCGCCATTCTTCGATGATGACCCCGCGTTCCTTTTCGATGGCGTCGGCATCGAAGGAGAGACCGTGCGCGACGTCGGCGAAGAACAGGAACGCCTTCCGCATCGCCTCCGGTTTGTCCGTGGGCACGTGGAGCACGTACACCGTCTCGTCGAACGACGTGTTGGCGTTGACGCCCGGCCCGAGGCGCATCCCGATCGATTCCATGAACTGGATGAGGTCCTGCTTGGCGAAGTGCTCGCTGCCGTTGAAGGCCATGTGCTCGACGAAGTGGGCGATGCCACGCTGGTCCTGATCCTCGACGACCGAGCCGATGTTCACAACCAGGCGCAGTTCCGCGCGCTGGAACGGGCGGGCGTTGGCCCTGACGTAATATCTGAGGCCGTTTGGCAGATAGCCGATGGTGATGCGCGGATCGACGGGGACGGGCTGGTCGAGGGCGATCGACTGCGCCGGCGGTGGCGCCGGCCGGTCCTGGGCCGCCGCGCCGCCGAGGGACGTCAACACGATCGCCAGGCACAACCCGAACCAGGCGCGCTTCCTGAGCACGATGCTGATGGCGTTCACTCCACGAGCTTACCTGCAATCGAGGCGGAATGGCCACCGATACGGCAATCCGTCGGTCCGCGCCCCGTCCGTCGAGCAACCCTGTGGCGGGGCGACCCTCCAGGTTGCCTGAGTCAAAACCGAAGCCTCGCCCGGAGCGCAATCCTGTCCGGATCGCCCCGCCTGGCGGTGGACAACCTTCGGAGCGATGGGCAACACTGGTGATCGGGAGTTCCTGGAGCAACAGGGGCAGTACACCATGGCGCAACAGCACGAGAACCGACTGGCGGCTCCTCGCGGCGCGGGCACCGCGGTTGCCGAGACCGACGAGCGTGTGCTCGACGGATTCCGGCGATGGGGATATCTCGAGGCGATCCTCGATCCGCTCGGGCTGGTTCAATTGCGGCCGCAACCTGAGCTGGCCGGGCAGGGGGAGCAAGCCGGTCGTGCCCGGCAGTGGTACTGCGGCCCGATCGGCGTCGAGTTCATGCACATCCCCGACCCCGCGCGCCGGCGGTGGGTCCAGGAACGCATGGAGCAGCCGATCCCGGAGATTGACGGCCATGCCGTGCTCGAGCGCCTGGTGCGTGCGGAGCTGTTTGAAGAGGTCCTCCACAGCCGCTACCCCGGCTCGAAGCGATTCTCGCTCGAAGGGGTGACCGGGCTCATCCCGTTGCTCGACGAAGTGCTCGAACGCGGCGCCGCGGAGGGTCTCGAGGAGGCACTCATCGGCATGAGCCACCGCGGCCGGCTGAACGTGATGGTCCACGTCGTTGGCCGCTCGCCGCTCGACGTCTACGCCGGCTTCGAGGATTTGGACCCGAAGAGCGTCCTTGGCAGTGGCGACGTCAAGTACCACATGGGGGCGACGGGCACCTACCGGACGCGCGCCGGCCGCGAGCTTCGGGTGAAGCTGGTGTCGAACCCGAGCCACCTGGAAGCGGTCTATCCGGTCGCGCTGGGACGGACGAGAGCCCGCCAGGTGCGCGAGGGCGACGGCGCCCGGAAGCGGATCATGCCGATCGTGCTCCACGGGGACGCGGCGTTCGCCGGCCAGGGCATCACGGCCGAGACGCTCAATTTCTCGGAGTTGCCCGGCTATGCGGTGGGCGGGACCATCCACGTCGTGGTGGACAATCTGCTCGGCTTCACGACCTCCGACCGTGAGCTGCACTCGTCGCCCTTCGCGACCGACCTCGCGCACCGGCTTCCGATCCCGATCTTCCACGTGAATGGCGAGGATCTGCCCGCCATCACGCGCGTCGCGCGGCTGGCCACCGAGTTCCGCTACGCGTTTGGCAGCGACGTGGTGATCGATCTCGTCGGCTACCGCCGTCACGGCCACAGCGAGGTGGACGACCCGACGATCACGCAGCCTCTGATGTACAGGGCGATCAGGAAGCACCCGCCGCTCTGGGAAGTCTTCGCGACACGAGCGGGACTCGATGTCGGCGACCTGCCGGCGCGAGTTCGCGCGGAGTTCAGCCAGGCGCAGGAGGATGCGAAGAAGATCGGCGAGCGGGTGGCGCTCGCCAGGTTGCCGGCCTACTGGTCACGCTACCAGGGTGGTTGCCACAAGGCGTCGTACGAGGTCGACACTGGAGTGCGGCTCGAGGAGTTGCGCGCGACGGCCCCGGGCCTGACGACCTGGCCCGAGGGCTTCAACATCCACCCCAAGGTCAGGAAACTGCTGGAGCAGCGCGCCGAGATGGACGCCGGCCAGCGGCGCCTGGACTACGGCATGGCCGAGGCGCTCGCGTTCGGCAGCCTGCTGCGCCAGGGCGTGCCCGTCCGCCTGAGCGGCCAGGACACCGAGCGCGGCACGTTCAACCAGCGGCACGCGGTGCTCGTGGACACCGAAAGCGAGCAGAAGTACATGCCGCTCAGCCACGTCGCGGACGGCCAGGCACGCTGCGAGATCCACAACTCGACGCTGTCCGAGGCGGCCGTGCTCGCGTTCGAGTATGGCTTCAGCCGCGACTATCCCGAAGCGCTGGTCCTCTGGGAGGCGCAGTTCGGCGACTTCGTCAACAACGCGCAGGTGGTCATCGACCAGTTCCTCAGCGCTGGCGAAGACAAGTGGGGCCTGCTCTCCGGCCTCGTGCTGCTCCTGCCGCACGGCTACGAAGGGCAGGGACCGGAACACTCCAGCGCGAGGATCGAGCGCTTCCTGCAACTCGCCGGCGAGGACAACCTGCAGGTCTGCCAGCCCTCCACTGCGGCGCAGTACTTCCATATGCTGCGCCGCCAGGCGCTGCGCGTGTGGCGCAAGCCGCTCGTCGTCTTCACGCCGAAGAGCATGCTGCGCCATGCCAGCTCATCGTCGCCCATCGAGGAACTCACGCGGGGACGCTTTCAGACGGTCCTTCCGGACGACGAAGCCCCGGCGGGCGCCTTGCGCATCCTGATCGGCACCGGGAAGATCATCCACGAGCTGCGCGCCGAGCGAAAGCGGCGCGGGGACACCACGACGGCGATCCTCGGCCTCGAGCAGATCTACCCGTTCCCGGCGACGCCGCTGGCGAAGGCGTTCGCTGGGTACGCCGAGGCGCGCGAGGTGGTCTGGGTACAGGAGGAACCGAAGAACATGGGTGCGCACTTCTACGTGATGCCGCGCCTCCGCACGATCTTCGCGCACCCGGGCGTGACGTCGGTGAAGCGGCGCGCGTCGGCCAGCCCGGCGACCGGATCGGGCAAGGCGCATCAACTCGAGCAGCAGGCGCTGCTCGCGCTCGCGTTTGCGTCCGCGATCAAGGACGAGTGAATCAAGCCGGGCCGGCGAGGGCGGCGGCGACGAAGCGGCCGTCGTGTGAGAGGCTGACGTCGAACCCGGCGAGCGGCTGGCCTTCGTGCGCGACGACCGGCGGGCTCCATCCCCACGTGCGCCACATCCGCACGATCTCGGCGCCCTGCAGGTCCCATCGTTCCATGAGGCGGCGCGCCAGCAATCGCGCCCGCTCGGACGCCGTGCAATACACCGAGGCACGCTCGGCGCTGCTCAATGCGCCATCCAGAACCTGACTGTCCCGGACGATGCCAGCCAGCAACCGGCGCGTACTCCGCGGCGCGTCGGGCCCGGCGAGCGGCGAGACCCCGTCGCGTCGCGCCAGTTGCCCGACACAGTGGACGTAGTCGAGCGCCATCTCCCAGCGGACGCGCATTTCGAGGTCCTCGAAGTGGACGCTCACCCAGTGTCCCAATCCGGCAGACGAGGCGTCAACGGGCGTGCCCGTCGGCTCGGGACCGACCTCGAACTTCCGGTGCGCGAAGATCGCCCCCTCTCGAAGCTTGCTCGCGATCTTGAACGCGGTTTCCTTGGCCGTCCACGTCTTCCACAGCGCAAGCGTCGGCGCGGCGGCGTCGAGAATGCGCCGGCCTTCGTCGGGCGTGAACACCCGGTCCATGAACCGGCGGTCCCGCTCCTTGCCCGCCACGCCGGGCTCGGCGAGATCGACGATGTCGTTACCGATCCAGGATCGTGTTCTCAAGATACTCCTGCTCCATCGCGCTCAAGTGCCGGACGATCTGCGTGGCCAGGTCGCGGTCGGCCCGCATTCCGTGGAACGCCGTGGTCGGGGCCAGGCGCTCCATCCGGACGAAGAACGTCTCGCCCCGACGCGGGAAGTTGCTGTATTCGCGCTGTCCGAGTCCCCGCGCGAAGACGCACACCACGCGGGCCGTTGGCGTCTCCTGCAGCATCCGGCCCACGCCGTACATGAAATTCGTGGTCTCCACGCGCCCCACGCGGCTGCGTCCGCCCTCGGGGAAGACCAGCACCGACTGGCCGCGCGCCATCAGGAACGCCACCTTGTCGAGCGCCCGGCGCGCTTCCTCTGGCGGCCCCTTGCGATGCACCAGCACGCACTTGCCGAAGTATCCCAGCACCCGCAGGAACGGGTTCACCGACATGTTGTACTTGTCCGGGAGGTTCCAGAAGAACCAGTCCGGCCGCACGAACAGGCGCCAACCCGGCGCCAGCGCCCACTGGATGATCAGCGAGTCGATCAGCGTGAGGTGGTTGGCGCATACCAGCAACGGTCCGCGCCGCTCCAGGACGAGTGCCGCGAACTCGGCGCGGGTACTCCTCAGGTCGGGAATCCGGTAGCGCCGACATCGCATCCACGCCGCGAGGCTGTGATAGGTGAGGAGGACGAAGGCCTGTGAGACGACCTCCTGCACCCGCAGCCCGAGGCGTGCTCTGGTTGACAACACGGCGGGTCGTCAGTGCGCCGGCGCCGTCTTCCGCAGGATCATCTGGACGGCGTCGCCCAGCGTCCGCACTCGGTCGGCCGACTCGTCGTCCACCTCGATCCCGAACTCGTCCTCGAACGCCAGAATGATGTCGACCAGGCGCGCCGAGTTCACGCCGAGGTCCTCGACGATCCGCGTGCCGTCGGTCGGCGCGCTGAACGCCGCCGTGTTCTTCACGAACGGCTTGATGATGCTGACGACCTTGCCGAATGCGGTTGTGCTATCCATGCGTCTCTCCTCGTTGTTCGTGTTCCCATCTTCCGATGATGAGGCAGCCGTTCACGTCGCCAAAACCGAAGCTGGCCTTGGCGAGCACGCGCGGCGACACCTCGACGGTCTGGTGCGGAATGCTCGCGGCGAAGGGGGCGATGTCGGGGTGCACGTCCTCGCAGTTGATCGATCCGTGGACGAACCCGCGGCTCACCTGGAGCACCGACGCCACCGCCTCGATGCCGCCGGCTGCGCCGAGGCCGTGTCCAATGAGGGACTTGGTCGAGTTGATCCACGGGAACTCCTCGGGCCGCCGCCCCAGCGCCCGCTGCCACGTGCGCACTTCCAGCGGGTCGGCCATCGTGGCGGTGAGGTGCCCGTTGATCGCATCGATCTTGTCCGGCCCGATCCCGGCAATTGCGAGCGCCGCCTGCACGCAGCGCTTCGCCCCCTCGGGGTTCGGCGCCGTCATGCTGCCGCCCCCGCGCTGGCCGCCGCAATTCACGTGACCGCCCAGAATCTCGGCGTAGATCCGGGCCCCACGCGCCAGCGCCGACGACAGGCTCTCCACCATGAGCAAACCCGCGCCAGAGGAAGGCACGAACCCGCCGGCCGTGGCGCTCATCGGCCGCGACGCGGCCTCGGGCTTGTCGTTCGACTGCCGCGCCAGCACGCGCATCGCGTCGAATCCGGCCCAGATGTAGTGTGAGGACCCCTCGGCTCCGCCCGCGATGACCCGCAGGGCTCGGCCCGCCCGCACCTTGTGGAACGCATCCACGACAGCCTCGGTGCCGGTGGTACAGGCGCTGCTGTTGGTCGTCACCTGGCCGCCGAGCGCCAGGAGCCCCCCGACGCACGCGCTCACCGAGCTGGCCATCGTCTGCTCGA
The DNA here is from genome assembly GCA_036381995.1 of Vicinamibacterales bacterium. Lineage (GTDB taxonomy): Bacteria > Acidobacteriota > Vicinamibacteria > Vicinamibacterales > Fen-181 > FEN-299. Next base: position 4,503 of record DASVIS010000141.1, on the reverse strand, counting down.
CCGTCGCGCTTCCGAGGCGCCGGACCTTGCCCTCGTTCACACGCGGCACGACCCAGTCGCCAACCGTGTCCAGGCCGCCGATCCCGGTGCCGACGATCGCGCCCGTGTTCCAGTCCACCTCGTCGGATCCAGGCTCCGGCACCACGAAACCCGCGTCGCGCCAGCAGTCGATGGCAGCGATGCTGGCGTAGACCATGCTGCTGTTCAGCGCGCGCAGCGTCTCGTCCGAGAAGTACCGATGCTTGAGCTCGTCGCTGATGTCCGGCACGCCGCCCACCTGGCAGGCGAATCCGAGGTCCCGCAGCTTCCCGTAGAAACGGATACCCGATCGCCCGGCCCGCAGCGCCTGCTCGAATGCATCCAGCCCGTGCGCGTTCGCTGCCACGACGCCCATTCCCGTGACCACGACTCGTTCAGCCATTTCTGACTCCCAATCCCGATGCCGTGGTCTGGGCCACCAGTGTGCCGTCGGCCGCGATCATCTCGATCCGCGCGCGCAGCTTGTTCCGCCGCCAGAAGACCCGCTCGCCACGGATCGTCACCGCCTCGCCGGGGAGCACCGACCGCAGGAACTCGGACTCCGCCTCGACGAACAGCGTCGTCCAGCCGCGAGCCTCCTCCAGGGAATGCTCGAGCGCGAACAGGTAGATCCCAAGTGCGACGACCCCGACCTGGCACATCGACTCGAGGAGGATGACACCGGGCGTGATCGGCCGCCCCGGGAAATGGCCAGCGTAGAACCACTCGTCGTGGCGGAACATATAGCGCCCGGTGATCCGCTGCTCGTCCACGTCGAGGATCTCGTCCACGAAGCGGAATGGCCGCTGCTGCGGAAGGAGTTCCAGGATCTGCGCGGGGGTCAAACGGGTTCCTGCCATTACCCTCTCATGATCCCGCCGACCGAGTTGACCGACGGCAGCGGGTAATCGGAGTACCTGATGCCCTTGAACATCCCGACCTTCGCGTCCTTCACGACATAGATTGGTTCGCCGTCCACGATCACGTGGCCGGTGCCGATGGCGATCGCCGCGCCGGTCGCGGCCAGCTCCGCGTATCGCCGGATGTCGATCTCGTAGCGGACTAGCTTGTTGTACGGCCGGATCTGCCCCGAGAACTCGATCTCCTTGGCGCCGAGCGCCCGGCCGGCGCCCTTGGCCCCGCGCACGCCGCCGTAGAACCCGATCAACTGCCAGATCGCATCGACGCCCAGGCAGCCGGGCTGCACCGGGTCGGACCGGAAGTGGCACTGGAAGAACCACGCGTCGATCGGCACGTCGTACTCGGCGACGATGCGTCCCTGTGGGCCGCGGTGGCTGATCTCGACGACGCGGTCCACCATCAGCATGGGCGGGCCGGGGAGCGTGGCAAACCCTTCGGCCGGGGGATCGTCCACCAGCGTCCCATTCGCGCACGCGAGCAGCTCCACCTTGGAGAAGTGCGTTCTCTCCAGGAACTCGGAGTACTTCACGAAGACCTCCCGACGTCGATCAACAGGCCGCCCCACGTGAGCCCGGATCCGACGACGACCAGCACGATCTCGCAGCGCGGCGGCAACGTGTCCCAGTGCTGGGACAGCACGCCGGGCGCGCCCGCCGCACCGCAGTTGCCGAACTCGTCCACGTTGAACAGGTGGTGTGAGGGCTCGATCTTCGCCCGCTGGCACACCGTGTTGAGCATCATCAGGTTCGCCTGGTGGCCGATGAACAGCATCTCGGCCCGATCGCGAGACAGGTGCGCGGTCAGCTCGTTCAGCGTCGACACCGACTTCCGAATCGCGAACCCCTGGACCGCCGATCCTTCCTGTGCGAAATGCCCGCCGGCGGGAATCACGACCTTGTTCCAGCCGGCCGGGTCGGAATGCACGACGCTGCGCCGCACGCGCACCGGCGCGGGGATGCGCGTCGACACCACCACGGCCGAGCTCCCATCTCCCCACAGCACCGCCGTGCGCCGGTCGCGGTAGTCCACGGTCCGCGTGGTGTTCTCCACGTTCACCACGAGCACATAGTCCGGCACGGCCTCGGGACGCATCGCGCGGAGGTGGTGGAGCTGCACGGCGAAGCTCGAGCACGCAGAGTTGAGATCGTACGCCGTCGCGCTGATGCCGAGTTCCGCGGCCACCTGGCAGGCCTCGGCCGGGATCGAGTACTGGGGTGAACATCCACCGGCGATCACGAGGCCGATCTGCGACGCCTGGACGCCCGCCCGCTCCATCGCGAGGCGCGCGGCGCGCGCGCCGGTCTCCGCGTTCGTGTGGAGCGACCAGTGCGCGGCTTCGGACGGATGCTCGTTCTTCGTCCGGACGATGTAGTCGAGCGGGAGGACGGTGCGCCGCGACCGGATGCCCACCCGCTCCATGATCCACGCATCGTCGGTGCCGATGCCCAGCGATGTGAGGAATGCGTTGTCGATCCGGTTCTCCGGGTGGAAATGCCCGATGCCGTGGATGAACAGGTCGCCAGACAGCGACTCGTGCCTATGCAATGCGTTCACCCCCGTCTGCCCGGATGAGAGCGCCGTTGATCCACCTGGCCTCGTCGAGGCTCAGCAGGTAGACGACGTTGGCCACGTCCTCGGGTGTCGTGAGCCGGCCGAACGGATTGCGGAGACGCGCGCCGGCCTTCATGCGGGCGCTGCCCGGGATCACGCGAAGAGCCGGGGTGTCCGTTACGCCGGGCTGGATGATGTTCGAGCGGATTCCGTGCGGCGCAAATTCCACCGCGATGGCTCTCGAGACCGACTCGAGCGCTGACTTCGCGGCGGCCACGGCGGCATATCCCCGCCAGGCGACCTCGTTGCCCTCACTGGTCAACCCGATGACGCGCGCATCCGCGGCGAAGAGGCCGGCGGAGTGAAGTCGTTGGACCCAAGTCAACAGGCTCGTGCCCATCGAGTAGATCGTCCGCGCCACGTCCTCGTCGTCGAGAACCGAGTCGCCGTAGTTCACTGGCTGCAGCGCCTGGAAGATCGGTTCGCCAGCGTCGGCGAGCTGGTCCACCGCACGATCGAACTCGGCCCTTGGAACCGCGAGCGCCTCCGCCAGCCGATCGAGCGCAGAGTCCGTGCCCGCCGGGGGCGAAACGACCGGCTTCAGGTTGCCGTAGGCGATCGAGTGCAGGAGGACGCGGACTCTTCCCTCAGTTCCGAGATGCGTGGCGAGGGCGTCGATCACAGAAGTGATCCCCTCGGGACTCAAGGCGTCGAGGTTCAGGCTGAAGAACCCGTGGCCGTTCGCGCGGATCTCGTCGAAGTCGCGGTTGATGCGGTCCATCGCGCCGCGGCGGTCCCGGTGCACGGCGCACACGTTCATGCCTTCGGAGCTCAGCTTCCTGGCGGATGCCAGCCCGAACCCGCTGGATCCTCCCAGAACGACTGCCCAGACTTCCTTTGCGAATCGGGTCATCACCGTCTGCTTTCGTTCGTCACGCACGCCAACCCAGCCCAGGAGCTAGACGCCTCCCCCGTGACGACCCGACCGGCTGGGACCGCAGAGGTGGTCGGCCGCTGTCGTCGCCGAAGACTCACATTGAGCCCGTTCCGGTGAGGAGAGGATATTCTAGCGCAAGAGCGCCGGATTTCGAGTGGCGGGCGGGATTGTCGCCTTGCCCAAATGCCGGCTTCGAGCGAGAATCAACGCCAGTCCCTGCCGCCTGCCCCGACCCAAGGCGCGCGGCCAGCCCGTTGCTCAGGAGGCCAGTCATGACTGCGAAGAGGATCGCCGCGCTGTTGCTCGCGTTGCCCGTCATCACCGCGCTGATCGCGGCCGGATCGAGCGCCGCCCAGGCGCCGAAGCCCGAGGAGAAGAAACTCCAGACGGTCAAGCTCACATTCGACGACAAGGGCTACGTCGTGACTCCTGCCACGGTCACCAAGGGCGTGCCGGTCAGGATGGAGGTCGATCTCGACACGGTGAAGGGCTGCATGCGGACCGTCGTCATCGACGCTTTCAACGTGAAGAAGACCGTCAAGACCGGCGAGACCACCATCGAGTTCACGCCGACCAGGTCGGGCAAGATCGACATCATCTGCGGCATGAACATGGGCAAGGGCTCGTTCACGGTCGTCGACCCGAAATAATCGGACGAGGTGACGCATGGCCGCCCTGATCGAAGCGATCGACATCAAGCGCAAGACGTTCTTCGAACTCGATGATACCCCCTACGTCTGCCTCGACGTCGAGATCTCCACGCCGACCGCACGGGGCGGCCAGACGCTCGTCCGCGTGAAGATGCGGAACCTGAAGACGCGGGCTGTGTTCGACAAGACCTTCAAGGCGGCCGACAAGTTCAAGGAACCCGACCTCACGCAGGTGCCGGCGAGCTACCTGTACAGCGACAGCGAGGGCTCGCACTTCATGGACCAGGAGAGCTTCGAGACGCTCACCGTCCGCGACGACATGCTGGGCGATGCGCTCGACTTCCTGCTCGACGGCCAGATCGTCCAGATCCTCCTGTTCAACGGGAACGTCATCGGCCTGCAGATGCCGCAGCAGGTGGAGCTCAC
>DASVIS010000140.1:0-2681 GCA_036381995.1 Vicinamibacterales bacterium | reverse complement strand
CGCCCATGATCGTCGCGGCCACGGCCGGTCGAGCCAGCCCTGGGACGGCAACAACATGGACACCTACGCCGACGATCTGTCGGAGCTAATCGAAACGGTGGGCCTGAACGACACCATGCTCGTCGGCCACTCGGCCGGCGGCGGAGAGGTCGCCCGCTACATCGGGCGCCACGGCACCAAGCGCGTCGCCAAAGCCGTGCTGCTGGGCGCGGTGACGCCGCTGATGCTCAAGACGGCGGCCAATCCAGGCGGCCTGGCGATCGAGGCGTTCGACAAGATCCGCGCCGGTGTCGCGGCCGACCGTTCGCAGTTCTTCAAGGACCTCACGACGCCGTTTTTCGGCGCCAACAGACCGGGCGCGAAGGTCAGCCAGGGCGTCCGAGATACGTTCTGGTTGCTGGGCATGCAGGGCGGTCTGAAGAACGAGCTCGATTGCATCAAAGCGTTCTCCGAAACGGACTTCACCGAGGACCTCGAGAAGTTCGACGTCCCGACCCTGATCATCCACGGCGACGACGACCAGATCGTGCCGATCGGCCCCTCGGCTCACGCTTCGTCGAAACTCGTGAAGCACGCGACGCTGAAGATCTACCCGGGCGGATCTCACGGTCTTGCCGACACGAACAAAGATCAACTCAACACGGACCTGCTGGCCTTCCTGAAGACCTGAGGTCAGTATTGCGGCGGCCGGGCCGCATGTGGCGCTCCGCTACAGGTTGATGGCCGCCGCCGTGCTGAACGAACGCGCGGGAACACATGACCAAGGCCCGTACGGCGGCGGCACGGTGCAGCTGTGGCACCGGGGCTACTGGATTCCCGAAGGCGATCCGCATGACGGGTTGACACGCGGCGACCGGAAGTTCTCGTTGGAAGGCGAGCGGCTGCGTGGCGGCTGGGTGCTCGTGCGCATGAAGCACGACTGCGCGGGCGGCGTCGGAGCGCCTATACTCCAATCATGACACTCAGAAATGCGGCGTTTCTGGCGCTGATTGCAACGATTCTCGCAACGGTCGTGCTGGTGACGGTATTCATCGGCGACATATTCGGCGTTGTGCGAGGCCTGATTCCCCCGATGAACCTGTTGGTGTCGTTCATCTACGCGTTCGCGGGTCTGAGTATGGTGGTGTTTCTGTATGCCTTTCACAAGGCGCAGTCCTGAGCGCTGCTGCCACACTCTCGTACTGTCCGGCCGCGACATCCCGCAGAACCCGCCCGGCCTGGCAACGAGACACTGGAGCAGCGCGAACAACAGCGGCTGACCCGGATTCTCCAGGACGGCCTCCAGCAGCTTTTCGTGGCGGCGAAGTGCAAGCCCGCGCTCGTCGAACACAGCCAGAGCGTGCCGGATGCGACGGCGCGGGTCGGAGACCTCATCGACGAGGCCATCACGGCCGCGATTCGATCGTGCGACTCGAACATGAACTCGGCTCCAACCGATTGAGTCGGGCCGGTCGGCAGGATTGACGTACAGACTGGTCTGAGACTAGTCTATATCAATGCCTGCCACCAAGACGGTCGGCGCGTACGAGGCCAAGACCACGCTGCCTGCCCTCCTGGAGTTCGTGGCCAGGGGGCACGACGTCATCATCACGAAACACGAGCGGCCGGTCGCGCGGCTCGTGCCGGTCGGCCAGCCGGTCGCCCGGACCGAGCTGTTCAAGAGGGTCCGCGCACTGCGCGGCCGGCTGACGCTGGCCAAGGGCGAGTCGCCCAACGGCCTGATCGCGGCCGGACGGCGGATTTGACATGAAAGCCCTCGTCATCGACGGTTCGACGGCGCTCGGCTTCCTCATGTCCGACGAGCAGGCTCCCCGGGCAATCGATGCGCTGGACGCCCTCGAGCGCGGTGTGCCGACGTTTGTCCCGGCACACTGGCCGCTCGAGGTGGCCAACGGGCTGCTCATGGCCGAACGGCGCAAGCGGGCGACCCAGGCGGACGTGACCGAGGCCCTTCACATGGTCCTCTCGCTGCCGATCGAAATCGACGGCGACACCGCGCGCCGCGTCCCGGGCGAAACGGCGGGTCTCGCGAGACAGTACGGGTTGACGATTTACGATGCGGCGTACCTCGAGCTGGCGATGCGCCTCGGCGCGACGCTGGCGACGAGCGACACGGCGTTGGCCAGAGCCGCGAAGAAGGCCGGCGTTGCGGTCCTGTAGCGCCGGCTCCTCGGCCCCACCCCGGCGTGCGCCCCGCGGTCGAACGACTCTCGAATATTTCTCTTCGAGACTGTGCGGTATTGGACAGCCCAGGTGTCGTGTCTGGCCGATGATGAATCCGACGTAGACATCATGAGACTCAGCAGATCCATGACAGGGATCGCGGCGGGCGGCATGGAGCAGGGTCTCCGAGTTCGGTCGTCCACTCTCGTGACGGAACGCAAGGAGATGAAGACATGTTGGCGACAATTGCCTTGGTGCTGATCGTGTTGTGGCTGCTTGGGTTCTTCGCGTTTCACGTCACCTCCAGCGTGATCCACCTCGTGCTCGTCGTGGGGCTCATCGTGCTCGTGCTGCATTTCTTCCGAGGCCGGTAGGTCGATCGGACCTTCCGGTCCACGACCGTGGATTGGGACGGCCAGATTCGCATGGACCCCTCGTCGTGGTAGTGTCGCCGTCGAGGAGCGCCATGAAGAGCTGAGAGTCCTCTCCCTCGCCGTTGTGCGGCGTGGCCGTCATCA
>DASVIS010000139.1:0-2066 GCA_036381995.1 Vicinamibacterales bacterium | reverse complement strand
CAATACCATCCGCATCGGCCTGCCTGGCAGCCAGACTCAGACGTTCATCGCCGGCATCCGTGGGGCGACGACCGGGATCGCCGACGCCGTCTATGTGGCCATCGACAGCAACGGCCAGCTCGGCACCGTTAGCTCGTCGCGCCGCGTCAAGGACGACATCGCCGACATGGCCGCCGCCAGCAGTGCGCTCCTGCGCCTGCGGCCCGTGACGTTCCACTACAAGAGCGACCAGAACCCGGCGGGCCGCACGCTCCAATACGGGCTGATCGCCGAGGAGGTGGCCGATATCTATCCAGGGCTGGTCGCGCGCTCGGCTGACGGCCAGATCGAGACGGTGATGTACCAGTTCCTGCCCCCGATGCTGCTGAACGAATACCAGAAGCAGCAGCGCAGCCTCAATGCGCACGCGACCGAACTCGCAAGGCAGACGGCCCGCTTCGAGGCGACGGCCAGCGCGCTGAAGACGGAGAACGACCAGAAGACGGAGCAGATCCGCACGCTGACCGAGCAAGTGGTGGAGTTGACTCGGGCCGTGGCGGCGCTGCGCGAGCGGCAGCGGTAACGCCGGCATCCAGGCACACCTGCCGGATGGTCGATCACGGGGCCACAGCGGGGCGCCGTTCGACGCAGGTCGCGCCTGCGCCGACCACGACCGTCTCAGAAGACGGGAGTCGGTCCGCCTGGAAGATCGCGAGACGAGCTATCTGGAGACGAGCGTGGGACGCAGCCTCATCGTCGTTGCAGCTATCGTCGTCTCGACGTTCTGCGGCCACTCGACGGCGGAGGGGCAGCATCTGCTCGAAGCCCGCGGCGCAGACACGAAGTACCGCTTCGCCGACTGGAACTACACGTGGACGAACGCCGTCGTCGTGGACGTGTTCTACGTGGGCGTGCCAGGCAGCAACGAACTGAACGTCGGAGGGGGTTATGCGTACAAGCGAGGCCGCCTGGTTCTGACGCCGCTCCTCTATGTGGTCATCGGGAAGGAAGACTTGCAGCGCGGCGTAAAAGTCGCGCTGCTCGTCTCGTTCGAGAAGGACGGCTGGAAGCTGCTGTCGTTCGTCGGCGACTATGTTCCCGCGTCCGGAGCGGTCGACTCCTACCAGATCCTGGACACTCTCGACCTCACGCGCGTGATCGGCACGCGGTGGGAAGCCGGTCTCCAGTGCGGGTTCCTTCGAGCCGGCGGAGCCTGGAACCCGCAGACCGGGCCACTGGTGAAGCTGAACGACCGCCGGGGATCCTGGGCGGTCTCCTACCGTTTCGGCCCCCAGAACGAGTTCCGCATCGGCAGGGTCGTGACGTTCTGAAACGCGTGGTCGAACACCACCGCCCAGCACGTGCCGAGGCCGAAGGCCGCGGCAGCGAGGACGAGACGATCCACCCAGGTAAACAGACGGCCCCTTGTCAGACAGCGCTGGCGCCGTCCGGAGGAGCCGCCCCTCAGCCAGACACAGCCCGGACATGGAAGACGAAAACAGGAGTGTTCCGTCGCATCATGACTCCTCTTCCAGTCGATTGAGCGTGTCAATCTCGCGTTGCAGTTTGCGCGCCGCCCATTGATTCAACTTCCCGATGCCCACAAACACCAGGGCGCAGCCTACTGCGGTGAGAGCAAAGACAATGACGATAGTCCTCGCGTGTTCTGAGGTGTGCGGCTGCTGCATGGTCAACTCAAACAATCCGAGAAGAAAGACAATCATGCCGGGAACAAACGGCAGCAGGTACCACGTCCACACACTGCGCAGGAGATCGCGCTGTCGCTCCAGTTCCTTGCGATGAAAACCCACACAGGTGCGGAATGCCAACTCCGCCGGAACCGTCTGGGCGGCGCCCCTCTTGTGCAGCGTGAGAACCGCGAACAGGGCGCCGGCGATCACCAGGCCGCATCCCGCGCGGATCAATGTGGAATGAAACACCGACGCGTAGTATCCGAAACAGGCGACAACGAGTGCGCAGGCCACGTACTCGCGCAAATTCCTCCAGAAGACCCTCGTCTCGAGTTTCCGGGCTTCTCGGCGAAGTTCTGCGAGCGAGATTTCGATCCGTTCCGGAGCCTGGCTTTT
>DASVIS010000138.1:0-10741 GCA_036381995.1 Vicinamibacterales bacterium | reverse complement strand
CCTCCCGAATAGAGGATGCGGCGGGGATGGAGTCCGGAACCGACAGCAACCGGACCTGACCTGCCGCGCATTGTAGACGATAGTCCACGGCAAGGGAAGGGCCGAAGGGGCGCGTCGCGGGTCCGTGCGATCAGTCGCGTTCGAACAGGTCGGTGAGCGGCACGCTCAAAGCTCTGGCGATCTTGGCGAGGTTGAGGATAAACACGTTGCGGATCTACGAGATTCCGTGGACGTGATGCCCAGCGGCTTCATCGAACGGATCGCTTGACAACGCCCGCATACCACACGCCGGGCTGTTTCGTGATGCGTTCAAGTTCCCGTTTGGCTTTAGCGGCCGTGCCGAAAACCGAAACAACACTTTGCTGATCGGTGTCGTTCCATGCGTCTACGACGTACACAACCTGTGCTTTCATGCGCCCTTCCCCCTCGTTGCCGGAACGAACTCGCCCACGAGTTCCATCTCATCACGAAAACGCTCACGCCGACAAACAATCGCGTCCTCGCCTTTCTTGGCCAGAAGCCTATTCACAGCGTCCTCCATAATACCCTGACCAAACTGAGTCATCGAGTTGAACTCAGTGAGCGTCAACACGTCCGTTCGCACGCAAGCGGGAATTGGCCGTGCTCGCATCGCCACCCTCCACTTCATGTCAACGACGTCGGCCCCGCACGCCTTGCGGGCGCCTCAACTGGAGGGAGGATCTCATGCCGACCCCGGACAAACCGATCCCGCCGAAGCCGCCGGAACCGAAGCCACCGGAGCCGAAGCCGGCCCCGAAGCCGAAGTAACGCAGGACGGGAGCCACGGGTTGGGCGTCCGCGCCCGGAACCCGCGACTCCCCTCCACCTCAACCCCGCGACGGCTACCGCTTCCGCCAGTCGAGCACGAGTTCCTCGCGCTTGAGGGTCTCCAGTCGGGTGCGGGCGACCTTCTTCACCTCCGCCTCTTCCGACTTGCTGAGGGGTCGGATCCGGTTTGGTCAGCAGGTCGAACAGCGCCAGTTCCTCCTCCGTCAGCCGCTCGGCCACGCCAGGCACAGCCGAGCCGGCGACGGGCCGTGCGACGGCGCGGCCGCCGGCCGCGTGCCTACGGCGCGGTTCCGGTATCCCCTATCCACCCCGCTTGACGGCCGGATGGTCCTGGGCCGCAAGCGGCTTCAGGCGCGGGACCCACCGCGGCACCAGCCGGCAGTATTCGTCGAACTCCGCCCCGAAGAGCCGTCGCAGGTCGGGCTCCTCCTTCTTGACGACCATGACTGCCACCGCCATCGTCAACAGGACGGCCAACGCGGCCATTTCGGGCCATATCTGCGAAAGCAGGATCGCCTCGCCGATGAGCATCAGCGCCATGCCGAGATACATCGGATTGCGCACCCATCGGTAGAGGCCGGTGATGACGAGCCGCCGCGGCGGATCGAAGGGCGCAGGCGTTCCCTCTCCGCGAAGCGCGAATTCCATCGCGCACCACGCCGACAGCGCAGCTCCGACCGCAAACACGGCCCAGGCCCACGGGTGTCGCGGAGCGAGCGAGACCCCCTCGATGTGCGCAAACCAGAGCGGCAGCCAGTAGAACCAGATGGAGAGGAAGATCGTCCCGACAACCAGGGTCCGCACGACCGCGAATGCACGGCTCATGACGGTTGCCTCCCGTAATCGGACTGCTTCGGTGGCCCGAGATCATTGTACGCCCGGGCGGTCTCGCCGTGCACTGCGAGGCCGGCCGTCAGCCTGAAGGTGACCCGATCGCGCTCCCCGCCGAAGTACTTGTCCAGGACTCTGCTCGAGAACGACCCGGGCTCGGCGGTCATGAGTCCTGGTGTCCGCTGCCAGCGACTCTGGTCCGGCCCTCCGACCGTAGTCCGCCTCCCGCTCACTACTTCGTCACGATCCCGCGCCGCTTCAGCATCCATTCGATGCTCGGATCCTTGCCGCGGAAATCCCGATACAGCGTGGCGTAGTCTCCGACGTTGCCGCGCGACAGGATCATCTGGCGGAACCGGTCGCCGTGACAAGGACGGATTCGAGGCGTTGTCGTTCGCTCTGCACTCAGCAACAGAATCTCGCGCTATCGCACACCGTGGGCGGCGTTCGGAAGAGCCGCCTCGCCGCCCCGCCCGCCAGGCACAGCGGCACGACCGGGATGTAGGTGACGCCCGCCCCAGCCTTCCGCGCGTACTCCCGGATGCCGTTGACCGAGTTGTGGTTGTCGAAGGTGAGTCGAACTCGTGCGTCCGGAGACGGTCGACCGGACCGCCCGGCGCAAACTCGGGCCAACGCCTTCAGGAACCCATCGACCGTGCTGGCGGGCGTGGTGGACATCGTCCTTCTTCCCGCGGTCTCTCCTGGGCCCTGAGCCCTCTACCAAATGCTGGTCCTGAGGTCCGCCGGCCGGACCATCGACGACCCTGGGGCGCACCCGAACGCCTTGAAGAACTCGGGCATGTTGCCGAGCGGACCGTTCACGCGGAAGCTGCCCGGGCTGTGCGGGTCGGTGGCCAGCAACACGCGCTGCGCCTCGCCGCGAATCGTCTGCCGCCACACCTGCGCCCAGTTCAGGAAGAAGCGCTGGTCCGGCGTGAAGCCATCGATGAGCGCCGGCCGCGGCTTGCCTGACAGGGCCTTCTCGAGCGCCACGTAGCCGATCGTCAGTCCCCCGAGATCGCCGATGTTCTCGCCGAGCGTCAGCTTGCCGTTGACGTGCTCCCCGGGCAGCGGCTCGAAGGCGTCGAACTCCTGCACGAGCTTGTCGGTGTGCGTCTTGTACGCGGCGCGATCGGCCTCGGTCCACCAGTTCTTCAGGTTGCCGTCGGCGTCGAACTGGCTTCCGCTGTCGTCGAAGCCGTGCCCCATCTCGTGGCCGATGACCGCGCCAATCCCGCCGTAGTTGACCGCGTCGTCCGCCTTCGGGTCGAAGAAGGGCGGCTTCAGGATGCCGGCCGGGAAGACGATCTCGTTCATCGTCGAGCTGTAGTACGCGTTGACGGTCGGCGTGGTCATGCCCCACTCGGTACGATCGATCGGCTGGCCGAGCTTGGCGAGGTTGCGGGCGGTCTCGAAGCGTTGCGCGCGGAGCAGGTTCTCGGCGTAGGAGCCGCGGGTGATCGTGAGGGCCGAGTAGTCGCGCCACTTGTCGGGATACCCGACCTTGACGTTGAACGCCGCGAGCTTGCGGAGCGCCTGGGCCTTGGTCTCAGGCCCCATCCACTCGAGCTTCTCGATCCGCTCCTTGAGCGCGGCACGAAGGTTCGCGACGAGCGCGATCATCTTGGCCTTGGCCTCGGGGCTGAAGGTCCGGCGCACGTAAAGCTGGCCGAGCGCCTCACCCAGTGCCCGGTCGGTGGCCGCCTGGACGCGCATCCACCGCTGCTCCTGCTGCGGTACGCCATTCAGCACCTTGCCGTTGAAGGCGAACGACTCGTCCTGGAAGGCCTTGGTGAGCGAATCCGCCATGCCTTGGACCACGCGCCACTGCAGGTACGTCCGCCACTCGGCGGCCGGGACGCTGGCGGCCATGCCCGCAAATGCGCGGAAGAACGGCAGCTGCCGCACGTTCAGAGCGGGCACCTGCGTGACGCCGAGTGCGGCGAAGTACCGGGTCCAGTCGAACGCCGTGCCAAGCGCCTGAAGCTCGGCCAGCGTCATCTTGTTGTAGGTCTTCTGCGGATCACGGTTCTCCACGCGGGTGAACATGGGGGTGGCGAGCTTCGTCTCGACATCGAGCACCACCACCGCTTCGGCCGCCGCGGCCTCGTGCGAGTGGCCGGCCAGTTCCAGCATCTTCGCCACGTGCGCGACGTACTGGTCCCGGATCGCCTTCGACTTCGCATCGTCCTTGGTGTAGTAGTCGCGGTCCGGCAACCCGAGGCCGCCCTGGTTGAGCGTGCCGATGTAGCGCGTGCTCTCCCGGGGATCCTGCGCGACAGCAAGACTGAATCCGGCGCGCTGGCCCGCCGCACGGAGCCGGCCGAGCACGGGCGCGAGGTCGCCAGGGCTTCGGAGCCCGTCCACGACGGCGACCAGGGGATCGAGAGGCGAGGTGCCCGCCTGCTCGATGGCCGCCTCGTCCATGCCGCTCGCGTAGAAGTCGCCGACCTTCTGCTCGATGCTCCCGGCGGGCCAGTTGCTCTTCGCGCTGACCTCGTCGAGGATGGCTTTGAGCGTGTCGCGGTTGCGGTCGGCCAGCTCCTCGAAGCTGCCCCAGCGGCTCTTGTCCGCCGGGACCGGGTTGGCCTTGATCCAGTTGCCGTCGGCGTACTGGTAGAAGTCGTCACACGGCTTGATCGACGTGTCCATGTTCCGGGGGTCGATCGCCTTCGGCGACTGGCCCGCCAGACCGGCAGCCGTGGCCGAGAGCGCCGCGACGAGAAGCGCGAGAAATGTCCGACGCATGTCTCGATGTCCTCCTACAGGCTCCAGGCCTTGAACTTCCAGCTGGGTTGGTGAACGTAACGCCCGCTATCAGACACCGCGGGCGCCGTTCGGAAGAGCCGCTCCGTCGCCCCGCCCGCCAGGCACAGGGCTGATTATCGCCGTTTCGACCGACGGATCAAGCAAGAAGTCCACACAGGGGGCGAGCCGGACGACGGGCGGGCACACCGCCGGCGAGTCGGCCCTTGAGGGCACCGGTCAGTGGCACGGAACGAAGTCCGAAACGCCGGAGTCCTCCTCGAAGGCGCAGGGCGCAAACAGCGGCGGCGCCCGCCCCGGGGGCGGTGTAGGCACCTCGGTCGGCAGACGCAGATGGCGCAGGATGCGCTCGATCACCGAGGCGCTCTCGATCACCACGATCAACCGCAGCGTCTCAGAAATCAACTGATTCTTGAGACAGGGCGTTCGAATCCGCACCGTCGGCCAAAGAGGGGCGAAAGCCCCTGGCGAATTCGATCTCTGGGCTCGCAAGAACAACACGCTGCGCCGATTATGCGCAATTACTTAAGACGTCGTGTTTAGAGATGGCCCTGCAGCAGCACCATTGAGGCTGCATAGAGCCGGCGGTTGTCGGAATTGAACTCGTATTTCACGTCGCAAAGAAGGTCGTGCAGGTCGACGAGCTTGTAGGACTTCGGGGTGTAGAGCGAATTCCTTGAGCCGCCGACGGCGTCGGCCTTCATGCCGACCCGACCGTCGCCGACGCCGTCCTCGACCGCCTCGTCCACAATGCGTATACGATGACACTGAAAGGCCCGTCTCGACGAAAGGAGAAAGCCGAGAACACGGTCGACCGATAACCGATCGACGCCCGCGTCGCTTCGCTCCGATCACGATGGCGTGGAATCGGCGATCACGATGCGTGGAATACGCAACTCTGAGTCGTAGGATGGAAGCGCGCCGCTGAATCTGTTACGACTGCGATTTCGGACGAAAGCGGAGCCGAGCCGCGGGCGACCGGAGGCTTGGCCGCCAAATCCGGCCACCAAGGGGTCTTCAACGCCTTCAACAGCGACAACTCCTACAACTACCAGGCGTCGCTGCAGTCGTCGCAGTTCGGGCAGCCCCAGAGCGAGTTCCCCAAGCGTGCGCAGTAGTTCGGTTTCCGGTTCGATTTCTAAGGAGTGACCATGTATCGCATCGCATCGACTCTCGTCGTGCTCGGCTTGGTGGCCGGCACCATCTACGCACAGGCCCAGCCCGCCGCCCCGAAACAGCCGACGCCGTCCGGCGCCGCCCTCCGCGCACCGCTGGTCGAATTCGAGATGATGACGTGGGTGGAGATGAAGAAGGCGCTGGAGCAGGGCCAGACAACCGCGCTCGTCTACAACGGCGGGACCGAGCAGCGCGGCCCGCAGAACGTGACCGGCGGGCACAACCTGATGGCGCGCGCGACCGTCCGCGCGATTGCGCTGAAGCTCGGGAACGCCATCGCCGCACCGGTGCTGCCCTATTCACCCAACAACGCTAGCCCGGAGATGCCTGGAACCATCGGCCTGACGACCGAGCTCTTCGCGCAGATCAACGAGCACGTGGCGGAGCAACTGATCAAGAACGGCTTCAAGAATGTGGTGCTGATGGGCGACCACGGCGCGGGCCAGAAGGAGTTGAAGGAGGTCGCCCAGAAGCTGGATCAGAAGTACTCCTCACAGGGCATCCGCGTGGTTTACTGCGACGAGGTGTACCAGAAGGCGCAGGACGACTTCGACCAGTGGTGCAAGGACCACGGCTACGGTTACGGCGGCCACGCGAACATCTCCGACACCTCCGAGATGATCTACCTGGGCGGCCAGACCGGGTACGTCCGGATGGCGCTGTTGAAGACGGCGGTCGGCGACCCGGTCCCCCCGCCAGGCCAGAGGGCCGAGAAGAAGATCAATAACGGGATCACCGGCGACGCGCGGCGTGCGTCTGCGGAGCTCGGGAAGCGGTACTTCGACATGAAGGTGGACTACGCCGTTAGGCAGATCCGCCAGTTGCTGCCGGAGACCACCAAGCCTGCGGGCGGACGATAGAAGTGAGGGGGCGGGAGGCGAGGGGCGCGCCGGCCCCTCGCCGTTTCTCCCAAGGCCTCCGCACACCATCAGACGGGGCGAGTTACAGCAAGACCTCGCCGTAGCGCCGTCCGCGCGCGAAGGCGGGTAGGTTCGAGTCCTTCCTGAGGAGCCAGTCCTTTCAATCACTCCGAAGCCGGACGCCTTCGTGTTCGGTGCCGCCCGGCTACTGGTCGATTCGCAACGTGATCTTCGACCCGTCGGCACCTCCGTAATACACGCGCTCGGTCGCCTTCACGAAATCCGACGCCGCCGCCTTCGGAATGTCCATGAACTTCTGCGGGTTGCGGTCGGTGAGCGGGAACCAGCTGCTTTGGATTTGCACCATGATGCGGTGGCCCTGCCGAAACGTGTGCGCGACGTCGGGCAGATCGAAGGTGATCCGATCGGGCTTCCCCGGCTCGAACGGCACCGGCTTCTCGAAGCCCTTCCGGAACTTTCCCCGGAATGGTTCCCCGCGGATCAGTTGCTCGTAGCCGCCCATCGGGACGGTGCCCTGCGCGATCGGCGCGGGCGGGCCGGGCTCTGACAGGTTGTTGTAATCCGGCGCGTCGCCCGGGAGGACGTCGATCACCTTGACGTCGAAATCCGAATCCGTCCCCGTTGTCGACACCTTCAGGTCCACCGAGATCGGCCCGAACACGCTCACGTCGTGGTCCAGGACTTCGGACTGGTACACCAGGACGTCCGGCCGTTGGGCGGCGAACCGCTGGTCCTCGGTCATGTAGGTGTTCAGCACGTCCTGCGTGATCCGGTTGACGTAGGGCACGGGCCTGTTCGGGTCGGACACGTACTCGTCGAACCCCGCCTGCGCCGGCTGCTGCCACGCGAGCGCACCCTTCGCATCCAGATAGAGGCTGGCGGGTTTCGCCGTCGTGGGCGGCCATGCGTTGAACGTGCGCCACTCGTTCACGCCGGTCTGGAACATCCACGCCTTCGGAAACTTGCCCTCGCCGCGCCCCTTCAGGTAGTAGAGGAAGAAGGGCAGCTCGATCTGCTCGCGATAGTACTGGCTGGTGTTCGAACCGAAGTTGACGTTGCCCAGGCGGTCGCCCTCGCCCCGCGAGAAGCCGCCGTGATTCCACGGCCCCATCACGAGCAGACCCACCGGCGGCTGGTTCTTCTCCATGAAGTAGAACTCGCGCAGCAGCCCCTGCGGATCCTCGGTGTCGTACCAGCCGCCCACCAGCAACACGGCCGGCTTGATGCCCGTCAGGTGTTTCCAGATCGAGCGCGACTGCCAGACCTCGTCGTAGTTGGGGTGTTCGACGTTGAGCGACCAGAACGGCTGGCGCGTGAAGTATTTTTGTCCGATGTCGGCCAGCGTCCCCAGCTCCAGATAGAACTGGTAGCCGTCCGGAGAGGGATAGGGAAACGGCTGCCGCGGCGGCGGCGGCGCTGGGGGACCTTCCCTCGGGAGGAAGCTCGTAAAGAAGCTGAAGCGGTGCGCCAGCATGAAGGCGCCGTTGTGGTACACGTCGTCGCCCTGGTAGTGGTCGGCCACCGGTGCCTGCGGCGACACGGCAACCAGCGCGGGGTGCGCGTCGAGCATGGCCGCGGTCGCAAAGAAGCCCGGCTGCGAAATACCCCAGACGCCCACCTTGCCGCTGTTACCTGGGGTGTGCTTAACCAGCCAGTCGATCGTGTCCCAGGCGTCGGTGCTCTCATCGATGTCCTTCGGCCCGCTCTTGGCGGGTTTGTAGGGCCGCACGAGGACGAAGTCACCCTCGCTCATGTAGCGGCCGCGCGCATCCTGGTACGCGAAGATGAACTTCTCACGCTGGAACAGCTCGGAGGGACCGAGCGAGGCGCGATACTGATCGATGCCGTAGGGCGCGACGTTGTACGGCGTGCGCTGCAGCATGATCGGGTACGTCCGGCCGTTGCTAAAGACGTCCTTGGGAACGTAGACCGAGGTGAACAGCTTGACGCCGTCGCGCATCGGGATGCGGTACTCGAACTTCGTATAGTTGGCGCGCACGGCGGCGACGCCCGTCAGGGCCCTCTCCCCTGCGGCCGACGCTGTTGGCTGCTGCGCGGCGCGAGCGCCGAGCATTCCCCCCGACGTGATCACGAACCCGAGGACGAGGAGCCGGACGAATAGCTTGCGCGCCCTGAACGACATTGACATTTCACGCCCCTCCTTGGTCTATCTCTGAGGACGCCTCGGAACGGCATCCTCGACAGAGCGATGTGGTCGTGGCTACGCCGCGTAGTCTACAGCAGATCGCGGCTCTGGCATCGCCCCGCACCCAGACCCATCTTGAACACGTTCAAAAGTGAAGTCTTGCGTTCGTAGACACTTACGGCTTCTGAATTGGTGTAGTGACACGCTTGGCCTCGGACGGCGGTGGGGAGTCCGACGCGCTGATCGAGCGCAAGGTCGGCGGCATCGCGACGCCGCAGGCCTGAAAGACCTTGCCCGCGGTGCGCTTGGCTTCGCTCCGGACCACGTAGGCTCGGTTGTCGATCGTGATCGTGGTCTCGTGGAGCGCATCGAGGTCGCGGACGACGTGCGCCCACTCGAGCGGCCAGTCCTTCGCGGTCAGGCGCCGCTGGAGTTCCTGGCGCACGAGGAGCGCCAGGAAGGAACAGAAGACGTGGCCGCTCACGGGCGAGCGCATAGGCACGCTCGATTGCCGCCGACGAAAGTCCCTTGGTCGTCGGATAGCAATCTTACTATTGCGGCCGGGCATCCTCGTGTGCCGCCGCGACATCATCGATCCCTGGCTGTCGGTGTTTCCGTGGGCGCACGACAGCGCCCGTCACGGCGCGGTGAACAAACCTCTCCCGGAGTGATTAACCTCGCGGCTGGGCGGACGTCAGTGGTGCGCCGGGTATTTCATCTCGCCGGCGCGGATCGGCACCGCCAGCACATTCTCCTTCGGCGGAATCGGGCAGTTGTAGTGCGGGGAGTAGTTACACAGCGGGTTGGTCGCCTTGTTGAAGTCCAGCACGTAGGCGCCGTCAGCCCCCGCGAACGGGATGAACAAGTAACGGCCCACCTCGTACGTCTCCTGGCCGGTCGTGGCGTCGCGGAACGCCACAAACAGCTCGTCACCCGCCTTGGGTGACGCCACGGTAGCCAAGACGGTCAGGCGCTGCCCCGCCCGATCGATGTTGAACTCGAAGGTGCCAACACGGAAATACTCTTTCTGGAGCCCACGGCTCGTGGTGATCGTCACAGCCGTGGCGGTCGGATTTGCGACGTAGCGGGCCTTCACCTGAAGCCATGGGGCGGCCGGGAACCACTTCAGGCCCGTGTAGGCCTTTCGCGTGGGCGACTCGGGATCGAACACCCTCGCGTTTCCTGTGTCCGGCCGCGCATAGAACTCAACGAAGAACCGGCCGATGTGCACCACCTCGCGCGGTGCAAGTCTGGTCTTGCCGGCCACGGCCGTCCCCGGCAGGCCTGACACGTCACCGTCGCCGCCGGTCTTGGCGATGAAGGGACGCGCTCCGGTCACCGGTGCGACCCAGAACGCACCGTCGGCCAAGGTGAACTCGAGCACGTCCGGCGCCGCAGGATTCGCGCCGAACTCGACGCCACCCGATGGACCCACGCCAAGGCGCAGCGCCTGACCCGGTGTGAAGTATTGGACGCCGACCGCCGTGAACGGCGACATCGGGACGTTCGCGTACGCATCATCGGCGGTCTTGTGCGAGGCCAGGATCGCCGCGACCGGATCGGTTGGCGACGCGGCGGGCTTCTGTGCCGCGTCCTGCGCCGCCGCGACGCCAAGCGCCGCGACCGCCGCCATCATCAGCGTGACAGGAGATCTTCGCCAGTGGATTCTGTTCATGCGATCCTGCGCGTTCCTGGAAGGGGGCTCAACTGCATCGTGCTCACCTCTCTCAACCCGCGGGGCACTGCTCCGGACCTCCAGCAGTGTAAGCGTGATCCCCATTCTCGGCACAGGCCGAA
Organism: Vicinamibacterales bacterium; assembly: GCA_036381995.1. Classification (GTDB taxonomy): domain Bacteria; phylum Acidobacteriota; class Vicinamibacteria; order Vicinamibacterales; family Fen-181; genus FEN-299. The sequence continues at coordinate 334 of DASVIS010000138.1, read as the reverse complement.
CCTGCACAACCTAGTCGTGGCGCATCGCCACGAGGGGGTCCACGCGCACGGCCTTCCTCGCCGGCAGCCAATGGCAGCGAGCCGGCGAACCAACCGGCCGCGCGCTGCGTCTACCAGGAAGGCGGCCTGAGCTGCGCCGGTTGGAACCACACCATTCCTGGAGACATGCGCCAATGATGATCCCTTCTTCTCCTGCTGGTCGGGCGTTCAGGCTCGTCGCGCTCGCGGCAGTCGTCTGGCTTGTTCTGGCGCCGCGCGCTGGAGCCCAGGCCTCCGGAGGTTCGTTCGAGCGGACGCTGAAGGTGACGGGCCCAGTCGAGCTGACCATCCACTC
>DASVIS010000137.1:0-2027 GCA_036381995.1 Vicinamibacterales bacterium | reverse complement strand
CGGCACGACAGTACTCGTGGCGACGCACGACCGTGAGCTGATCGGGCACGTGGGACGCCGCGCGATCATGCTCGATCACGGGCGCGTCGTGGAGTCGGCATGAGCAGCGGGAGCCTCACGTGATCGGCGGCCTCGCATATTTCCTCACCGAGGCAGCGGCCAGTCTGTGGCGCGGACGACGCTCCAGCATCCTCTCGATCCTGACGATTACGATTGCGTTGTTCATGCTCGGCCTGTTCCTGCTGGTCAGCGCCAACCTCGAGCGCACCGTGGGCGAGTGGAGCCGGTCGGCCGAGTTCTCGGTCTACGTCCGCGACGAGGCCACGCCGGCCGAGCGCGCGGCGATCGAGCGCGCGCTCGGCGCCGAACCGTCCGTGGCCGGAGTGGACATCGTGTCGAAGGAGGACGCCCTCGCGCGATTCAAGAAGGATTTTCCGGAACTCGCGGCCGCGACGTCGGGTGCGCCGGCCAACCCGTTTCCGGCGTCCTTCGAGGTTCGCCTCGGTTCTTCCGCCGTGAGCACGTCAGCGCTCGAGAAGCTGGCCGGCCGTGTCGGGGCGATGCCCGGCGTGGCGGATGTGCGGTACGACCGCCGATGGCTGGACCGCCTGGCGTCGCTCGGCAGGTTCGTTCGCTGGGCCGGCCTATTCCTGGCGGCCGTGCTCGTTCTCGCAGCCGGGCTCACCGTGACCAACGTCGTCCGTCTCGCGCTCTACGCGCGTCGGGACGAGGTGGAGATCATGGAACTGGTGGGGGCGCCGATGTCGTTCATCCGCGGGCCGTTTGTCTGCGAGGGCATCATCCAGGGTGGGCTCGGAGCGATCCTCGCGCTCGTCCTGCTGCGCATCGGTGTGGAGTTGGCGACGCCGCGATTCGCGGCGCTCGCTGCCGGCCTGTTCGACGCGTGGAGAATCGAGTTCCTCCCGGGCGCGACGATGGCGCTCGTGCTGCTCGGGGGCATGCTGGTCGGATGCCTCGGCGGGCTGATCGCCGCGCGACGTCTGCGGTGATCGCCGGCAACCCTGAAGGGTCGCCCTGCGGCAGGGCGCGGCTTCCCGCGTCCGCTTGCGCTGCCCGGAACGTTTTGGTCGGCGTTGACAGGTGGACGGACGATCACTAGACTGGAAATTGCCTACCGATTGTTCCTGACTGCTAAAGGAATCGCATGTATTGCTTCGGGATCGACCAGCGGCCATCGAGCGCGCTCCATCCGGGCATTCAAATCGATTTCTACCGGGACGAACTGATCAAGCATCAGCGCTGTCTTCGTCGTCAGCGCGAGTACTATTCGGAATGTGCCTACAGTTCGGCCGAGCAGGCGCTCGTCCGGTTGCTCGGGCATCTCGATCAGGTGTGCCGGTCGAAGGATGCGGAGCAACTGATGGTTTACCTGCTCAGGCAGTTCGATGTGGTGACGAATCTGTCGGCGTGGTCCGACCCGAACAACGTGAACTGAACCACCACTTCGTTCGTTTCAATCGTGACCTTCCCGCCATCTTTCGGGCGGCCATCGGTGCGTCGAGTGCGACGCGGCTGCTCGATGCCGCTCTTGCTCTCCCAGAAGACCGCGCGTTCCTCGATCACCCGATCCATCTGATCAGCGTGGGCAAGGCATCTGCGCCGATGGCGTCCGTGCTCGACCGTCCGGGTCTTGCCCGCGTGGAGGAGGGTCTGGTCGTCGGGACTCATCTGTCTACGGTGCTGTCGCTGTCGGTCACGTGGATGGCGAGTGGCCACCCGGTGCCCGACAGGCGAAGCGTCGAAGCCGGGCAGCGCGCCCTTGCGCTGGCGCAGGGGGTTCCCGCCGACCACGGGTTGCTCGTGTTGTTGTCGGGCGGCGCTTCGTCACTGCTGGCGCTGCCGCGAGCCGGGATCACGCTCGACGACAAGCAGGCGACGACGCGCGGGCTGCTGCTGGCCGGCGCAGACATCCACGCGCTCAACACCGTGCGCAAGCACCTGTCAGCCATCAAGGGAGGGCACCTGGCCGCCGCGACGTCCGCGGCGACCCTGGCGCTGGTACTTTC
>DASVIS010000136.1:0-17665 GCA_036381995.1 Vicinamibacterales bacterium | reverse complement strand
GCAGCCTGGATTTCGCGAGCTGCTGCTGACCGTGCACGACCTCGATATGCGGCGGGATTTCGTGTTCGCCCTGATCGGGGAACGACACCGTCGCGACTTCTTCAGGACCAGCGAGGGGCCCGGCGGCGACCGTCGGCTGGCTGAAGGCTTCGATCTGGCGGGCGTGAGCCGGGACCATCTGATGACCGCGGTGCTCGCCGGAATCAGCCTGCCGGTGGCGACCGAGGTGCAGCTGATTGACTTCCCGCCGGAGAGCTTCTGGTGTGGGGAGGTTCATCGGGCCGCGTCCCGGCCGGGCGCGGTCGATCGATTGCTGGACGAGTTGCCGCCCGCGGGCATCGAGCAGGTGATCGTGGTGTCGCCATTTCCCGAGCTCGACGGGCCCCATCGCCTGACCGTGCCGCGAAGTGACTGGCGTGGACGTGTCAGCGACTACCTGGCCGGGGCCGACGCGGCGGCCCTGCGGTCCGCGGTCGCGGTGACGCGCCCCTTCCGCAGCGTGTTCGTCGTGCGCCCGGCCTACAACCCGGTCGGGCCGCTCGATGTCGGCGGTTGCTACGACCAGCGGTCCGATCGATTCGTGTCGCTCGGCGAACTCGTGGACCGCGGCTACGAGGACGCCTATCGGCAGTTCATCGACCCGGTGGTCGGGGCGAGCGGTGAGCACCTCGACATGGTGAGTGGTCGGCGGGGCTGGGGCGCCATCCCGGTCACGGAAGCGTCAACGAAGGCCGCGCCCCCGGGCGGCACAACGACAGGGAACGCGGGTTGAAGGCGGAGGCGGACTCATGAAGCAGAGAGGGCTGTCGACCGAGTTGATTCACCGCGGTGAGGATTCGCCCGTACACGCCGACTCGGTGAACGTGCCGATCTACGAGACGACGACATTCCTCTTCGACAACGCGGACGAGGTGCGTCGATACCAGGAGGGCAAGGTCGACAAGTACCTCTACTCCCGCTATGCCAACCCGACGGTCGTCGTGACCGAGCAGAAGATCGCCGCGCTCGATCGCGCCGACGCGGCGCTGGTGTTCGCCTCGGGCATGGCGGCGTCCTCCACGCTGTTGCTGACGTTTCTGAAGGCGGGAGACGAGTTGTTGTGCAGTTCGGCGATCTACGGCGGGACCTTTCACCTCGTCAAGGACGTGCTGACGCGATTGAACATCGGCGTGCGGTTCGCGACCCTCGAGGAGTTCGCGGAACCGGAGTTGTTGATTGGCGAACGCACGCGCCTGTGCTGGATCGAGTCGCCCATCAACCCGACGCTCCGTTGCCTGGACGTCGCGCGGGTGGGGAGGGCCTGCCGCGCGGCCGGCGTCCTGTGCGTGCTCGATAACACCTTTGCGAGCCCGATCAACCAGCAGCCGCTCGCTCTCGGCGTTGATCTGGCGATGCAGAGCGCCACCAAGTACCTGAACGGGCACTCGGACGTGACCGGAGGCGCGGTGACCGGGTCCCGGGACCTGATGGGGAAGGTGGACTTGATGCGGCGCTACCTCGGCGGCGTGATGGACCCGCAGGCCGCCTACGCCCTCGCGCGCGGCCTGAAGACGCTGCCGGTCCGGATGGCCCGCCACAACGCCTCCGCCGATGCCGCGGCGCGCTTCCTGGAGCAGGATCGCCGCGTGACGCGCGTGTTCTATCCGGGCCTCGCCTCGCATCCCGACCATGCGATTGCCCGGGCCCAGATGTCGGGGTTTGGCGGCATGGTGACATTCGAGGTGCCAGGCGGGCTCGACGGCGCGTCCCGCGTGTTCGACCGGTTCCAGGTGATCCGGCGCGCCACGAGCCTCGGCGGCGTGGACAGCCTCGTCAGCCTGCCCGTCCTCACGTCGCACTACAACTACAGCGACCAGGACCTGGCGCGCGCTGGTGTGACGGCGGGAATGCTGCGGGTGTCGATTGGGCTGGAGGACGAAGCGGACCTGATCGCGGATTTGGACCAGGCGCTGGGATAGCGGGCAGCCGTCGGCTTCCCGCTGCCGGCCGACACTACGCCTTGGCTGACTCTCTCTTCTTCTCGGATGCCTGGTGCTCCCGCAGGAACTGCACGGCCGTCTCGAGGAGCCGCTGACTCACTTGCGGACCCTCGAGGGCGCCGAACCTCTCGCGGAAGGCCGCCACCGGCACGACCGCCTTGGCCATCGACCGGTGCCCGCCTGCGCTCCCCAGCGACGAAAAATGCTTGCGCACGTACTCGCCGGCGTTCCGTGAGTAACCCAGGTTCCTGACCGACAGGACCACCATCTGGTCGACCACGCCCCCGACGATCGTCCACTTGATGTCTTCCAGTTGCAGGAAGAAGTCCGCGACGTAGGCGACCAGGTCCTCGCGCGGCGTCGGGCCCATGAAGGCGCAGAACACCTGCTCTTCGCGCCGGCCGGACTGGAACGCCTTCATCACGAATTCCAGGCGCTCGAGCGTCACCTCGGAGCCTTCCATCTTGCGGATTAGGGTGGCGTCCGCCAGCGGATAGAGGAAGGAGAACGCCTCGAGATCGACGCGGTTGGCCTGACGGTTGAAGAACAGCGTGTCGGACTTGATGGCGTAGAGCAGCGCGGTGGCCGTTCGCTCCGAGATGTTGACGTCCACGGCGCGGAGGTGCTCGGTGAGGATCGTCGAGGTGGAGCCGTAATCGGCGCGGATGTCCTTGAAGATCGCGCTGTAGCCTGACTGCGGCGGGTGGTGGTCGATCACGAGGTCGACCCTGTTCAGCAGATCGCCGAAGTAGTGCGGCTGCACGTCGACCATGGCGATCCGCTCGAACTCGCCGAGCGAAGCGGGCGGGACCGACTCCACCTGGATGTCCAGGAGGTTGGCCATCCGCAGGTTCTCGGGCCTCGTCACGCCCTGCAGCGTTCCGAGAATGGCCGTCGCCTTCGTCCGGCGCAGGATGTTCCGGAGCGCGAGCCCGCCGGCCATGGCGTCCGGGTCGGGGTCGTTGTGGAGCAGGATCAGCACGCGATCCGCGTCGGCGAAGTAGCGTTGATACTGCTGCACCCGCGCGCGCGTCAGCGCCCGGCTGATCTCGGTGATCAGCGGGCCGCCGAACAACTCCGACATCGTGAGGTAGAACACCTCGGGAAACGCGGCACGCAGCTCGTCCTCGCGACGGCTGCCCGCGCCGACGCCCATGCCGAGCACGTAGACGAGTGTCGCGCCGGCATCGCTGATGGCCGCCAGGGTCTTCTTGATCCCCGGGCGGTTGTTGTCCTCGACGATGACACAGGTGGTGGGGGAGAGATCCGCCTTGAGGTAGGTATCCGTCCGGTTGACGTCACCGGTGGACACGCTGGTCCCGGCGTCGTGGAGCCGCCGCGCCAGCGCGCGGTTCGCGACGAGGAACTCGGTCTCGAAGCTGGCCGCGAGCACGGTTTCCAGCGTTCGCACGACGAGTTCGGTCTGACAGACGGCCAGGCACCTCATCGTGCGGCCAACGTCGCCGGGTTGACGGAGAGATGACAGTCCATCGGTGCCGACCTTCTATTATACTCAATCGGACAGGCGGGACGGATTACCGTGCGAACCCACCGGGACAAGGGATGAAAAGGGAGTTCAGCGTCAACACGCCCGTGGCCACCCTCTGCGCGCTCGGTGCGGTGGTCGTCCTGTCCGCCCAGGGAGGGCAGCCGACCTTCCGGAGCGGTGTGGATATCGTCAACGTCGGCGTCACCGTGATCGACAAGAAGGGCGCCTACCTCACGGACCTCGAGGAAGGGGATTTCGAAGTCTACGAGGACGGGCAGAAGCAGGCCGTCCGCTTCTTCGTTCCGTGCGATGCGCGGACAGGCCGAAGCGCCGATATGGCGAGGCTGCCTCCAGCCGACCTGCACCTGGGCGCGCTGTTCGACATCAGTGGAAGCATGGACGAGGACATGCAGTTTGCGCGCAGCGCCGCAATCAAGTTCCTGAATTCACTCCAGGATGCGCGCGACTACACGCTGGTCGATTTCGACACCGAGGTGCATGTCGCCCGCTACAGCCAGTCCGAATTCGGCCGGTTGGTGGAGCGGATCCGGAGCCGGAGAGCCGACGGGAACACGGCGCTCTGGGATGCGACCGGCGTGTACCTCGACGGCGCGTCGGGACAGGACGGCCGCAAGATCCTGGTGCTCTACACCGACGGCGGCGACAACGCCAGCAGCATCACGTTCAACGATCTGATCAACCTGATGAAGGCCTCCGACGTCACAGTGCACGCCATCGGATTCCTGGAGCACCAGCCGTCCAGCGTCAGGCTGGAGCTGCGCGCGCGCCTGCAGCGGATGGCGGAAGTCACCGGCGGACAGGCGTTCTTCCCGCTGTCGATGCGCGACCTCGACAGCGTGTACGGCAAGGTCGCGGCGGAGATCGATGCGCAGTACTCGATGGGGTATGTGTCGGCCAACACCAGGACCGACGGGACCTGGCGGAAGGTCGAGGTCAAGGTGACGCGCCCGGGCCTGAAGGACGTCAGGGTCCGTACGCGCCAGGGCTATTTCGCCCCTCTCAAGCCGTTCAAGAAGTAGGAGGGGCCGTGCCGGACCGCTTCGACCTCGTTTCCGATTTCGATCTCCGCGGCGATCAGCCTCGCGCGATCACCGAACTCGTCGACGGGCTCGGCCGCGGGGACACGCACCAGGTCCTGCTCGGGGTGACCGGTTCGGGCAAGACGTTCACGATGGCGCAGGTGATCGCGCGCGTCAATCGGCCCGCCCTGGTCATGGTGCACAACAAGACGCTCGCCGCGCAGCTGTTCCAGGAATTCCGCCGGTTCTTCCCGAACAACGCCGTCGAGTACTTCGTCAGCTACTACGACTACTACCAGCCTGAGGCCTACGTTCCGGCCAGCGACACCTACATCGAGAAGGAAGCGACGATCAATGACGAGATCGACCGCATGCGCCTCTCGGCCACGCGGTCGCTGTTCGAACGTCGTGACGTCATCATCGTGGCCAGCGTGTCGTGCATTTACGGCCTCGGATCGCCCGAGGCGTACTACGGGATGATGCTGCCCCTGGAGCTGGGGCAGCGGATCGACCGCGAGCAGATTCTGCGAAAACTGGTGGACATCCAATACGAACGAAACGACGTGGAGTTCGGACGCGGTACCTTCCGGGTTCGTGGCGACATCATCGAGGTGTACCCGTCCTACGAAGAGCAGGCGGTGCGCATCGGGCTGTTCGGCGACGAGGTCGACGAACTGGTGGTCTTCGACCCGCTGACCGGCCGGACCTCCCGGCGGCACGATCGGCTGGCGATCTACCCGAAGACCCACTTCGTCACCCCTCGCGAGCGGACGCGCCGGGCTATCGACTCGATCAAGGCCGAGTTGGTGGAGCGGCGTTCGATCCTGGAGGCCGAGGGGAAGTTGCTGGAGGCGCAGCGGCTGCACCAGCGCACGATGTTCGACCTCGAGATGATTCGCGAGATCGGGTACTGCCACGGCATCGAGAACTACGCGCGGCATCTGACCGGGCGCGCGGCTGGCGAACCGCCGCCGACGCTGCTCGATTACCTGCCGGCCGACTCGGTCGTGTTCCTCGACGAGAGCCACCAGACGGTGCCGCAGATTCGCGGGATGTATCAGGGCGACAGGTCGCGGAAGGAAGTCCTGGTGAACTATGGATTCCGCCTGCCCTCGGCGCTCGACAACCGGCCGCTCAACTTCGAGGAGTGGCAGGCGCGGACGCACCAGGTGGTGTTCGTGTCCGCGACGCCGGGAGCCTTCGAACTCCGGGCGTCGGGTGGAGTCGTCGTCGAGCAGGTCATCCGGCCGACGGGGCTGACCGATCCGCCAATCGAGATTCGGCCCGTCAAGGGCCAGGTCGACGATTTGCTGGGTGAGATTCGTGAACGGGCGGCTCGCCACGAGCGGGTCCTCGTGACCACGCTGACCAAGCGGATGGCCGAGGACCTGACCCAGTATTACCAGGAACTGGGCGTTCGCGTCCGCTATCTGCACTCCGACATCGACACGCTCGAACGGGTGGAGATCCTCCGCGATCTGCGCCGGGGCGAGTTCGACGCGTTGATCGGCATCAACCTGCTGAGAGAGGGGCTCGACTTGCCGGAGGTCTCGCTGGTCGCGATCCTCGACGCCGACAAGGAGGGGTTCTTGCGGTCAGCCGGGTCGTTGATTCAGACGTCTGGACGGGCTGCCCGCAATGTGAATGGCCGCGTGCTGATGTACGCCGACACGGTGACCGCGTCGATGCGGGCCGCGATTGCCGAGACGGACCGGCGCCGGCAGGCCCAGGAAGCGTACAATGCCGAACACGGCATCACGCCGGCCTCAATCGTGAAGCAGATCGACGACGTGCTGTCGAGTGTCTACGAGCGCGACTACATGGCCGTTCCGGCCGCCGAGCCGGCGCCAGGCTTCCGCACCCAGGCGGAGTTGGATGCCCACGTGGCCGTCCTGGAGCGCGGGATGCGGGAGGCGGCCGCCAACCTCGATTTCGAAGGGGCGGCCACGATCCGGGATCGCATCAAGGCGCTGAAGCGGCGGGAACTTGGCCTCGGGGCGTCGGCCGAGGGGTGAGAGTACGGTCACGCCATGCCCCACCAGGGCCCGGAAGTGCTGGACAGGTGGTGCAAGACAGGCGACTATATGAGAGCATGAACAGGCCATGTTCTTTCGAAAGTGGCCGTCTTACAAGGAGAGCGCCATGAGTGACGAAGTCGGCAATGCCGGCAAGGTTCTGTCAGCCTTTGTTCTCGGCGCCGCGGCGGGAGCGGCGGTCGCGCTGCTCTTCGCGCCGGCAGCTGGCAAGGAGACTCGCGACTTCCTGACCGAGAAGGCCCGCGAGGGTCGCGAGAAGGCGGCTGAAGCCGCCCGCCAGACGCGCGAGGCGCTGGCGCGTCAGCGCGAGACGATCAGCTCGGCGATCGACCGCGGCCGCGACGCATACAGGGAGGCTCGCGAGAAGGAGACCGCGTGATCACGACGGCGATCGTGTTGCTGGGCGTCATCGCGCTGGCCACGCTCGTGATGGCCTCGATTCAAGTGGGGCTGGTGATTGTCGCCGCGCGCTTGGGCAGGCAGATACAGGAGCTGGGAACGAAGCTGGAGCAGGACATCCGGCCCCTGGTGGCCAACGCGACGGCGGTCACCGCCAACGCCGCGCGGGTCAGCGAGTTGGCGGTGACGCAGGTTGAGCGCGCCGACCGGATCTTCGCCGATGTCACCCAGCGCATCGACGACACCAGCCGGGTCATCCAGGGGGCCATGCTGGCTCCAGCCCGCGAGGGCCGCGCCCTGCTGGCGGCTGTCGGGGCCGCGCTTGGCGCCGTGCGCGAGGCTCGGAACTCGCGCACGCGTGCGTTCGGCGTCGACGACGACGATCCGCTGTTCATCGGATGAACCGGACGGGGCGGCCGGCCGCCTGCCCCGTCCGGGCCCGTTTCCTGCCCGCACCCTTCCTGCGTCTTCGCACTCGGCGAAGAATTTCCCGAAACAGAATTGACGCGCGACGCCGCTGATGATAGAACACAGTCGCCTGGTGTCGCATTCCGGCCTTGTGTCACAGGGGGAGAGTTCCTATGAGAACGACGGTCGCCCGGTTGGTATCCTTCCTGGTAGCTTTCTTCCTGTTGCCCTTTTTCCCATCGGTCGCGCTGGCACAGGATTCGAAGTCGATGCCGCTCGCCAAGGAACTCGCGCAATTGCTCGATCAGGACAAGCTCGATGCCATCGCCGCGAAAGACCCCGCGGCTCCAGACGCGTTCGTCGCCGCCCTGTACTACGCCGGCAGCCAGCTCCTCGTCGTCTCGGCGCGATACGCCGTGCCGCCGATTCTCATGGAGAAGGTGGCGAAGAAGGACTTCCGCGAGGTCTACACGGATCTCAACAGCGCGGCGATCGAAGGGTCGCGGACGCTCGTGATGGACATCGGCGCCGACGGCCTGAAGCCGAAGAAAGAGGACAGTCGCTTCGACACCTGCGACGTGGGCGCGAAGAGCTACGTCTTCGACGGTGACTGGAAGAAGCAGAAGCTGGCGAGCGAGGACGAGTACACGACAGCGTTCGCCGCAGCCGACGCGAAGTACGCGAAGATGCTGACCGCGCTCATCGCCCAGGTGAAGAAGGGAAAGTAAGGAAGACCGCGCGAGAGCAGACATCCTTCGCGCGAGGCGTCAGCGAAGGATGGTGGGCACTACTGGATTCGAACCAGTGACCTCCTGCGTGTGAAGCAGGCGATCTAACCGCTGATCTAAGTGCCCAACCCGAGAAGAATCCTCAGTCTAATCCAAGTCGGCCGCCCTCGACAACTCACTACTTTCTGGTCTCCGGGAGCCGGCGGGGCGGCGGCCCGTCGTACACTGCGTCCTTCGGGTCGATCTGGCGCATTGGCTGCTGACGCGACCGCTCTTCGTTGGCATGCGCGACGAGGCCGGGAATCCGCGCGATCAGGAACAAGGCGTTGCCCAGCTCCGGCTCGAAGCCCATGTCCCCGCAGACCGCCGCAATCGCGCCATCGAGGTTGAGTGGCCACGGCGAGTCGCCGGCATCCGGTCTGGCCGAGATGACACGGTCGACCGTGCGGATCAACTGGACGTGCTCACCGTCGAGTTCGAGTTCGTGCGCCATCTGAAGGAGCCTCGAGGCGCGAGGGTCGCTAGTGTGGATACGATGGCCGAACCCTGGCGGCCGTCTGCCCGCATCGGCGCACGAGCGGACGAGTTCCTCGGCCGCGGCCTTGAACGTCGCACCCTCCTGTACCCTGGCGAGGCCTTGCTGCAGGAAGCGGATGCAGGTCTCGATGTCGCCACCGTGATACATGCCGAATCCCAGCACGCCGGCCGCGACGCCGGCTCGCAGGCCCGCTCCAGTGGTTGCAACGTTGCGCGCGGCCAGCGTCGAGGGCGGCGTCACGCCGTGATCGATCGAGGCGACCAGCACGGCGTCGAAGAGCTTCCCCATGGTCGGTGTCGGCAGTTCGCCGCGAAGAATCAGGTAGACGCATTCGGCGAACGACAGGCGGCCCATCAGCTCGTCGAGGGCGTAGCCGCGGACCAGGATCTCGTTGGGTACGATGCGGGTGATCGCCGTGTGCCAGACCGGGTCGTCGGTGCGCGGTCCGGGTCGCCGTTCGGCCGTCCGGACGGGACGGCCGGTCCGCGTCGGGTTGTCGCGATGGTTGGCCATGTGCGCCTCCACCAACGTTTACGGCATTCGGCAGCCCGCCGTAGGACGTCGGCCGCAAATACGACTGTTGCGGTCACTGCGTGCCGCCTACTGCCTGCGGCCTACGGCCCGCTTCGTCTTACAGCGTGCCGTAAAGCCGGTCGCCGAAGTCACCCAGTCCGGGAACAATGAATTTGCGGTCGTTCAGCCCCTGGTCGATCACGGGCGTGAAGATCCGAATGTCGGGATAATGCCGCTCGACCAGGGCAATGCCCTCAGGCGCCGCGACGATGCACAGGATGCGGATATCGCGTGCGCCGGCGTGCGTCAGCAGATCGAGCGCCGCCACCGCGCTCCCGCCGGTTGCCAGCATCGGGTCGATCATCAGGACGTAGCTGTGCTCGAGGCCGTGTGGCAGCTTCGAGTAGTACTGCGACGCGATCGCCGTCGCTTCGTCCCGCTGCAACCCGATATGGCCCACGCGCGCCGACGGCAGCAGTTCGAGCACAGCATCGAGCATGCCCAGCCCGGATCGCAGGACGGGCACGACGACGACATCAGCGCCGATACGATGCCCATGGGCGTCGCCCATCGGGCTGCTGACGGTCGAAGCCACTGTCGGAAGGTCGCGGAGGGCCTCCACGGCGAGCAGCACACTGATCCGCGTCGCCATCCGCCGGAAGACAGCGGCCTGAGTTTGCTGGTTGCGGAGGACCAGCAACGTATCCTGCACGAGCGGGTGATCGACGAGACAGACCGGCACGGAGCACACTATACACGATAGACCGCGAGGCGGCCAACGCGCCGGGCGCGTGTCGCGCGGCGGATTCGCGCTAAGATTCCTCCTGATGGCCTTCCTCCACCGACCCGCTTGCTGTCTTCGTTGCCTCCTTATCGTCGCGCTCGCCCTGGTTGCGGCATCCTGCGGCCACGCGAACCGACGCCAGGTCTCGCTCGTGATCACGGGCGGTGACGTCGTGACCATGGATGCGAGCCGGCGCGTCATTTCTCCGGGCGCCGTGGTCGTGGACGGCGCTGATATCGTTGCGGTCGGGAAGCCCGAGGACGTGGCACGACGGTTCGCTGCGGCCGAGACGATTGATGCGACGGGCGATGTCGTGCTGCCGGGATTGGTGAATACCCACACGCACGCGCCGATGGTCATGTATCGCGGCCTGGCCGACGACCTTGCGCTGATGGACTGGCTGCAGAAGTACATCTTTCCGGCGGAAGCGAAGACCGTCTCGCCCGAAATGGTGCGCGTCGGAACGCGCCTGGCGGCGCTCGAGATGATCCAGTCCGGCACCACGACGTTCGCCGATATGTACTACTTCGAGGAGGAGGTCGGCCGCGCGACGAAAGCGGCGGGCCTGCGAGGGGTACTGGGGGAAACGATCATCGGCTTCCCGGTGGCGGATGCCAGAACGCCGGCCGACGCCCTGAAACGCACCGAGGCGTTCATCAAGGAGTTTGCGGACGACGAGCTGATTACGGCCGTTCCGGCCCCGCACTCGCCCTACACGGTGGACGAGCCCACGCTGCGAGCGATCCGCGAGCTGGCCGACCGCTACAAGGTGCCGATCCTCATCCATCTCGCCGAAACCGAGGACGAGGTGCACATCATCATGGCCAGACACAAGATGTCGCCGACGGCATGGCTCGAGTCACTGGGGTTCCTCGGGCCGAACGTGCTGGCGGCGCACGGCGTCTGGGTGACGGACGACGACATTGCCATCCTCAAACGAACGGGCACGTCGATTTCGCACAATCCCGAGAGCAACATGAAGCTGGCGAGCGGCGTGGCGCCGGTCCCGAAGTACCTCGCGGCGGGCGTGACGGTCGGTCTCGGCACGGACGGCGCGGCCAGCAACAACGACCTCGACATGTTCGAGGCGATGCGGCAGGCGGCCTTCCTCCACAAACTCTCGTCGCGTGATCCGCAAGCAGTGCCCGCAGCCGTGGCACTGGAGATGGCGACGATTGGCGGGTCACGCGCTCTGGGCCTGGACAGGAAGATCGGGTCGCTCGAGGTCGGGAAGCGCGCGGACGTGATTGTGGTCGCGATGGACGGGGCCAGGCAGACGCCGATGTACAGCCCGGTTTCGCACCTGGTCTACGTCGCCAAGGGCGGCGACGTGCGCACCACGGTCGTGAACGGCAGGGTGCTGATGCGCGACCGGCACATGCGCACGCTGGACGAGCGCGTCGTGCTGGCCGACGCACGGGCGCTGGCGAAGAAGGTGAGAGAGGCGGTGGCGCCTACTCGTTGAGCACGCCGATGAACGGCAGATTCCGGTACTTCTCCACGTAGTCGAGTCCGTAGCCCACGACGAACCGGTCCTCGATCGTGAAGCCGACGTACTCGACCTTCACGTCGATCTTGCGGCGCGACGGCTTACTGAGCAGGCACGCCGTTCGCAACGTCTTGGGATTGCGCGCGCGCAGGATCTCCTGCAGGTAGGCGAGCGTCAGGCCGGTATCGACGATGTCCTCGACGATGATCACGTTGCGGCCCTCGAGCCCGGAATCGAGGTCCTTGATCATCCGGACCTCGCCGGACGACGTGGTCCCCTTGGCGTAGCTCGACACGGCCATGAAGTCGATCGTCACGTTCCGGTCCATCACCCGAATCAGGTCGCCGAGGAAGAGGAACGCGCCCTTGAGGATGGCCACCAGGTGAAGGTCCTCGCCCGGCGGATAGTCGCGGGAAATCTCGGCGGCCAGGGCCACGATTCGGTCCTGGATCTGCTTGGCGCTCAGCATGACGTTCGGTGTGATGTCGGGCATGGGCGATTGACTCCGGGAGCGTGAGGCGGCAGCCTAGCACATTTTCAGCCTTGAGAAAAAGCGCCGCGCGGTCGTGGTATGCTCATTTCTTCCGCCGACCTTTCGGCAGCGCGATGGTTTCTGTGAGTCACATCCGGCCATGAGCCAGGTCTTCAGGATTGCCCTCGGTGCCGATCACGGCGGCTTCGACCTCAAACAGCAACTCAAGGAGCACCTGACATCCAGGGGCCACGTGGTCAGGGACTGCGGGACCTACAGCAGGGATGCGGTGGACTACCCGAAAATCGCTTTCGCCGTGGCGTCGCTGGTGGTGTCGGGCGAGTGTCAGTTCGGAGTGATGGTGGACGGGGCGGGCATCGGGTCGGCTATGGCCGCGAACAAGGTGCCGGGCGTATTGGCCGCGGCGTGCTATAACGAGGCGCTCGCACGCAACAGCCGCGAGCACAACGACGCCAACGTCCTGGCGCTGGGTGCCGGTCAGACGACCGCCGACGCGGCCAGGGCCATCGTGGACGTGTTCCTGTCCACGTCGTGCACGGCCGACCGCCACCGGGCGCGCGTGCAGATGATTCGAGATTTCGAGCGAGGACGCATGAGCACTGCTTCCCAGGGCGGGCCGTCACTGTCGGACGAGGATGTCAACCGGATTGCCGAACGCGTGCGGCAGTTGTTGCAGGATCGGGGCGGGGCCGCCAGGATCGCTCGGCCGATGTCGCTCGAGCAAGTGGCCAGCCTGATCGACCACACGCTGCTGAAGCCTGAGGCCACGGTCGCCGACATCCAGCGGCTGTGCGACGAGGCGCGGCGGCACCACTTCTTCTCGGTCTGCGTGAATCCGAGCTATGTCCGCCAGGCCGCGTCGCTCCTCCGTGGGAGTCCGGTGAAGGTGTGCTGCGTGGTGGGCTTCCCCCTCGGCGCGCAGCCGCCGGAGACCAAGGCCCTCGAGGCGCGTCGTGCCATCCGGGAGGGTGCACGCGAGATCGACATGGTCATCAACATCGGGGCGCTGAAGAGCCGAGAGGACGCCGTCGCGCTGAAGGACATCCGTGGAGTGGTCGAGGCGTGCAAGGACGGCCGGGCCATGAGCAAGGTCATCCTCGAGACCGCGCTGCTGAACGACGAGGAGAAAGTGCGCGGGTGCGAGCTGAGCATGAGGGCCGGCGCCGATTACGTGAAGACCTCCACGGGCTTCGGCCCCGGCGGGGCGACGGTCGCCGACGTGGCGCTGATGAGCCGCACCGTGGCAGCGAAGAAGCTCGGGGTGAAAGCCGCAGGCGGCATCCGCAGCTACGCCGACCTCGTGAAGATGGTGGAGGCTGGTGCGACGCGCGTCGGCAGCAGCAGCGGCGTGAAGATTCTCGAAGAGGCGCTCGCGGCGAGCGCCTTGAAGTAGGACGACAGGGACGGAGCGCACATGGCCGAACTTCGCTGCTACATTGTCCTGGACAGCCTGCAACCCCAGTACGCCTCGTTCCTCGGTACGGTGTCCCAGGGCTTCCTGCCGGTGCCTGGGCAGACGTCGCTGTTCGTCGAGATCGCACCCGGGATGGACATCATGCATGTCATGGACGTCGCCCTCAAGGCGACCGACGTGAGGCCGGGCATGCTGATCGTCGAACGGATGTACGGCATGCTCGAACTCCATTCGGACTCGCAGGCCGACGTCCGGCAGGCCGGGCGCGCGATTCTCGGGGCGCTGAACCTCGAGGAAGAGGACCGCATCAAGCCCGAACTGGTGTCGAGCAAGGTGATTCGCAACATCACCGACTACCACACGCAGCTCATCAACCGGTCGCGGCACGGCGATCTGATCCTGCCCGGCCAGTCGCTGTACGTGATGGAGGTGGCGCCCGCCGGCTACGCGGCGCTGGCTGCCAACGAGGCCGAGAAGGCGGCGCACGTCAACATTCTCGAGGTCAGGGCGTTCGGCAGCTTTGGCCGTGTCTACCTCGGCGGCGACGAACGGGATATCGACGTCGGCCACCGGGCCGCGGAACAGGCGATCAGGGAAGTGAAGGGTCGCCAGGGCAAGGTCTAGACTGGAGCATTCACAATGACAGATGCGCTTGGCATGATCGAAACGCGGTCGTTTCCGGCCGTCGTGGAGGCTGCGGATGCCGCGGTCAAGGCGGCACGCGTGGAGCTGGTGACCTACGAGAAGACCGGCGGCGGATACGTCTCGGTCATCATCCGCGGCGATGTGGCGGCCGTGAAAGCCGCGTGCGACGCGGCGCAGGTGGCCGCGGGCCGCGTGGGTGAAGTGGTCGCGGTGCACATCATCGCGCGGCCGCACCTCAACGTGGACCAGGTCATGCCGCTCGGCCGGACGGCCGAAGCGAAGGCCACGAAGAAGTAGCCATCCTGGGGCCGGCGCCGGGCCGGTCTGGAGAATCGGTGTATGTTGCTGGCGAAGGTGGTCGGCACCGTTGTCGCCACGCGCAAGGAGCCGAGCCTCGACGGGCTCAAGCTGCTCCTTGTGCGGCCGGTGAACGACGAAGGACAGGAGATCGGCGCGCACCTCGTCGCGGCCGACGCGGTCGGCGCCGGGCCCGACGAGATCGTCCTGATCGCGGCGGGCAGTTCGGCGCGCCAGACCGTGGCGACGGACAAGCGCCCGGTTGATGCCGTCGTCATGGCGATCATCGACAGCTGGAGCATCGACGGCACCGCGAAGTACAAGAAGTAACGGCATGGCCAGCCTCTCCGATCGGGACATCGAAGCCATTGCACGGCGCATTGTCGCGGACCTCCAGGCCGGGCCAGCAATGGGGTCGGACCGAATTGGCGAAGACTCCGAACCGGGTCCGACCCCGTTCGCGGGCCTCGGCGTCTACACGACGATGGACGAGGCCGTCCAGGCGGCCCGGCAGGCGCAACCGACGTTCGTTCGCCTTCCGCTGAAGACACGCGCGCAGATCATCGCGGCCATTCGCCAGACGATGATCGAGAACGCCGCGTTGCTGGCCAGGGCTGCGCACGAGGAGACTGGATTGGGGCGTGTCGATGACAAGGTGGTGAAGAACCTCCTTGTCGCGGAGAAGACGCCCGGCCTCGAGGACCTGCACCCGCAGGCCGTCACAGGCGACCACGGCCTGTCGCTCATCGAGCCGGCGCCTTTCGGCGTCATCGGCGCGATCACCCCCGTCACCAACCCCACCTCGACGATCATCTGCAACGCCATTGGCATGCTCGCCGCGGGCAACGCGGTCGTAT
Organism: Vicinamibacterales bacterium; assembly: GCA_036381995.1. Taxonomy (GTDB): domain Bacteria; phylum Acidobacteriota; class Vicinamibacteria; order Vicinamibacterales; family Fen-181; genus FEN-299. The sequence continues at coordinate 2,556 of DASVIS010000136.1, read as the reverse complement.
TCAACGTGCACCCGTCTGCCCGTGCCTGTTCGGTTCAGACGGTGGCGCTGCTGAACAAGGCGATCCGTTCGGCCGGCGGGCCGCCGGACGTCGTCACGTGCCTCTCGAATCCCACCATCGAGACCGCGCAGGAGATGATGCGGCATCCCGGGATCCGGCTGGTGGTGGTGACTGGCGGAGGGGCGGTGGTGAAGGCCGCCATGGCAAGCGGCAAGCGCGCCATCTGCGCCGGCCCCGGCAACCCTCCGGTCGTCGTGGACGAGACGGCGCACATCGACAAGGCGGGCCGCGACATCGTCCTGGGCGCTTCCACCGACAACAACATCATCTGCACCGACGAGAAGGAAGTGCTGGTCGTGGCCGCCGTCGCGGACGCACTGATCCGGGCGATGACGACGGCCGATGCCGTGCTGCTGGACAGGAGCCAGGCGGCGCAGCTCGACAAGGTGATCTTCAGCGACGTCGCCGGCCCGCGCCAGCCCGCGCACGTCAACCGCGACCTGATCGGCAAGAACGCGGGCGTGATCCTGCAGAAGATCGGGATGAACGTGCCGGACTCGGTGCGGCTCGGAATCGTGGAGGTCGATGAGAACCACCCCCTCCTGTGGACCGAACAGATGATGCCCATCATGCCGGTCTGCCGGGTGGCACACGTCGATGCGGCCATCGACCTTGCCGTGAAGGTGGAAGGCGGAAATCGTCACTCGGCCATCATGCACTCGACGAACATCGACAGCCTGAGCCGAATGGCGCGCGAGTGCGATTGCAGCATCTTCGTGAAGAACGGCCGGTCGCAGTCGGGCCTGGGCCTCGACGCCGAGGGCTACGCCTCGTTCACGATTGCGAGTCCCACGGGTGAAGGCCTCACGAGTCCGCGCTCGTTCTCGCGCTGGCGGCGATGCGTGATGGTGGATCACTTCAGGATCACGTAATGAAGAAAGCACCTGCGCTCGCGGTCATCGAGTTCCGTGACATCCCAACCGGAATCGACGCGACCGACGCCATGTTGAAGAAGGCGCCGATTGCGTTCATCAAGTCCGGGACGATCACCCGGGGCCGATTCCTCACGCTGATCGGTGGGAGCACGGCGGCCGTGGAGGAGTCGCTCCACGAGGGATTGTTCCGGGCGGGCGACAGCGTGTTGGATCATCTCCTCCTGGCAGACGTGCATCCGCGGGTGTACGATGCCATTCTGGGCAGCCGGCGGGCGGCCGGGCCCGGCGCCCTCGCGGTCATCGAGACCGACACGGTGGCGTCGAGCGTTCGTGTGGCCGAACTGGCGTTGAAGGGAACGCCCGTCGAACTCGTCGAACTCCGACTGGCCGACTCGGGGCTGTCGGGCAAGGGTGTCAGCATCTACCAGGGCGAGTTGCCCGACATCCTGGCGGCGGTGGAGATCGTCGTCGGCTACATGCACCAGGCAGGCGGGGAAGTGCGGCACGCGATCATCTCGGCGCCGCACGAGGCGCTCGCGCGCCAGATCGGCAGTGGGACGTCGTTCGGTTCGGCGGCGCTCCTCGACCTGGATGGAGAGATCGGCTGATGCTCCTTGGACGGGTGGTCGGCTCCGTCGTACCGTGTATCGTCTACACCGGCCTGGAGGGCGTGCCGTTGCTGCTCGTGCAGCCGCTCGACAAGACGGGGCAGCCGGAGGGGCGGACGCTCGTCGCCGCGGACATCACGCGCATGGCCGGCCCGGGAGAGCTGGTCTACTACGAAGGCGGGCGAGAGGCGGCCCTGGCTCTTGATCCGTGGTTCGTCCCCGTGGACCAAGCCATCATCGGGATCGTGGACGACCTCCGCCGGGAGACGCGATGACCGTTGGCACCGTCACCGGCCATATCCACTCGACGATCTCCCACGAGTTCTACCAGGCGAGGACGCTCCTGCTCGTCGAGCGCGAAGACGCCGGCGGACAGCCGACCGGCGCCTATCTGATCGCCGTCGATGCCGTTGGCGCGGGCGTAGGCGAACGCGTGCTGGTGCTCGATGAAGGAAACGGGGCTCGCCAGGTGATGGGTTCGACCAATGCCCCTGTTCGATCGGTCATCGTCGGGATCATCGACGACGTCCAGAGCGCGTGACAACTCGCAGCCTGTCCAGAGGAGGACGTGATGGCCAGTGAACTGAGCAAGGACGAACTCAAACGGCTCGCCCGCCTGGGCGCGCAGGCGCGCCTCCAGCAGATCGAGGAGGAGCGCCGGAGCATCCTGCGGGCGTTCCCCGGCCTGGCGGCCGCGATCGCCCGCCAGAAACCGGCGGAAACAACCGCAGGAACGCCTGCCGCAGAAGCGCCGAAGAAGAAGCGCCGCAAGCGCCGCAAGATGACGGCCGCGGAGAAGAAGGCCGCGTCCGAACGCATGAAGAAGGTCTGGGCGGCGCGCAGGCAGCGACAGGGGTAGCCTGCTTCATTCATGAAGCGGTCGCGTAGAGAGGCGTCGGCGCGGTCGACACGCGGGGCGCGCAAAGAAGGGACGAAGCGGCGACCATGAAGGTGAAGCGGTAGGGACCAGAGCGTGCTCGACCGGCGATGGGAGGGTCGCGGACGACCCACGA
>DASVIS010000135.1:0-25604 GCA_036381995.1 Vicinamibacterales bacterium | reverse complement strand
GCGCTGATGGCGCGCCTTAAACAGCTCCATCCCTGCGAAGTGCCGGAGATGCTGGTGATTCCGGTCGTCGGGGGCAGCGAGGCATACCTCGGGTGGTTGGGAGAGTGCACGCGGGCCTGAAGGCCTGCGCCGCACCTGGCCTGCGCCGCACCTGGCCCGCGCCGCACCTGGCCCGGGGCACACCTGTGCCCCTACTACGGATTCCTGTATGATTCCGCAGTCCGCATGACTTCGAGCCCTTCCAGCCCGCCCGACGAGCACCTGTTTCCCCCGCCCGGGGAACGGTGGACACGCTTCGTGCAGGTGCTCTTCCACACGTTTGGCGGTTGGGCCTTCCTCGTCGGCGCCGCGCTGAAGGCCATCTGCGCCCTCGTTCGCCGTACCATGGGTCCGTAAGCGACGCTCGTCAGAGTGGCGGACACGCTCGGCAGTGTGGCGTTGATTGCCGCGGCCATCTGCCTGCTGATCCGGTGCGTGCCGCGCGCCCGTCGTCAGCTGCTGTGGCGCGTTCGGGAAAAACTGATCCTCTCCTACGTCTTCATCGGCGTCATTCCCGTCCTGCTGATCGTCTCGTTCTTCGTCGTCTCCGGCCTGGTGCTGTTCCTCAACGTGGCGTCGTACCTGGTCACGAACGGCTTCAACAACGTCAAGAATGACGCGGTCTATCTCGCGCGCGTCACCGCGCTCGAAATCCAGCGGGGGCCTGGACCGGGCGGCGCCGCCGCCATTCTCGCGCAGCGCGAATCGGCCCTGGCGTCGAGCTACCCGGGCGCCTCCATCGCCCTCGTGCCGACGAGCGGCACGGAGCCTTGCGCCGGTGGCCCTGAGGCGGGCCCGCTCGCCGGCCAGGTGCCCGCCGTGGCGGCGGCCGCGCGCGGGGTAACCTCCCCGTCATCTGCCACTGCGCCGCCGCACGGTGCCGCCGTGACACCGGTGGCAGTCGGCCCGTGGGAACACATCGAGGCTCCGGAGATCCTGCCCCAGTGGGTCAGCTGCGCGGGCTTCGGCGGCATCGTGGTCGAGCCGGTGCCCGTTGGGCCGGGGACCGCTGCCGTCACGTCGAACTCAGCCCCCCTGGCGTCGACCCCCGCCCCCGCAATCGCGATGGTGCGCGGCGTCGGCTTGCCCGATGCCGCGCGTCCCGCCTTCGCCGTGATTGTCGACATCCCGAAGAACGACGGCCTCGACGACCACCTCCGCGACGAGACGAGCGTCAAGATGGGAGCGGTGAGCATCTTTCTCACCGAAGACCTGCGCGCCCGGCTGACCCGGCCGAAACGCGCTTTCGAAGGACTGGTCAGCGGCAAAGCCGCCGCTGCGTCCGGCGGAAAACGGAGAATCTCCTGGGTCGCGATCCTCCAGGGCACCGAGTGGGACAGCGGCCAGGCGATCCAGACGACGGCGAACATCGAAGTCAATATTGCGGACATCTACGATCGGTTGTCGTCGGCGCCGGTCGGTCCGTACAGCATCGGCGTGATACTGCTCGGTTTCATGTTGCTGGTGGCGGTGCTGTTCCTGCTCATCGAAGCCGCGGCCCTGGTGATGGGGCTGGCCCTCGCGCGCTCGATCACCGGATCGGTGCACGAGCTGTTCGCCGGCACCGAACACGTCCGCGCCGGTGACTTCAGCCACCGGATCGAGGTCACGACGCACGATCAGCTGGGGGATCTCGCCGATTCGTTCAACCAGATGACGGGCAGCATCGAGGACCTGCTGCGCCAGGCCGAGGAGAAGAAGCGCCTCGAGGAAGAACTCCGCATCGCCCGGGAGATCCAGATGTCGCTGCTCCCGCGCGGAGAGCTGGCGGTCCCGGGGCTGTCGATCACCGCGCTCTGCGTCCCGGCACGCGAGGTCGGCGGCGACTACTACGACTTCTTCCCGCTCGGAGACGACCGGCTCGGCGTGCTGATCGCCGACGTGTCGGGGAAAGGCACGTCGGCCGCGCTCTACATGGCAGAGCTCAAGGGGCTGATGCTCTCGCTCAGTCACACCTGTCCCTCGCCGCGACAACTGCTGCTCACCGCCAACCAGATCATCTCGAGGAACCTCGACAGCCGGAGCTTCATCACGATGACCTACGCGGTCATCGACCTCGCCGAGCGGACCATGGTGTACGCACGGGCGGGCCACACACCGCTCATCTACCGGAGCGATGGCGGGGCGGGCGATCCGAAGGTGGAGATCCTGACGCCTGATGGGATGGTGCTGGGCCTGAGAATCGACGGCGGGGAGATCTTCACGCGTCTGCTGAGGGAAGCGACGCTCCACCTGCATCGTGGCGACGTGCTGATGCTGTTCACCGACGGGATCACCGAGGCGATGAACGCCGAGTCGGACCTCTTTGGTGAGGAGAGGCTGGCAAAGCTCGTCGGCGAACACGGGCACCTGCCGGCGGAGGAGTTGAGGGAACGGATCCTGCGGGACATCGATGCGTTTGTCGCCGGCGCGCCCCAGCACGACGACATGACGATGATCCTGCTGAAATTCGAGGACTTCATCCCAGGGGCCATCAGGACGGGGTTCAACGATGGGCAGGCCTGAACGCGGCCACGGGGATCAGCCGGCGCTGGCAATCGTCTTCCGCACCCAGTCGGACATCGAAGGCAGCATCGTCCAGGGACTGCTCGAGGCGCATGGCATCTATGCCGCGGCCTCGTCGGACCTGACGCACTCGGTGTTCCCGTTGAGTATCGACGGGCTTGGCGAGGTGCGGATCTCAGTGCCGGTGTCGCAGGCGGAGGCCGCGCTGGCGATCATCCGCGAGCAGGGGTCGCCGCGGCAGTCAACGGAGATTGTGCCCCTGGTGGAGGACACCCGAGACCTGTCGGCCCTCGAGAACCGTCTGGGATACACGTTTCGCGAGCCCAGCGTGCTCGACCGGGCGCTCACGCACAGGTCGCGGGCGAACGAGGACGCGACCGGGAGCACTATCGACAACGAATCGCTCGAGTTCCTCGGGGACGCCGTGCTCGGCTTCGTGATGGCCGACCTGCTCTTCCGGGATTTTCCGCAGTTCGACGAGGGCCAGAAGTCGAAGATCAAAGCGTCACTCGTCTCCACCGCCACGCTCGGCCTGCTGGCTCGGCGGCTCGGGCTCGGCGAATTCCTGGCGCTGGGGCGAGGGGAAGAGAAGACCGGCGGACGGCAGAAGCACGCCTTGCTCGCGGACAGCTACGAGGCGGTCATCGCCGCGATCTACGTCGATGGCGGCATCGAGGAAGCCAGGGCCTTCGTGTCGCGCGAATTCGCCGAGGATCTCGAGGACGTGCGAAGCCCGGAGTTCTGGGGGCGTGACTTCAAGTCCGCGCTGCAGGAACTGGTGCAGTCGCGCGACCTGCAGTTGCCGGACTATTCGGTGGCGTCGGAAAGCGGTCCCGACCACCAGAAGATTTTCCACGTCGAAGTGCGCGTGCGAGGCGAACTGGTGGGCGCCGCGCGCGGCCCCAGCAAGAAGGCCGCCGAGCAGGAAGCCGCCCGCAAGGCCATGGACAAGCTGTCAGAAGCCTGAATCGCCCGATCGCGATCCCGCAGCCCGGCGCCACCCGCCATGTGGGCACCACCGCGGGAACGCCAGGATGCTGCTAGGTGGTGCAGGTGCCCGCGTAGCGCTGCACCTCCCGGCCGATCTCCTCGGTCGTGGGCGGCGTCGGACGGCAGTGCAGCCGGGTCCAGACGCGAAGCAGCGGGTCGCGGAAGCGATAGCGCTTCTGGTGGACCGAGACCAGGTCCACGTCTTCCAGCCAGGACAGGTAGTCTTTCGTCGAGCCGGGTGTGCGGCCCAGGCGCTGGGAGATCTCGGTCAGTGTGAAGGGCTCCTGCTCCGACAGGATCTCGAGGATCGCCTTCAGCGCTCCGTAACCGCGCGCGCGGTGGAGGCGCAGTTCGTAGCAGAACGCGCAGAGCAGCCACAGCCGCGTGTCGGGTTCGAGCAGGGCGGCCAACGCCGCCACGGGATCGGCCGCGCCGCTGCCGGCGCCGCGCGAGGCCATGGCATCGACGATGGCGCGAGCGTAGGCCGGCCGGCCGCCAGACAGGCTGGCGACGAGCCGCACGAGGCCGGCGAGCGGTTCGCCGGCCGGCTCACCTGCGTCGTGCGATCCATTCGCGGCCATGCCGTCGGTGATCATCTGCGTCAACTCGTCGTCGGCCAGCGCAGGTATCGGCACGACGATGAACTGCGGCGACGCGGTGGCGAGCGCGCGCTCCGTGCGCGCGATGTACCGAGAGGCGAGGACGAAGCGGTTGGGTGAAGACGCAACGACGGCCAGCAGTTCCGACATCGCGCGGCGGAGACCCGGGAAGCTCTCGAAGGTGCGGAATTCCAGGACCCCGTCGAGCAGGAAGGTGACCGGCCCCTGGCCGGCGCTGCGTGCGCCGGCGAAGAACGCCAGAACGGCGTCGAAGGCCTCGCGTGGCGTCGTCGCCAGTGGGGTCGGACGCGCCTCGAGAAACGGGGAGCGCGCGGTGAGGGCGGTGAGAAACCGCTCGGGCGTCGTCGCCGTCCGCTCCACGTTGACGTACTGGCTTTCGTGCGGTCCGAAGTCCCGTGCCAGCCGGTTCAGCAGGCTCGTGCGGCCCGCGCCGCAGAGGCCGACGACGACGGGGACGCGGCCGGCGTCCTCGGTCAGCATGGCCTTGATCCGCTGGTCAACCGTGGGGCTCTGAGGACTGGTCACCGCCCGGTGCTCCCGTCTGCCGGTCCACCCGATCCGAACTCACGCATCGGAATCCGAACGCCTTTCGCCTCGGCCGTGGCTATCGCCTGCTCGTAGCCCGCGTCCGCGTGTCGCGCGACGCCCGTGCCCGGGTCGCAGGTGAGCACGCGCTGGAGTTTCTCGTCGGCTTCGCGCGTGCCGTCGGCGACGATGACCATCCCGGCGTGCAGCGAGTACCCGATGCCGACGCCGCCGCCATGGTGAACCGACACCCAGGTCGCGCCACTCGACGCGTTCAGGAGCGCGTTGAGGATCGGCCAGTCGGCAATCGCGTCGCTGCCGTCCTGCATCGCCTCGGTCTCCCGGTTCGGCGAGGCGACCGACCCGGTGTCCAGGTGATCGCGCCCGATGACGATCGGCGCCTTGACCACGCCCTGGCGCACCAGTTCGTTGATGCGCAGGCCGAACGCCGCGCGCTCGCCGTAACCGAGCCAGAAGATCCTCGCCGGCAGTCCCTGGAACGCGACGCGTTCGCTCGCCAGGCGCACCCAGCGGCACAGCGCCGCGTTGTCCTTGAACATCTCGAGCGCGGCTTCATCGGTCGCATGGATGTCGGCGGGATCGCCCGATAGGGCGGCCCAGCGGAACGGGCCCTTGCCCTCGCAGAACAGTGGGCGGATGTATTCCGGCACGAAGCCGGGAATGTCGAAAGCCTGCGTCACGCCGGCCTTCACGGCCTGGGCGCGGATGTTGTTGCCGTAGTCGAACGTCACGGCGCCCCGCTTCTGCAGCGCGAGCATCGCTTCGACGTGGACGCCCATCGCGGCGACCGAGCGGCGGATGTACTCGTCGGGGTTGTCCCGCCGGAGCGCGTCGGCCTGGGCCAACGTCATGCCGTTCGGCACGTAGCCGTTCAGCGCGTCGTGCGCCGACGTCTGGTCCGTCAGGACGTCCGGTGTGAGGCCGCGCCTCACCAACTCCGGGAGGACGTCCGCGGCGTTGGCCAGTAGCGCGATCGATCGCGCCCGCTTCTCGCGCTGCCACACCGCGACCTTCTGGAGCGCCGTGTCGAGCGAGTCGGTGGATTCATCCACGTAGCGCGTCTGCAGACGCCGTTCGATTCGATGCGGATCGACCTCGATGACGAGCGCGGCCGCCCCGTTCATCGTGGCCGCCAGCGGCTGGGCCCCCCCCATGCCCCCGAGACCGGCCGATACGAACGAGCGCCCCTCGAGGTTCCCGCCGAACTTCCGGTTGGCGACCGAGGCGAGCGTCTCGAACGTCCCCTGGAGGATGCCCTGGGTGCCGATGTAGATCCAGCTGCCCGCGGTCATCTGGCCGTACATCGTCAGGCCCTTGTGCTCGAGATCGCGGAACGTCTCCCAGGTGGCCCACGCGGGCACGAGCATCGCGTTGACGATCAGGACGCGCGGCGCGCCAGGGTGCGTCCGGAAGATGCCAACGGGCTTGCCCGACTGGACGAGCAGCGTTTCGTCGTGTTCCAGCGAGCGCAGCGAGCGGACGATCGCGTCGTAGCAGGCCCAGTTGCGCGCGGCCTTTCCGGATCCGCCGTAGACGATTAGGTCGTCAGGGCGCTCGGCAACCTCCGGGTCGAGGTTGTTCATGAGCATGCGCAGCGCGGCCTCCTGCGGCCAACCCTTGCAGGAGATCGTGGTTCCTCGCGGCGCGCGGACGTGATGGGTGAGCGTGGTCATGATGAATCAGGCGGGCATCGGCGCCCGTGAATGAGAACTAGACCTTAAGAACCCCGGGCAAGGTTGTCAACGTGAAAACTCTCGATTCCGGTTTCCGGAAAAGTCACTTGACAGCCGGCCCCGCGGCTTCACATCTTCACCGCCACGCGGACCGTGCGGACGGCGAGTAGATGTCGCACGCGCCAGAGGGCGTTTGCATGAATCATCGAACAGAATCACTGCCAGCCTGGAGAGTCACCGAGGACGACCGGCGGCGAACACATTATTGTACCGGAATTGGCAGGGCCGCAACAGGCGTCTTGCGATGCCGTGTGCTACGATCCAGGAGCCGGTGTGCGGACTCTCGCCGCGGGCTGCCGTGGCGTTGACGGATGGAGGCGGTCGTGTGTGAACGGCCGTCGCGCGAAGGTTGCGAACGCATATGAACGTTGCCGTGATCGGGGCCCAATGGGGCGATGAGGGCAAGGGCAAGATCGTGGATCTCCTCACCCCGCACTTTTCGATCGTCGCCCGGTACCAGGGCGGACACAACGCCGGGCACACGGTGCTGTTCGGCGGCACCAAGTTCGTGCTGCACCTGCTGCCGTCCGGCATCCTCCACCCGGGGGTGAGCTGCGTGATCGGCAACGGCGTGGTGGTCGACCCCGAGGCGCTCTTCCTCGAAATCGAGGCGCTCGCGCAGTACGGGATCGAGGTGGGCGACCGCCTGGTGATCAGCGACAAGGCGCACCTCATTCTCCCGTATCACCGCGACCTCGACCTGCTGAGCGAGGCGCGCCGGGGCGAACGGAAGATCGGCACGACCTCGCGCGGCATCGGCCCGGCCTACGAAGACAAGATCGGCCGACGCGGAATCCGGGTCTGCGACCTGGCCGATCCGTCCGGCCTGGCCGAGCAGGTGCGCGAGAACGTCATGGCCAGAAATCGCCTCGTGGGCGACGCGGCACTCGAGTGGCAGCCGTTGTTCGAGCACCTGGTCACGTACGGCGAACGCATGCGGGCGTGGGTGAAGGACGTGTCGTTGTTTCTCGCCCATGCACAGGCCGAGGGGCGAAGCATCCTGTTCGAGGGCGCGCAGGGGACGTTCCTCGACATCGACCACGGGACGTATCCGTTCGTCACCTCGTCCAACTCCACGGCGGGCGGGGTGTGCACGGGCCTGGGCGTGGGCCCGAAGTCGATTGGCGGCCTGCTTGGCGTCGCCAAGGCCTACACCACCCGCGTGGGCGGGGGCCCGCTCCCGACCGAATTGTCGGGGCCGATGGCCGACCGTCTCCGCGAAGGCGGCCAGGAATACGGCGCCTCCACGGGCCGGCCGCGGCGGTGTGGATGGTACGACGCGGTCGCCGTCAGGTACGCGGCGCGCGTCAACGGCCTGGACGCGATCGCGCTCACCAAGATGGACGTGCTCGACGGCCTGCCGTACATCGATGTTTGCACGGCGTATCGCTGCGGCGACCGCACGCTGACCGAGTTTCCTGGTGATCTCCGCCAGTTGGCCGCGTGCCGGCCGGTCTACGAGCGGCTGCCCGGCTGGTCGAAGCCGACGCACGGCCTCCGGTCGCTCGGCGACCTGCCGGCCGAGGCGCGCTCGTACATCGCGCGGCTCGAAGAGTTGACAGGCGTGCCGGTGGGGATCGTCTCGACCGGATCGGACCGCGACGAGACGATTCTCAGGGAAGACTCAGTCGCGGCGAAGTGGCTCGGCCAACGCGGCTGAGGCCCGTCAGCGCCGCCGATTCGCGCCCAGGAACGCGCCAATGACCGCCTTGTCCGGGTCGGTGAACTGGACGCCGACCCGGGAGGCGGGTCCCTTCCTCGACAGTTCCAACCTGGCCCACATCACCGTCCCGGTGACGACGACTGGCGAGGGTGGCGGGCCCAGCGTCACGGTCACCGTCTGCCTTGGCCGAATGGCATCGGGCCCGATCAACTGCACGCCGAGGACCGACAGGTCCACGAGTCGCGCCGGCTGGTCGTCGATCGTCGCCTCCGCTGACTCCTGCATCGGGAACCGCGGTGCCCGGCGAGTCCCGGGGTCCAGCACCGGTGCCGGCTTGACGACCACATTCGGCTCCGGCCGGCCGCGACGGCGTGGCGAGACGCGCTCGTAGTTCGAATCGTGCGAGACGATGCGAATCTCCGAGTCGTCGAGGCTGGGATCGGACTTGATCCGGGCCATGAGGGCGGCGCCGCGAGGGCTGGCTGCAAAGAGGCGCTCGAGGGCGATTACTCGAGGCCGCTGCGCGTGGATCGCCTCCAGGGCGCGAAGTGGCTCCGAGTCGGCGAACGTCAGGACCGTGTCGTCATCGCCAACGCGGCCCCGCAGGGCAGGAATGAGCTCCGGAGCCGCGATCAGGACCACCCTCGCCTCGGACATCGGTGTTCAGTCTAGCAGAACGACAGCCGGGCTGGCAGCTGTGTCACAATTCCATATGTGACAGACTCAGACGCGATCCCGAAGGCGGCAGTGGTGTGCCGGGGGCTGGAAAAGCGCTACGGTGACGTCATCGCGGTGGCCGGCCTCGACCTCGAGGTGCGCTCGGGCGAGTGCTTCGGCCTGCTCGGCCCGAACGGTGCCGGCAAGACGACCACGATCGAAATCCTCGAGGGCCTGCTGGAGCAGGACGCGGGCGACGTCGAAGTGCTCGGTTTACGCTGGGGCGCCGACGACCAGGCGCTGCGGCAGCGGCTCGGGATCCAGTTGCAGGAAACACAGCTCTACGAGAAGCTGGCCGTGGAGGAGGTGGTCCGCCTCTTTCGGTCCTTCTACCGGCGAGGCCCGTCGGTGTCCGAAGTGCTCGGGATGGTCGAGCTCGAGTCGAAGCGCCGGAGCTGGGTCGGCAAGCTGTCCGGCGGCCAGAAGCAACGCCTTGCGGTCGCCTGCGCGCTGGTCAACGAACCGGATCTCCTGTTTCTCGACGAACCGACCACGGGACTCGACCCGCAGGCGCGCCGCCAGCTCTGGTCGTTGCTCGACCGCTTCCGTCAGAAGGGCGGCACCATCCTCCTCACCACGCACTACATGGACGAGGCCGAGACGTTGTGCGATCGCGTGGCGATCGTGGACCACGGTCGAGTCATCGCGCTCGGCACGCCGCGAGAGTTGATTTCGTCGCTGGGTGCCGGCCACCTGGTCGAATTCGCCGTCGATCACGGTGCCAGCGTCAGCGCCGGGCCCCTGGCCGACCTGCCTGGCGTGAAGGACGTGAGGGCGGATGGCGGGACGATTCGCCTCCGCGTGACCGAACCGCACATCGTGATTCCCGCGCTGCTGATCGAGCTGGATCGGCAGCGCCTGGACCTGTCCCGGTTCGTCACGCACCAGGCGACGCTCGAGGACGTGTTCGTGGCGCACACAGGACGGCACCTGCGCGATGAGTAGACGCGAACGCCCGTTTCATCCGCTTGTCGAGTTGACGATTGCCAGGCTCCTCGAGTTCGTGCGCGAGCCGGAGGCCGTGTTCTGGGTCGTGGTCTTCCCGCTGGCGCTCGCGCTTGCGCTCGGGATCGCGTTTCGCACCAAGGGCGGCGAGCCAACCTACGCAGGGGTGATCGATGGCGCCGGCAGCGCGGAGATCCGTGCGGCGCTGACGTCGGCGCCGGGCATCCGGGTCCGGCTCGTGCCGCGCGACCGTGCCGACCTGGCCCTGCGCGACGGCGACGTGCAGGTCCTGGTGCTGCCCGGAAGCCCTCCGACGTATCGCTTCGACGCGACGCGACCGGAGAGCACGCTCGCGCGCATGGCCGTGGACGCGGCGCTGCAACGTGCCGCGGGCCGGGTGGACCGGTTCACCGCGGGCGAGCAGCACGTCGACGTGGTCGGGGCCCGCTACATCGACTGGCTCATCCCGGGACTCCTCGGCATGAACATCATGGGCACCGGGATGTGGAGTATCGGGTTCGCGGTCGTATGGGCCCGGACCAAGAAGGTGCTGAAGCGCCTGGCGGCGACACCCATGTCCCGCCGCGACTACCTGCTCGCGCAGATGCTGGCGCGGCTGGTGTTTCTCGTCGTCGAGGTGGGCGGCCTGCTGGGATTCGCGGTGCTGGTCTTCTCGGTGCCGATCCGGGGAGCGCTGGTCACGCTGATCGTGGTGGCTCTGCTCGGGGCGCTGGCGTTCGGCGGGCTGGGGCTGCTCGTCGCCAGCCGCGCGCGCACCATCGAAGCGGTCTCCGGGTGGATGAACTTCGTGATGCTGCCGATGTGGGTGGTGTCGGGCGTGTTCTTCTCGTCCGCGCACTTTCCCGTTTCCACCCAGCCGTTCATCCATGCGCTGCCGCTGACGGCGCTGAACGACGCGCTTCGCGCGGTCATGCTCGACGGGGCATCCGCCCGCGCGATTGGGGCAGAGTTGGCGATTCTCTCCGCGTGGGCCGGTGTTTGCTTCGTGGTGGCGCTGAAGGTGTTTCGGTGGAAGTAGGACAGGCCGGGCGTGTGCATCCAGCACTGTCAGTGCACGCCCGGGCTCATCTGCAGCATCCCGGGTTCGGCGCCCAGGCGGCGGATGGCCGTCTCCCACATGTCGGCCGGAGGCACGTCGAAGATCAGGTCGAGTTCGACCTGCGTGATCAGCCACGCCGACTCGCGCAGCTCCGCGTCGAGCTGGTCAGGTCCCCATCCCGCGTAGCCCATCAACAGTCGTGTTCTCGCGGGCGGGTCGTGTTCCAGCAGGTGGCGAAGGAGCGTTGCCGAACCCGAGATGTAAACCCCGTGGCAGATTTGCACGGCCTCGATGTCGTGCGGGTCCTCACCGAGCAGGAGGCACCCGCGCTCGGGTTCCACGGGCCCCCCGACCCACAGCTCCAGCCCGTTGTCGAGCGCGACGGGAGGGTCGAGGCGGACCGCCTGCGCGGCTGCCGTCCCCGTCGGCCGATTCAGCACGAGGCCCCAGGCGCCGTCGGCCGTGTGTTGACACAGGAGCACGACCGCGCGGCGGAAATTCGGGTCGTCGAGCTGGGGCATCGACAGCAGCAGCGCCGGTGCGACCGAGGCGGGCGGCATGACCGAGACTGTCATGGCCTCATCATACCGCGCCGCCGGCTCGAGGACGAACCTTCGTCGTCTCGAGATCGCGCTGCCGTTTGCGGCCGGCAAGCCAGAGGAACGCGCAGGTCAGGAGGATCACCGTGATGACCGTCACTTCGCCCGCCATCCCGCCGATGCGCGGCGCCATCGCGCGGGGTGCGAGGCCCGATGCCACCAGGCCGGCGACGAGGACGCCCGCCAGGCCCTCACCCGCGACGAGTCCGGATGCGGCGAGCACACCAGGCTCGCCCTCGCGCTTCCGGGTCGACTGGCCGCCACGCTCCGAGATCTTCCGAACACAGCCGCCAACATAGAGCGCAGCCATCGACGCCAGCGGCAGGTACACCCCGATCGCGAACGCCAGTCCCGAGGCGCCGCAGAGCATGGCGCCCAGCGTCAGGCCGCCGCCGGTGAGCACGAGCCCCCACGGCAGCGCGCCAGCCAGCACGCCCTCGACAATCGTCTTCATCAGCGTGGCCTGGGGCGCGGGCAGTTCCTGCGATCCGAACGTATAGGCGGTGCCGAGCAGGATGAGCGTGGCGGCAACCGCCCAGCAGGCACAGGACGCGCCAATCAACTGGCCGAACTGCTGGCGAGCCGGCGTGGCGCCCACCAGGTAGCCGGTCTTCAGGTCCTGCGAGATGTCTCCCGCCTTCGACCCCGCAATGGCGACAATCGTTGCGACGGTGAGCACGGCCGCGCGCGCGCCGGGATCGTTCCAGCCCATGGCCGCAAATACCGAGGCCACGCCGAGCAGCGTGATGAGGGCGATGCCCGACGTGGGCTGGGACGTGACGCCGACGATGCCGACGATCCGGGCGGCGACGGCCACGAACAGGACGCCGAAGATTCCGACTCCGGCCGCGCACACCGCGCGCTGCGCAGGTCCCATGCTGCCCCCGAAGACACCCGGCACCAGGGCCGCGACGGCGACCACCATGACGATGGCGCCGACGACGAAAGCGCCCGGGAGATCACGGTCCGTGTCCGGGGTCGGAGCCATTTTCCGGTCTTCGCCGCCCGAGTTCCGATCCCTCTTCCGCCCTCCCATCCCGTTTGCCACCGCTACGAAGGCGCCGACCATCGTCGGCAGCCCGCGTGCCACCGTGAGGATGCCCGCCGTGGCTACGGCGCCCGCGCCGATGTAGCGCACGTATCGCGACCAGATGTCGCTCGAGGACATCTGGGAGACGAGCCGGACGGTCTCGGGATACAGGGGCGCCGAGAGACCCGCCCCGAGCCACGCGATGAGCGGCGTCAGCGCGAGCGACGACACCAGCGAGCCGGCCACGCAGATGGCCGCCTGGCGGTAGCCCAGGATGTATCCGACGCCGAACAGCGCCGGGGCGAGTTCCAGGGCGAGTTCGGCCTTCGGGAGGAGGGAGGGCAGCGGTGCGTGGATGGACGACGGGAACAGGAACGCCAGCGAGACCAGGATCTTGATTGCGGCTCCGACCGCCATCCCCCGGAAGATCCAGGCGCTGCCGCTGCTGTCGGCTGCGGTCGCGCGCAGGACCTCCGCACAGGCCGTGCCTTCGGGGTAGGGCAGTTCGTCGGCCGCCTGGACGATGAGCAGCCGGCGCAGCGGGATCATCGCCGCCAGGCCGAGGACGCCGCCGAGAAAGCAGAGCGCGACGACCTGCAGGTATGGCGGCGCCATGCCCCAGAGGAACAACGCCGGCAGCGTGTAGATACTGCCGGTGGCCAGCGCCGTCGAGGCCGATCCGATCGTCTGCGAGATGTTCGCTTCGAGGATCGTCCCCTTCGTCCGGAACAGCCGGAAGATGGCGACGGTCATCACCGCGGCCGGAATCGAGGCGGACACGGTCATGCCGACGCGCAGGCCAAGGTACGCGTTGGCCGCGCCGAAAACGAGGCCGAGAACGATCCCGGTGATGACAGCCTTGGCGGTGAACTCGGCCAGCGGAGGCGCTGCCGGCGCGACTGGAGCGGCGCTCATGGGCTACCTCGCGTACATGTCGATGATGCGCGAGATGGCCCGCTGGCAGACCCGGCAGAAGCCGACCTTGTCGCGTGTGAACATGATGCAGTCGGCCTCGGGACGGAAGAGTCCCTTCGCCTCGTAGGACGCCCCCTCGAACGCACCCACCTCGCGCGAGAACGTCATTCCTGCGAGGAACGGTGTGGACCAGTTCAGCTCCTCGGTGAAGAGCCCGTCCATCTCGCTCTCGGGCACGTTCCTCGCCCTGAGATCGCGCCGGCGCTCCTGGATCTCGCGGCTCTTCTTCTCGTACGCGTTCTTCTCCCATGGGGTGGGCAGCGGTGTCCCGGGTTCGACGAGGTCTTTCCACTTCAGCGTGGCCGGGTCCTTCAGCGCCGTGACGTTCGGCTCCCATGGTTCTGGCCGGTCCGGAACGCCCGAGTCGTACGCGACGTCCGACGTGTAGTACTCATCGGCGAGGCCGGCGAAGTGGTGGCCGAATTCATGGACGAAGATGTAGTCCCCGAAGCCCGTGTCGACGGCGGCCGTCGCGTGGTCGTTGAAGATCCCGCCCCCGCCGTATTGCTTCTCGTTGATCAGGATCTCGAGGAAGTCATAGGGCGCCGCCGACGCAACGTCGCGCATGGAGCGGTTGTCGAGGGTGAGCGCGTAGCGTTCGGAATCGAAGATGTTGTACGACACGCCGAGCGGCGTGCGCCGATAGTCGGCGGTCCGCGGCCGGTTCACGCCGCTGCTCGGCGCCGGCAGATCGATCGCGCGCACGTTGAAGTCCGCCTTCCGGCTCTTGAACGGCTCGGTCGCGAACAGGCGGTCGGCCAGCCGCTTCACGTCCGCGTGGAACTTGGGCAGATCGGCTTCGGCATAGCCGTCGCCCAGGATGAGGAGGTCGACTTTCGTCGCGGCCGGGCCATTCTCGAACAACGTCCATACCTTGCCCGCCGGCCTGGCTTCCGCGGCGGTCACGAACCGGGATGCGGGATCGACGACCGTGGACCACACTTCGCAGAAGGCATTGGCGCGGTCGCGCTTCTTCACCACGACCTGCACTGGTCCCTTCGGCCACGGGAATCGCAGCGACTCGTGGAACGAGCGGTGCAATCCCTGCTTGGGTTCGCCGGTGGTCTCCCATTCGCCGTAGATCGAGGCGAACCCGCGCGAGTAGATCGGCTGATTGGTCTTCCGATCGATGACCTCGAAGAAATACGGGCCGAGATTCGTGGCGTCGAGGAGTTGGGTGCGGCTACCAGCCCACGGGCCATCGGACACCACCTGGTCCAGCGAAAACAGTTCCTGCCCCCCGCCGGTATGGTAGTAGTCCATCCGCATCGTCTTCTCGGTGAAGAACACCGAGAAGGCAGTCTGCGCTCCAGCCACCGACGCCGTCGCCAGCAGTGCGACGGCCACGGCACACACCACGTCCTTCATCATGGTCATCTCCGTGAGACGTGAAACAGGGGCTGGTCTCGGATCCTGGCGTTCCTCGAGATCGGACCCCAAGGTTACCAAAGAACGGAGAATGGTGAACGGAAAATGGAGAAAGGCCTGTCACGCCGGAACATCGAAGGCAGGAAGACCAGAGGTGGGATCGACTCCCGTCAACGAGGCCGCACGGTGCCGGGGGAACAACCCGGCGGGGCAGGCGGTACCTGCCCCTGCGGGGGCGCGTCCTCGTTGACCGAATCGGTAAGAATGCAGGCTGGTGAAGCCGAGGAGAAACCGAACCGATTCCGCCTGGATTACGCTTCCAGCTTGACGATGCAGCCGTCTACCGGGCACACTTCGACGCACTTCGGCGAATCGTAGTGGCCTTTGCACTCCGTGCACTTCACCGTGTCAATCACGTAAATCGTATCGCCCTGGCTGATCGACTCGTTCGGGCATTCCGGCTCGCACGCGCCGCAGCTGATGCAGTCGTCCTTGATCGTCATCGCCATCGTGTCCACTCCTCGTTGTTCGGGGGCCGGAATCGGCCGACCCTGCCCCTTTGTGCAAAAGCCGATCCTCGTTCTGATCGGCGTTATCCATCAGATTTTATCCCACTTTCAACAGGGACGACAACTTCCCGGCGATTATGCCGGAAAACCGTAAGCTCATCGGTCGATGCGACAAGATGGGCTGTGAATCGGCTAGGCCCCGCCTCGCAGCAAGCTCAGCCCTTGCACGAGCGAAGCGGCGACCGAGGCGAGCGTGGCACCGAGGCACACCAGCGCGATGACCATGTGATCGGTGCGCTCAGCCCGCAGCGGGTCGAGCCACATGGCCGCGAGGTAGCCGCCCGCGAACCCGCCCGCGTGCGCCCAGTTGTCGACCCCAGGCATGATCAGGCCGAACACGAACAGCGTCACCGCCCATGACCACGCCTGTCCGCGGACCATGCTGCTGCCCGTTCTATGGCCGTAGCGCACCAGCGCACCGAGCAACCCGAATATCGGCGCCGAGGCGCCGATCGTAAATGACGCGCCGCCGAGGATCGGCACGCCTGGCAGCAGCACGCCGGCCAAAGAGCTGAGCAGGAACCCCATCGCGCCGCCGATCGTGTAGATGATCACCAGGCGGCTGGCGCCGTACAGCTGTCCCGTTGCCGGCCCGAGCTGCCGCACCCACATCATGTTGAAGACGATGTGCAGGAGGTTGCCGTGCAGCCAGCCGGCGCTGAGGATGGTCCACCACCGGCCGAACCCGAACACCGGCACGGCGCCGCTCGCGCCGAACAGGAACAGCGCCTGCGAACTGGGGGAGAGCAGCGAAAACAGGCCGCTCATGCCGATCTGGCCACCCGACGCCAGCAGCGTCAGCACGTAGAGCGCCGCGCTGCCGCCGATCACGACGGTCGTGAACCCGAAGTCGTTGCCCAGTCGCCGCAGCAGCGGTGCGAATCCCCACATGCCGGGGTTCCATCGCCCGCAGTTGTAACAGCGCTGGTCGTTGACGCCCACCAGGTTGCCGCACGACGGGCACACGACCGACCCGGTCCGCTGCCGGTTGAACATCATCCGATCATAGCCCAAGGCACGCGCCGTCCGCCC
Organism: Vicinamibacterales bacterium; assembly: GCA_036381995.1. Taxonomy (GTDB): domain Bacteria; phylum Acidobacteriota; class Vicinamibacteria; order Vicinamibacterales; family Fen-181; genus FEN-299. The sequence continues at coordinate 9,213 of DASVIS010000135.1, read as the reverse complement.
GGAAGATCCGGTAGAATTGTCTGTCACGCCGAATTCTTCGTTTGGTCGAGAGGGAGGTTGTCGCGTGCAAAGACCCGTCGTCCTCATCACAGGCGCCGGTGGTGAAATCGGTCACGGCCTGATCAGCACCCTGGCCCGAGACAGCGGCCGCGGCGTCATCACGCTGGATGTCAACCCGCTCGAGCCGGCGCTTGGCAAGATGGTCTCCCGCGAGGTCCAGGGCTCGATTCTCGATACCAATCTGCTGGACCGGATCGTGGCGGAGTACGAAGTGGATCTCGTGTTCCACCTGGCAGCCCTGCTGTCCACCCGAGCGGAGGTCACGCCAATTGCGGCCCACGAAGTCAACGTGGGCGGGACGCTCAACCTGCTCGAATTCGCGCAGAAGCAGGGCGAAGCGCACGGCCGCCCGGTCGTGTTCCTCTACCCGTCGTCGATCGCGGCCTACGGCATGCCCGATCTCGAGACGAAGGACCGCGCTGGTGAGGTGAAGGAGGATCAGTACAACCACCCGAGCACGATGTACGGATGCAACAAGCTCTACTGCGAGCAGCTCGGCGACTACTACACGAAGCACTATAAGCAGCTCGCCAAGGACTCGGTGAGCCGGAAGGTGGACTTTCGCTGCGTGAGGTTCCCCGGCTTGATTTCGGCCGTGACGGTTCCCTCGGGGGGCACGTCCGACTTCGCGCCCGAGATGATCCACGCGGCGGCCCGCGGCGAGGCGTACGGGTGCTTCGTGCGCCCGGACACGCGGATTCCATTCATGGCGATGCCGGACGGCGTCGCCGCGCTGCTGCACCTGGCGGCGGCCCCGCGTGAGCGGTTACGGCGGACGGCCTACAATGTGGGCGCCTTCAACCCGTCGGCCGAGGAAATGCGCCAGGTGGTGCTGAAGGCGTTTCCGGGCGCGGACATCACGTACAGGGTGGACGAGCGGCGGCAGGGGATCGTCGACTCATGGCCGGCCGACGTGGACGACTGCGCGGCGCGGAAGGACTGGGGCTACGCACCGACGTTCGATTTCGAGCGGGCCTTCTCGGAATACCTCATTCCGACGATTCGGCAGCGATACCAGGTTTAGGGTCTACACCGTCAGGACGATCTTCCCGTGCGCGCCCGGCGACATGACAGTTTCGTGCGCGCGCGGCGCGTCCGCGAGCGCAAACAGGCGGCCGACCACGGGTCGCAGCGTGCCGTCTCTCAGGCCTGCGCCGAGCGCGGCGTGAATTTCGGCGATCTCGGCCGGAGACGCATTGAACAGGATCATTCCCCGGATGTCCGCGTCCCTGGCCATGGCCTGCCGGGGATCGATCTCGATCGTGCCTCGATTGCCGATGACGATCACCCGGCCCCCGCGGCCCAGGAGGCCAAGATCGCGGTTGAGGTTCACGTTGGCGAGCATCTCGAGGATGATGTCCACGCCGCGACCGCCGGTCGCCTCGAGGATCCGATCGACGTAGCCGGTCATCCGGTGATTGAAGGCGCAGGTCGCGCCCTGCGCCGTGACATGCGCGAGGCCCCGGTCGGTGCCGGCAGTGGCCAGGACCACCATGCCGGCCGCGCGGGCCAGTTGAATGGCGGCCGTGCCCACGCCGCCGCTGCCTCCGTGGATCAACACCGACTCGCCAGGCCGTGCCTGCGCGCGCTGGAAGAGCGCACGGGAGGCTGTGCCGTAGGGCACGCCAATGGCCGCTCCCTGCTCGAACGAGAGCGAGTCGGGTAGGGGGTGTACCTGCGACGGCTCGCAAACTGCCAACTCGGCGCACGCTCCATAGGCGCCGGCGGCGGTGCCGGTGATGTACACCCGTTGGCCCGGCGAAAAGCCAGCGACCTCTGCGCCCGCGGTCTCGATTGTTCCGGCGGCATCTGCTCCCGGCGTGTAGGGCAACGTCGGCTTTCGCGCGTAGACGCCCTGGCGGATGTAGTGGTCGACCGGGTTGACGCCCACTGCCTTGATACGGATGAGCATCTCGCCCTGGCCAGGGATGGGATCCTGCACGTCCTCCACCCGCATCACGTTCGGTTCCCCGAACTCACGAACGACAATCGCCTTCACGATGCCTCCTGTATTGATCCACGACTGCCATGACCGACCTGCACACCCGAATGTTCCGGAAGATTCTTCCCGGCTGTGTAGAAGTTACCGTGCGGCCGGCCCCGGCTCGCGGGGGTGCACCGGCAATGTCGACCAATTGTGGCAGAAGTCGGTGATTCTCACGATGTCGGAGTTTGGCCGATCTCTTGCCAGGGGGAAAGTCAGGGAGAGATTTGCCAATGGTACCGCAGAGCGCCGTGATTGTGTGGCAACTGCGCGGAGTCGTGGAAGAGGTGGAGTGCTATTTCCTGAGGCACCCGTCGGCGTTCACGCTGACCGTGGAGCGCGCGGGCGAACGCCTTGCCGAGGAGCAGTACTCGACCCTTCACGCGATGATGGCTCGCGCCCGTGAACTGCGAAACACACTGTTGGGCTTCGGATTTACGCCCGTGGCCGCGTTCGAGACCGAGCCCCAGCCCCTTCTCGAATCGCTGCTGCTGCATTTCGTCAAGGAAGGCACCGCGGCGCTGCACGTCAGCTACGGGGTCTGAGCCCCTTCCTTTCCGTCTTCCTTCACGATTCGGTATGATGGCGGCGTCGGTACGCGGGGCGGGCCTCGAAGTCCGCCAGCCTCGGGCCGGCCTCGAAGGGAGACGCATGGATTCCGCCCGCACCTCCGCACCCCTGTCGCCCAAACCGATCATGGAGCTGGCTACGGCGTTCCAGCGCAGCCGGCCTCTGCTGACGGCCTTCGAACTCGGTCTGTTCACGGCTCTCAACTCGGAGGCGCGGACTTCGGAGGAGACCGCGGCGGCTCTCGACACGAATCCGCGCGCCACCGATCGGCTGATGAACGCGTTGGTCGCCCTCGGCCTGCTTGAGAAGCGCGAGGGGCGTTTCCGCAATTCGCCGCTGGCCGAGGCGTATCTGGTCAAGGGGCGGCCGGACTACATGGGCGGGCTCGGTCACACCAATCATCTCTGGGATACCTGGAGCCGGATGACGGACGTGGTCCGGGACGGGCATCCGGTCGGGCTCGCCGAGATCAACGACCGCGGTGACGACTGGCTGCGGCCGTTCATCGCGGCGATGCACTCCCGCGCCAGACAGACGGCTGGGGAGGTCGTGGGGATGCTCGACCTCGAAGGGGTCACCCGCGTGCTGGACGTCGGCGGCGGGTCTGGCGCCTACGCCATGGCGTTCGCGCGTGCCCGTCGCGGGATCTCCGCCGTCGTCTTCGACCTGCCAGGCGTCGTGCCGCTGACGAAGGCGTACATCGCGCAGGAAGGCCTTGCGGCCGAGGTGACGACCGTCACCGGCGACTACCTGACGGCGCCCCTCGCCGGGGGGTTCGACCTGGTGTTCATGTCCGCCGTGATTCACAGCAACGACGCGGACGACAACCGGCTCCTGTTTCGAAAGGCCGTTCAGGCGCTGAATCCTGGTGGGCAGATGGTCGTGCAGGACTTCCTCATGAACGAGGAGCGTGACGGCCCGATGATGGCAGCGCTGTTCGCGTTGAACATGCTGGTTGGCACGCCGAAAGGCGACACCTACACCGAGCGGGAAGTTCGGTCGTGGATGGAGCAGGCCGGCTGCCGGTCTGTCACTCGACTGGACACCGCGTTCGGAACGAACCTGGTCATCGGGCGGAACTAGCCGGATCGCGGCTTGCGACCTGCGGCATTGCTGACGACATGGATCCCTCGATCTTCTGGCGCAACGTGGCGGACGTCTTCCATGGGATGGCCCTCTCCGGCCACCGCCGGCAACTGCGGTCCGAAGCCATCGAGCTGCAGGACCTGTTCCTGCTGATGTGTTTCATGGACCTGATGGGCCTGCCCAATCCCGCGGCGCTCTACCTGATCGACGTGCACCCGTATCTCGTCGAGGAGTTCCATCTCTGGCACCGGCGAATGGGGATGGATCGATCTCCGCTCGCCACTTTCTCGTGCTGCTAGGCCCGTGCGACGCCTCCTCGATCGACGTATCCTGTTCTTCGGCGGCAAGGGGGGCGTGGGCAAGACGACCTGCGCGTCCGCGATGGCTCTCGCCGCGAGCCGTGCAGGCAAGCGCGTCCTGCTGGTGTCCATCGACCCTGCCCACTCCACGTCCGACATCTTCGAAGTCCCGCTGGCGTCGAGCGAGCGCGAGATCCTTCCCGGCCTGGTCGGCCTCGAGATCGACGCCGAAAGCGAGGCGCGGCGTTACCTGGACGAGGCGAAGGCACGGCTGGCCGGGTTGTTCAGCCCGGCGGTCGTCAGGGAGGCGGCTCGCCAGATCGAGCTGACCGCGTCGATGCCGGGCGTGGCGGACGTCGCCGTGTTCGACCGGATGTCGGATCTCATCGTGTCGCGCGCGGGAATGTACGACCTGGTTGTTTTCGACACCGCGCCCACGGGGCACGCACTGCGGTTGCTCCGTCTTCCCGAACTCATGTCCTCGTGGGTCGAGGCATTGGCCAGGCACAGGAGAGAGGCGAGTGCCGCCGGGGCGCACCTCGCAGCCGCCGACGGGGGACAGGCGCCGCTCGTCGATCCGGTGCTCGAGATCCTCGAGGCGCGCGGCGCACGGCTGTCGGCCGTTCGTGCCGAACTGGCGCGCGGGGATCGTGTCGCGTTCGTGCTGGTGCTGATCCCGGAGCGGCTGCCGATAGAGGAGTCGGTGCGCGCCGCGCACCAGCTGGCGGACGCCGGCGTGACGATGGGCGGCGTGGTCGTGAACCGCGTGCTGCCGGATGACGCGCCCGGCGAGTACTTTCGCGCCCGCAAGGCGCAGGAGCGGGTGCACCTCGCAGAAATCGAACGCCGTCTGCCCTCGGTTCGGCGGGTGATCGTGCCGCAGCTGGAGTCGGACGTGCATGGGCTGGCCAGCCTCGAACGCGTCAGCGCCTGCCTGCTGGCCGATTCGGCACCGGGCAGGTAGAATAGCCGCCAGAACCGTCGCGTGACGCGTGGCGAGATCGAAGGGCCGTTGCGGCGGTGGGCGCTCCTGTTGGAGACCGGCCCTGGGCGGGCGCGACCGTCCGAGGAACGCATGACCAAGACACGGCGGCAGACGATTATCCTGGAACTGGTGGATCACGAGGAGATCACCAGCCAGGAAATCGTGCAGCGGCGGCTCGTGACGCGCGGCATCCAAGCCACCCAGGCTACGATCTCGCGCGACCTGAAGGAGCTGGGCCTGGTCAAACGGGCCGGTGACGGCGCCTACGGCCGGTCGGGCCAGGACACCGCCAGTCACGAGACCACGCTGACGCAGCTGCAGCGGGTCGCCGTCCGATCCCTGTCCCGGACGGCCCGGGTCGACCAGTTGGTCGTGCTGCGCACGCCGCCGGGCGAAGCGCAGCACCTGGCGCTGGCCATCGATCGCGCCGCCTTCCCCGAGGTCGTGGGGACGATCGGCGGGGACGACACGGTTCTCGTCATTGCCGCCGGCCCCAGGCAGGCGGCCGCCTTCCTCGCGCAGCTCGAGAAGATCAGCCGCTGATCCGTTCGCGATTCCCTCGTGATCGCCGTCGCCGGCGGCCACGCTCTTGCGGGAGCCGCGTGTGGGGGAGTATAGTTATACATATCAGTGCATGTTTATACGACAGTGGGCTGCGGCTGCGGTGAAGGAGACGAGATGGAGCGAATCGTGCTGGCGTATTCAACGCTCTCGAGCGCATCGAGCGATCAGTGTCTCGTCAGAACATGCAGCGGGATGTATAACTATGCAATGTGCGGGAGGCGGTGGCGTCGAGCCGGACCGGACGCCAGGCGAGGAACCACGATGAGCGACCGTCCATCAGCCATCAACGGGAAGCGGAGCCGGGCCTGGGGGACACTGGATGTGTGCCCGGCGTGCGGACAGTGCCTGTGCTTCGGCTGCCACCCGACGGGTCCGTGTGTGGACGACGCCGCGCACGACGCCGCGGGGCGCGGTCGCCCTGCGTCCGCTCGCTTCACGACCGGGAACGGCACGGCCGGGTTCGACGGCTCATGGCTCGCGCGCGGAACATCGTGTGGGACAGGCGTGGCCCGATCACCCTCCTTCCGCCGTCCTCGAGTCCGCGATTGTCTCCTGTGTCTTTCGAATGGCTCAGCGGCTGGCGTCCGGCTATGATGATCTGTTCGCGGGGCTGTCTCGTACGCTGTGCGACGCCGCAGAACTGACGATCGGCTTCATTCGAGGGAGGAGATGACTCGGGGATGACCGCGCCTCTACCAGCCGCTACGCTTCCGACCCGCTTCCCGGTTCGCATCTGGCTGATCTCGCTGGCCGGGTGGATGTTCGACTTTTACGACCTCGTCCTCTTCTCGTTTCTGCTCCTGCCCATCGGGCGCGAACTGGCGCTGACACCCGGGCAGGAGGCAACCCTGCTCGGCGTGGCGCTCGGCGGGTCGGGTGTTGGCGGGATCGTGTTCGGGTATCTGTCCGACCTGCGCGGGCGCCGCTACGTCATGACCTGGACGATCCTCATCTACTCGATCGGGACCGGCCTCACGGCGTTTGCCGGCGGGTTCTGGACCGTGCTGCTGTTCCGGTCGATCACGGGGCTGGGCGTCGGGGGGCAGTGGGCCGTCGGTCACGCGCTGCTCGCCGAGACGGCGCCTCCCGCGATGAGGGGCAGGGCGTCGGCCTTGCTGCAGGCGGGTGAGCCGCTGGGCGTGGGCCTCGCGGCGGTCGTGGGATTCCTGGTGGCGCCCTTGATTGGCTGGCGCGCCGTATTCCTCGTCTCGTCCGCGTCGGCGCTGGTCGCCTTCTTCGCCCGGCGAAGTCTCCCGGAATCGGCGCTGTGGCTGGCGCAGAAGGAAGACCGGCTGTCGCCGGTCGCGGCGCTCCGGTTGATGGTGCGGCACCGGCTCGTGGGCGTCACGCTGAAAGGGTTCGTGCTCGGCGTGCTCAAGCTGGGCACGTACTGGACCTGCTACACGTGGCTGCCCAAGTTCCTGCAGACCGAATTTCACCAGCCGATCGGCCGGTCGACGCTGTGGATGCTCACCGCTCAGATGGGGCAGTTGCTCGGCATGCTGATTTTTGGCTACCTGGCCGACCGATACGGCCGCCGGCTGCTGTTCACCCTCTACTCGTTGCTGACCGCCGCTTCGCTCTACCCGCTCGCGTTCCACTGGCAGGCTCTGCTGCCGCACCCGGTGTTGTTCTGGGGGGCCTTCCTCGGGCTGGGCCTGGGCTCGGGTTGCACGGCTGGGTTCGGCGCGCTCCTGGCGGAATTGTTCCCGACCGACATCCGCAATTTCGCGATGGGAACCACCTACAACACGGCGCGCGGCGTCCAGTTCTTCGCGCCGTTCCTGGTCAGCTTCTTCGTGGCGTCCCACGGGCTCGCTGGCGGCCTCGGCGTGCCATTCGTGCTGGCGCTGGCGACGGCCACGTGGGTCTGGACGCTGCCCGAGACGCGGCTTCGGAATCTGGCGCACGTCGTCGAAAGTGAATAGAGGGCGGAGTACGGAGAATGCGAACGGAAGGAGACGACGGGGGGGCGCAGGAGCGAGGACGCGATGTGGTGCGGATCTTCTGAGCCGCGACGGGTCAATCGGCTTGCGGGCAGGGACGCTACGGGTATGTGTCGTCCGACAGCCACGCGGACAACTGGCCGGCCAGCTGCTGGACCGCGGTAGCGACCGCGGGGGAGAGGCCCCGTCCCATCTCGAGTGTTGCGGGCTGCACGCCAATCAGCGCGACGCGGCATCCGACGTCGGTCGACAGGAAGTTCGCGAGAACCGACGGAGGAAGCGTATGCGTCGAGGCGCTCATCCCGTCCGCGTCGCGCCAGTCGATCCACGCCGTCGTGCCGGCCGCCTGGTCCTGATCCGCCGCGTCGATTTCGACGACGAGGTCGGGGCGAAAGCGACGAAGCGGGCCGGTGAAGTTCTCCGGCGCCGTGCCGCCGTCAATCAGCAGCACGCCTGGCGTGGCCGCCATCGCGGCGGCCAGCGCCCGCACGACACACACGCCGGCCCCATCGTCGCCATTCATGTCGTTGCCGACGCCGAGCACGGCGACGCGTGCCGGTCGAGGAATGGGAAGCTGGAGAGAGTCTGTGCGGCGCGCCATGCTGTGCCCCTGCCGCAACGAATGTCTATGGTGGGTGCCTCGGCTCGAAAACCACCCGCCTGCGGGTCTTGAAACCAGTTCTGCTGCTTACGTCGTGGCCGGGGCTGCCGGGACGATCGGGCCGAGCGGCGCAGCCGCCGCAGGCTTGCACGCGGCCTGGTCGAGCAGCGCGTGGACGTCCTCTGTCCGGCCGAACATGATCGTGAACGGCTCCTTGCTGAGGGCCGCGAGTTCCCACTGCTCATGCGACATGCCCAGCGCGTCGAACTTGCAACCCATCAGGCACTGCGCGCAGTACGTGCACCGGTCGGTGTGGAAACGCATCACGAAGCGCTTGGCGACCTTGTCCACCACGATCAGCTCGATCGCGTGGGCCGGGCAGTCCCGTACGCAGATCTTGCAGCCCGTGCACTTGGCCGGGTCGAACATGAGCTGTCCGCGCAGGCGTTCGGGTGCGGGCCTCCGCTCGTAGGGATAGCGTTCGGTCACCGGGCGCCTGAACAGCGACCGCGAAATATCGCCCAGCATTGCGCCGATTCTCATCTCGAACTCCTCACGCGGGGCCGAAGCCCCGCGGCACATCACCTGATGAACACCAGCAGCAGCAACTGCGCCAGCGCCAGGAGGATCCCAACCCGCCACCAGAGGCCGACCGTCTGATCGATGCGCAGGCGGGCGAACAACGATTGCAGCGCCGCGGTCACGAACAGCAAGCCGCCGGTCTTCAGCACGAACTCGAAGGGGTTGGCGACACCGCCCAGGTAGAACGAGGCCACCAGCGTGAGGCCCACGAACAGCTCCACGTCGCGGCCGATCCTGAACAGCGCCCAGCCGCGGCCGCTGTATTCCGTCATCGTGCCGCCGACGATCTCGGTTTCCGCCTCGGGCGAGTCGAAGGGCGGCAGTTCCAGCTTGCCCATGAGGCCCACGATCGCAATGACGAATCCGATAGGCTGCGTGAGCAGGAGCCACCAGTGTCCATGCGCGTAGGCATCGACCTGGCTGATTTGCCACGTGTTGGCGGCGATGGCCGGGCCGAGCAGGGCCAGCAGGAACGGCGCCTCGTACGAGAACAGCTGCGTCAAGGCCCGCGTCGCCCCGATGAGCGAGAACCGGTC
>DASVIS010000134.1:0-7624 GCA_036381995.1 Vicinamibacterales bacterium | reverse complement strand
TCATCCGTCCCTGCCCACTGGAGCGCTATGGATACCAAGAAGCTCGGGTTCAACACGAAGATGGTGCACGCGGGCCACGCCCACGATATGTATGGCAGCGCCGTGACGCCGATCTATCAGACATCGACGTTCGCGTTCGACAACGCGCAGACCGGCGCCGACCGGTTCGCCGGTCGGGCGGACGGTTTCATCTACACGCGAATCGGGAACCCGACGATTCGGGCCCTCGAGAAGAACGTCGCGGAACTCGAGAATGGCTTCGACGGCATCGCCACGGCTTCCGGGATGGGGGCGGTGTCGGTCGTCTACATGGCGCTGTTGTCACAAGGCGCGCACCTGGTGAGCACCGGGTCGGTCTACGGTCCGTCACGCAGCCTCATCGAGCAGCATTTCAGCCGATTCGGCGTGCAATACAGTTATATCGACACCTCGGACCTCGAGAATGTCCGACAGGCGATCCGGTCGAACACGAAGATGGTCTACCTCGAATCGCCGTCGAACCCGGCGATGCTGGTGACGGACATCCGCGCGGTTTCGGAACTCGCGCACCGGCACGGTGCCCTCGTGGCGGTGGACAACACCTTTGCCAGCCCGTGCCTCCAGAAACCGCTGGATCTCGGTGCGGACGTCGTCCTCCACTCGGTGACGAAGTTCATCAACGGCCACGCCGACGTGGTCGGCGGCATCATCGTCGTGAAGGATCCTGCGGTGTACAAGCAGCTTCGAGCGATGATGGTGATCCTCGGCGTGAACATGGACCCGCACCAGGCGTTCCTGGTGAACCGCGGCGTCAAGACGTTGTCCCTGCGTGTGGAGCGGGCGCAGGAGAACGCGATGAAGATCGCGCGCTGGCTCGAATCCCATCCGAAGGTGAAGTGGGTCCGCTATGTCGGCCTCGAGTCGCACCCGCAGCACGAGCTGGTCAAGCGCCAGATGTCCGGCTTCGGGTCGATGATGAGCTTCGAGCTGAACGGCGGGTTCGAGGCCGGCCGCAACCTGATGGACAACGTCCACCTGGCCACCCTGGCCGTGTCGCTGGGCGGTGTGGAGACGCTGATCGAACATCCCGCGTCGATGACCCACGCGGGCATGTCGCAGGCCGACCGGCTCGAGGGCGGCATCACCGACGGCCTTGTCCGCTACTCGGTGGGCATCGAAGACGTCGAGGATCTGATCGCAGACCTCGAGCAGGCCATCGCGAAGGTCTAGGACAATGCCACGTTCCTTCAGCACGCTCGGCGTGAGGTTCCGGCCGGTGGCGAGTTGACCGGCCGGCCTCTTGTCCACGGCAGCCTTCCTCATCTTCACGGCGTCGGCCCCCGTCTCCGCCAGCTCTGACGCCTGCGGGAAGACGGCGACCTGGCCGGCCGCGCCGGGCGGCCTGTTCAAGGGCGACAGAACGGGTCGAGGGATGGTACAAGAGATAGTGCCGATGATGACGTTTCCCGATCTGGAACGGCGTCTCCTGGTCGCGCTGGCCGGCCCGCTTCCGGGCCTCGAGGCGCAGCGCCGGTTGGCGCCCACGCCGCGTCCGGGATGGCTGCCCGGGCGTTCGCCGGTTGAATCACGAGCCGCCGCGGGATTGCTGCTGCTGTTTCCGATCGACGCACGGGTGCACCTGCTGCTGACCGTACGATCCTCGCGGCTGCCGAATCACGCGGGCCAGGTCTCGCTGCCGGGCGGGGGCGTCGAGGCCGGGGAGACGATCGAGCACGCGGCAATGAGGGAAGCGCACGAGGAGACCGGGGTAGATCCGGCACAGGTGCGTCTGCTCGGAAGGCTGACGCCGCTCCATATCCCGGTGAGCGGTTACGTACTCCATCCGGTCGTGGGGGTGACCGACTCGCGGCCTGATTTTCGGCTGGCGGATGCCGAAGTCGACAAACTCATCGAGCCGAGCCTCGAAGTCCTGCTCGACCCGGGGTGTGTCCGCCACACCACTCGGATGATGGACGGCCTGTTCCAGGACGTCCCCTATTTTTCCCTGGACGGCGTGCAGGTCTGGGGAGCCACCGCGATGGTGCTCGCCGAGTTTCTGCAACTCGTGGGCAAGGCTGAAGCCTCGCTCTGCGATCGCGGGCAAGGCTGAAGCCCCGCCCTGCCGGCAGGGCGACCCTTCAGGGTTGCCTCGTGATGCCCAGCGCCTTCAGGCGATCGATGACATCCTGGCCGTGGGAGGCCGGGCTCACCTGCTTGTCGATATAGAGGATCTTCCCGTCCATTCCGATGTAGAAGGTCCACCGCGATGCGTAGGCCCTGTCGCCAACAATGACGCCGTACGCCTTGGCAACCTCCTTGCCGGGGTCGCTCAGGATGGGGTAGTCGAGATCGAGGGATTCTGCGAACTTCTTGTTGGTGTCTGGGGTATCGACGCTGGCGGTGAAATACGCCACGCCGGTCTGGCGGATGTCGGCGCCGCTCTCACGGAGCGACTTGCATTCGGCTGTTCAACCACCAGTAAACGCTTTCGGGAACCAGGCGAGCACCACGGACCTCTTTCCCTTGAAGTCCGCCAGGCTGTAGGTCTTGCCGTCCGAGCCCGGTAACGTGAACGCGGGCGCCGGATCACCCGGCTTCAGATCTCCAGCCGGCTGTCCCAGGACGGCCGCTGCCGCGACGAGTACGAGTCCGAGGGACGCGCAGAAGGTGAGCAGTCCGTTCATCGGAAGTCCTCCGGGGTCCTGTGGTGGTGTGGGCCTGTAAATTCATTCTATACCCACCCGGCTTCAGCCCCAATGATCTCGCGGCGTCGAGCCGACAATAGGACATATGGGAGTGTCGGCGCTCGATTCGCTCTTCCAGATTCCCGGATTTCGCGATCGCCTGGGCGAACGGGTCATCGTCCCGCAGCCGTCCGGCGCGCTGCTCGAATACCTGTATTTCTGCGATGCCCTTGCCACGGCACCCTTCTTCGCCCAGGCCCTGAAGGACCGGGTCGCCCGGCTGTCCACCTTCACGCACTCGTCCTACTGTCGCGTCCGCCGGGTCCAGTTCGTCGCCGAGCGGGACGGCCGCCCCGCGCTCGTGTCGGCCCACGTGGCCGGTCGCCGCCTGGCCGAGATTCTCGACGTGGCCGCGCGCGCCGAGGTGAAGCCACCCACCGCAGGGGTGCTCGCCGTGACGCGCCAGATGATGTCCTCGGTGGCGCTTCTGCACGACTTCTCCCCGGATGGCTTCCACGGCGCCCTCGGCCCTGACCGGCTGATCCTGGCGGGCGAGGGACGGGTGGTCATCGCAGAACATGTCCTTGGGACGGTGATCGAACAGGCGGTTTCTGCCTGGGGCGTGACACGCCTGTGGAGCGAGTACCGACTCGCTACGCGTCGGGACCCGGACTCGGCGCAATACAGCCGCCGTAACGACGTCATGCAGGTGGGTCTCGTCACCCTGGCCATGCTCCTCGGCCGGCCCCTTGGCTCCACCGAATACCCCGACGAGATCGGGCGGTTGCTGCAGGAACTGACGGAAACGAAGCCAGACGGCGCACGCGTGCCCGTGAGGCCCGGTCTGTGCAAGTGGCTGGAGCGCACACTGGCGTTGCCGGGCTCCTCGTCATATCGCACGTTGCTCGAGTCGCAGAAGGCGCTTGCCCAGTTGGTGCAGGACGATGGTTACGAGGCGTCGCCGGCCGTCTGGGATGCCTTCGTCGGGATTTGTGAGACGGCTGCGGTCAGGGTGCCAGTCGTGATGGCCGTCCCCGAGCCAGTTCCGGCCGCGGGGGGCGCAACGCGTGCCGCTGTGGAGGAGGCGGCGGAGCCTGCGGCGGACGGCCCTTCCGGAAGCGGAGAGGAGGCCGCGGCGAGAGTTTGCGACGAGCCGGAGACCACCGTTCGGGAGGATCCGCTCGGACCGTGGCCGGCGGCGGAGCCAGGCGAAAGCGCGGCGACCCCGCTCGAGGCGTTTCCTGCGGAGACTCCGCTATCGGCGACTGCGGAGCTCATGGCGTTCCCGTCGGAGGCGACGCCGGACGAGACGGCGGCTTCCAAATCGTGGGCCCCCAGCCCGGCGGCACGCATGCAGCCGGAGACACTCTTCGAGTCGCCCAGGCACGAGCCGGCTCCCGTGGCTGCCGCGCCGAACGCCGCGCCTCCGGCGGAGACGATCCGGGGGGTGGCGCCGAAGGAGCCCGTGTCCCAGGCCACCAGCGTGGCCGACTGGCACACCCTAGACCCGAAGATCGATCTCTCCTACGCCGTCGTGCACGGCGAGCGGCGCCCGAACGGCGAGGCGGGTTTCGCGGATGAGCGGGCGGACGACGTCGCGATGCCGGATCCGATGCGCCGGACGCACCTGCTGATTCTGGCCGTCCTGACCGTCATGGCCGTGGCGGCTGGCATGTACGCGCCCTACCTCTGGAGCGTTGTGTACGAGGGTCGCTGGAAGTTCGGCAGTGTCACGGTCGAAAGTGACCCTCCCGGGGCGACTATCACGGTCGACGGGCGGGTGCGCGGGCACACGCCAGCCGAATTGACCCTTCGGGCGGGCGAGCACCTGCTGGAGATCCAGAGCGGCGGGTCGGCCAAGTCGAAGACGATCTCGATCTCGGCCCACGGGAAGCTGGCGGAGAAGATGACGTTCCCTGATGCCGGCGAACGCGGTGGCCTGCGGATCTCGACGTATCCGACGACCGGACGAATCACGATCGACGGGGTTCCACGCGGTCCGGCGCCCGTGAAGGTCACCGATCTGACGCCTGGCACCCACACGATGGTGGTCGAGACGCCGCTGGGTACGCAGGAAGAGGACGTCGTCGTCCAGCCGGGCAGGGTGTCGCAACTGGCAGTGCCGACCGCGTCGTGGGTCAAAGTGACGGCGCCCTACGAGCTGAGAGTCTACGAGGCCGGCCGGATGTTCGGCACCACCGGGAAGGCCCCGGTCATGGTGCCGCCGGGGCGCCACTATGTCGAGTTCTCGAACCCGGCGCTTGGACTCAAGCTCCGCCAATTCATCGATGCCGTACCCGGGCAGTTGGTGGTTGTCCCGATCGAGCTTCCCGCCGGCACGATGAATCTGTTTGCCGACCGGGCCGCCGAGGTATACGTGGACGGACAAAAAGTGGGCGACACACCGCTCACCAGCCTGTCGGTGCCGCTGGGATCGCACGAGGTCGTCTTCCGCAACGCGACCTATGGCGAAGTGAAATACACAGTGGCAGTCACACTGGCCGCCCCGGTGCGCCTGAACGTCACCTTCCGGAAGTAGGCGCCTGGGCGGCGATCACCTCCAGTTGCTCCAGGTGGTGCAGTTCGTGGCCGGCCAGCAGCGCCGGGATTTCCTGGATCTCGAGCTGGCCGCGCTCCGGGTGCGTGAACGTGTGCCGACGCTCCTCCTGCGACAGGCTTCGGAACAGCGCCAGGTTCAGCGCGCGCATGCCTTCGTATGCGGCCAGCGCGAGGTCGCCGTCGACGACCGGCTCACGTGCCATCCACCGGTCCTGGTCGAACGGCTGCACGACGTACGCGTCCGTGGTCAACGCCATCCTCGCGCGAACGCCGAAGGCCAGCTCGGTCTGTGCGAGATGGACGACCAACTGGCGAGCGTCCCATTTTCCGGGGGCGTAGCTGCTGGACATTCCGTGAGGGCCGATGGCCGACACGATTCTCCGGATCCGTGCTGGCGTGTCGGCAAGCGCCGAGAGGGTCTCGCGATCACCGAGGCTTGCTGCGTATGGGTTCATGAGGACATGATAGTCCGGTGCTGGATGAAGGGAGGCGTGTTGTGAAGAGAATCCCGGTGGTCGCTGGGCTGTGTCTGCTGCTTGGCTTTGCCGTTTCCGCCCGGGCCCAGGAACCGGCCCGCTTCGACGACGCCGCCGCCACCCGGTTTGCGACGCTCGCCCTCGACTGCGTCCACAAGGAGTACCCGAACAAGATCGCGCACGTGCTGTCGAGTGATCAGGACGTGCGCGCGCCGCGCGACCTGACCCCGGCGTTCTACGGGTGCTACGACTGGCACTCGTCGGTGCACGGCCACTGGCTCCTGGTACGCCTGGCGCGGACCTTTCCCGACGCGCCATTTGCCTCCAAGGCCAGGACGGCCGTGGGGGAGAGCCTGACACCCGAGCACATCGCCGGCGAGGTGAAGTACATCGATGGAGCAGGCCGCGCGAGCTTCGAGCGGCCGTATGGCGTGGCGTGGCTGTTGCAACTGGGCGCCGAGCTTCGAGAATGGAACGACCCGCAGGCGAAGGCGTGGGCCACGGCGATCAAGCCGCTCGAGGATGCTGCGGTGAACCGGTTGAAGGATTGGCTGCCCAAGTTGTCCAAGCCGATCCGCATTGGCGAACACGACCAGACCGCATTCTCGTTCGGCCTGATCCTCGACTGGGCGCGCACCGCGGGCGATCGCGCGACCGCCGACCTCCTGGTCGGCCGAATCCGCGATTTCTACCTGCAGGACCGTGGGTGCCCGTTCTCATGGGAGCCGTCGGGGCAGGACTTTCTGTCACCCTGCCTGGCCGAGGCGGACGTGATGCGCCGCGTGCTGCCGCCGGCAGAGTTCAGCACCTGGCTGACCGCGTTCCTCCCCGTCATCCCGACAGATGGGAGCGCCGGCTGGCTGGCGCCGGCCGTCGTGACCGACCCGGGTGACCCAAAACTGGCGCACCTCGATGGTCTGAACCTGAGCCGGGCGTGGATGCTGGAGGGGATCGCGGCCGGCCTGCGGTCCGGTGACGCGCGCCTGCCGTCGCTTCGTGCCGCCGCTGCCCGCCACCGCGATGCAGGCCTGCGCGCGGTGACCGGTGAGCACTACGAAGGCGGCCACTGGCTTGGCAGCTTCGCGGTCTACCTGACGACAGGACGGGGACTCGCCCGGTGATAGGGTCGTGGCCACCGACCACTATTTCCGCCGGCCTGCCTGGGCGATCTCGCCATGCCGATAGCAGTCGACCAGGTGGTCGTTGGCCATCCCCACTGCCTGCATGAAGGCGTAGCAGATCGTCGACCCGACGAACCGGAATCCGCGATTCTGCAGGTCCTTGCTGAGTGCATCGGACTCGGCAGTCCTGGCCGGCACGTCCTTCATCGTCGTCCAGCGACCGACTTTGGGCGCGCCGCCGACGAACTGCCACAGGTAGGCGTCGAAGGCGCCGAATTCCTTTTGCACGTCGAGGAACGCTCTCGCGTTGCCGACGGCGGAGTTGATCTTGAGGCGGTTGCGTACGATTCCCGCATCCGACAGGAGCGCGGCCACCTTGCCCTCGCGATAGCGCGCCACCTTCCGCGGGTCGAAGCCGTCGAAGACCCCCCGGTATCGCTCCCGCTTCCGGAGGATCGTGATCCAGCTCAAGCCCGCTTGCGCCCCCTCGAGGATCAGCATCCCGAACAGGTGGCGATCATCGTGCGCGGGGACGCCCCACTCCAGATCGTGATAGGCGAGGTAGAGCGGGTCAGTGCCGGGCCAGGGGCAACGGTTCAACGACATGGCGTCAGTACCCGAGTGACTGGCGAAGCCACCGCTCGGTTTCCTCGACCGTCATCCCTTTCCGCCTGGCGTAGTCCTCGACCTGGTCGCGGCCGATTCGGCCGACGCTGAAGTACCTCGACCGCGGATGGCTGAAGTAGAGGCCGCTGACGCTCGCCGCGGGCGACATGGCGTACGTCTCGGTGAGCGTGATGCCGAG
>DASVIS010000133.1:0-6126 GCA_036381995.1 Vicinamibacterales bacterium | reverse complement strand
GGCGTGGGCGTCGTCATAGCGGCGGATTCTACCCCAGATCCTGGCCCCGCTCCACGCCCATCCGCTCAGCCGCTGGAACCGGCCGCAGGGGGACGACGGTGGCCGGAGAGCCAGGCGGACCCCAGCATGAACGCGCCGAAGATCACCAGCACCAGGCCCCACCACAGGTTGACGTTGATGCCAAGCGACGCCTGGTAAATCACCGGGTCACTGACAAGACCGTAGGCCGCCAGCAGGGCACCCATCAACCCGAACAACAGCCCGATCGGAACGCGGAGATCGAGGGACATGACACCTCTCCAACAGGCTCAGCTACCAGAAATACAGATTCAACGCCGCCGACAGGATCAGCACGATCACGCCAAGCACCAGCGGTCGACGGAACCAGGGGAGTCCTTCGCTAGTCTGCTTCGGCGTGAGCGAATAGACCAGGCCCACCAGGTCCTTCTCGTCGCGCGGCGTGGTGACGAGGCTGATCAGCATCGTCAGCAGGAAACAACCGGTCCACGCATAGATGGCGCCCCAGAAATTCTGCGCCATGTCGCTCGGATAGCTGTGCAGCAGGCCCACGCGACCGCCCGCGACTCCCGTCAGCGCGTAGTGCACCGCCGCCGTCCCGGTCCCGCCCATGAGGCCCCAGAACGCGCCGTTCGGCGTCGCCTTCTTCCAGAACATGCCCAGGAGGAACGTGGCGAACAGGGGTGCGTTGATGAACGAGAAGACCAACTGCAGCAGGTCCATGATGTTGTTGAACATCATGGCGATGTAGGCGGTGGCGATGCTGGCCACCGTGCCGAACACCGTGGCCATCCGTCCCATCCACAAGTAGTGCTGATCGTCGGCACCCGGCTTGATGTAGGTCTGGTAGATGTCGTACGTCCAAACCGTGTTGAAGGCCGTGACGTTGCCCGCCATGCCGGACATGAAACTGGCGAGCAGCGCGGCCAGGCCGAGGCCGAGCAGGCCAGACGGATACAGCTTCTGCAGCAGCACCGGCAGCGCACGGTTGTAGTCGAGCCTGCCGGCCGCGTCCATCAGCCCTGCATCGCCCACCAGGGCAAGAACGACCATCCCGGGCAGGATCACCAGGAACGGGAAGAACATCTTCGGTACGGCCGCGACGAGCGGCGTGCGCTGGGCGGCGTTCATCGACTTGGCCGCCATCGCCCTCTGGATGACCAGGAAGTCGGTGCACCAGTAGCCGAACGAGAGGACGAAACCGAGCCCCATCACCATGCCGAACCATTCGACGCCCATCGGGTTGGCCGCCGCGCTCCCGAGGTGCTGCCAGGAATGCGTGAGCACGCCTGGTTCGAAGCCGCGTGCCGTGGCCACCGTCGCCAGCTTCGATTGCAGCCCCGGCCACCAGCCCACCGCCTTGAGCCCGAGCAGCGACAGTGGCAGAAAGCCGAAGACGATCAGGAAGAACTGCAGCACCTCGTTGTAGATTGAGCTCGTCAGGCCGCCGAGGAACGTGTAGCCGAGCACGACGAGCGCCGCGATGATGATGCTGTAGTTGATGTCCCAGCCGAGGAACTGCTGGAACAGCAGGCCCATCGCGTACATGCTGATGCCCGACGAGAAAATCGTCATCACCGCGAACGACATGGCGTTGAAGCCGCGCGTCTTCTCGTCGAAGCGCAGGCGCAGGTACTCGGGAACCGAGCGGGCGCGGCTGCCGTAGTAGAACGGCATCATGAAGACGCCGACGAACACCATCGCCGGGATGGCGCCCACCCAGTAGAAGTGGCTGGTCAGGATGCCGTACTTGGCGCCGCTGGCCGACATCCCGATCACTTCCTGCGCGCCGAGGTTGGCGGAGATGAACGCCAGGCCCGTGATCCACGTCGGAAGGCTCCGGCCCGAGAGCAGGAAGTCGAGGCTCGTGCGCATGAAGCGCTTGAGCGCGACGCCAATCCCCAGCACGAACAGGAAGTAGAGGCCGATGACGGCGTAGTCGATCGCGTGAAGTTGCATGCGGCGTCCCACGTACGGTTGACCGGCAGTTGGACCTGCGCATTCTTGCATTGCGCCGAGCGCGCGGCAATACTGAAGGCCGGGCGGGTCGCGGAGGACCCGGCCCGTGACCGGCCCCCGTCCGCCGCCGCACAGCTGGAGGTCTTCATGCCCGACCGGGAATCGCTGCTCGACCGCTTCTGCCGTTACGTGCGCATCGACACCCAGTCGAGCGCGACGTCTCCAACGTATCCCTCGACCGAGAAACAGAAAGACCTGCTACGCATCCTCGTCGACGACCTGAAGGCCGCGGGGTTGGCCGACGCCGAGATGGACGAGTTCGGCTACGTGATGGCCACGCTGCCGGCGAACATCCCACCCGGCCACCCGGCGTTTGGCAAGGTTCCGACGATCGGCCTGCTCGGGCACGTCGACACGTACCACGAAGTATCTGGCACGGGCGTCAAGCCGCAGGTGCACCGTCACTACGACGGCGGAGATATCGTGCTGACTGGCGACCCGTCCGTGGTCATTCGCGCCGCAGAAGAGCCCGCGCTGGCAGCGTGCCAGGGGCTGACGATCATCACGGCCGATGGCACCACGCTGCTCGGCGCGGACGACAAGGCGGGGGTCGCGGAGGTCCTCGAGGTCCTGTGGCGCTTCCACGAAGACCCGGCGCGGCTGCACGGGCCGATCCGCGTCGCCTTCACGCCCGACGAGGAAGTGGGTCGCGGCACCGAGCACTTCGACGTGAAGCGCTTCGTGGCGACGGTCGCCTACACGGTGGACGGCTCCGGCGTGGGTGAACTCGAGAGCGAGACGTTCTGCGCCGACACGGCGTTCCTCACCGTGAGCGGCGCCGACGTTCACCCGGGCTACGCCAAGGGCAAGATGATCAACGCCGTCCGCGTCCTGTCCGACCTGGTCATGGCGCTGCCCCAGCACCGGACGCCGGAGACCACCGAGGGGCGCGAAGGGTACCTGCACCCGATCAACGTGAGCGGCAACGTCTCGGAAGCCAGGGCGCAGTTCCTGGTCAGGGACTTCACGGAAGACGGCCTCCACGAGATCGAGACGACGCTGAAGGCGGCCGCGGCATGGGCGGAGCAGAAGTACCCAGGTGCGAAGGTGCAGGTCGAGATCAAGGAATCGTACCGGAACATGAAGTACGTGCTCGACCAGCACGCGCACGTCACCGAATACGCCGAGGAAGCGATTCGCCGCGCCGGGCTCACGCCCAAGCGCTCATCGATCCGCGGCGGCACCGACGGCGCCCGCCTGACGTTCATGGGTGTCCCGACGCCGAACCTCTCCGACGGCAGCATGAACTTCCACGGCAAGAAGGAGTGGGTCCCGCTCGAGTGGATGGGCTCCGCGGTCGAGACCCTCCTCCACCTGTTCGACGTCTGGACGGAAAGAAGTCGGGACTGACGAACGTTAGTCGGAACTGACGATGAAGGGTCGGGACTGACGCGGTCAGTCGGAACTGACTGACGAGACTCATCGACTGACAAGGACCATCGACTTCATGTCCTTAGCACCCTACATGCAATGGGCCAAGCAGCACGTGCGACCGCGCGTGAACCTGGCGGGCAGCAACCTGCTGCCGTGTGAACTGGCCGACCTGCCGGGCGCGCGCGAGGCGCTCGAGCTCCACGGCGACAACGACAACGGCTATCGCCCACTCGTCGAGGCGATTTCCTCGACCTACGGCGTGACGACCGACATGGTCGCGACGGCGCAGGGCACGTCGGGCGCCAACTTCCTGGTGTTCGCGGCGCTCGTGAAGGCTGGCGACGACGTTTTGGTGGAGAGGCCCGGGTACGACCCGCTGATGGGGCCGCCCCGTCTCCTCGGCGCGAGCGTCATCCGGTTCGAGCGTCGGTTCGAGGACCGATACCGCCTCGATCCGGACGCGGTCCGTGCCGCCATCACCCCGCGGACGACGCTGGTCGTCATCACCAACGCCCACAACCCGACCGGCGTCGTCGCAGCGGACCGTGACGTGGACGAGATTGGCCTGATCGCGGCGCGCCACGGCGCGCGCGTCCTCGTGGACGAGGTGTACCTCGATTCCGCCGCGGCGGGCGTCACCCGTCCCGCCGCAACCCGCTCGCCCGTCTTCATCTCGACGAGCAGCCTGACCAAGAGCTATGGCCTGGCGGGCCTGCGTTGCGGTTGGGTGCTCGCGGCGCCGGATGTGGCCGAGCAGGTTCGCCGGGCGCGCGACATCGTCGACGGCACGGGCGTGTTTCCGGCCGAGGGCCTTTCTGTGCTGGCCTTCTCGCAGCTCGATCAGTTGTCGGCACGGGCACGGCGCATCCTGACAGCCAACGGCCGAGTCGTCCGCGAGTTCCTGGTGTCCCGTCCGGATCTCGACTCCGTCGCCCCGGCCGCGGGCACTGTGGTCTTTCCGCGCATCCGCGGCGTGGACGACGCGGGCCCGTTTCTCGAGACGCTGGCGCGCGACTTCGATACCGGTGTCGTGCCGGGCCGTTTCTTCCAGGCGCCCGCGCATTTTCGCCTCGGATTCGGCGGTCGGGCCGATATGCTGGCCGAAGGCCTGGCGCAACTGGGGAAGGCGCTGGACAGGATGCCGAGTCAGTCGTCCTGAAGAGAAGACAGCGGCATTCGTCCGTCCTACCTCGCTGAGAATGCGTACACCGTCGTCGTCCTGTACGTCTTCCCAGGCTCCAGAACCGTCGACGGAAAGTCCGGGTGGTTGACCGAGTCGGGGAAATGCTGGGTCTCCAGGCAGAACGCGGCGTGCTTCTGGTATGGCAGGCCCTTCCGGTTTCTGATCGTTCCATCCAGGAAGTTTCCCGTATAGAGCTGGATCCCCGGCTCCATTGTCCGCACCTCCATCGTCCGGCCGCTTCCCGGGTCGGTGACGCGCGCGGCCAGCCTCAGAACTCCGCGTTCCATCCCTTGCCGCCCGCCTCCCGCCTCACCGAGAACGTAGTTGTGGTCGTAACCCACCGGCGGCGGACCAGGCACCTTGTCGATGCGTGCGCCGATCGGCGTCGGCGTCGTGAAGTCGAAGACCGTCCCCTTCACCGGTTCCAGCTTGCCCGTGGGGATCAGCGTGTCGTCCACCGGGGTCATCCGATCGGCGGCGATCATCATCACGTGGCCGAGAATGTTCCCGCTGCCTTCGCCAGCCAGGTTGAAGTAGCTGTGGTTGGTGAGATTCACCGGCGTGGTCTTGTCGGTGGTTCCCGTGTAGTCGATACGCAGTTCGTTCACGCCGGTCAGCGTATAGATCACGGTCACATCGAGGTTCCCCGGGTAGCCTTCCTCGCCGTCCGGGCTGTGATACGTGAACTTGACCGCCTGCCGGTCCTTCGACGGCAGGATCTCGGCCTTCCAGACCACCTTGTCGAATCCCCTGATCCCGCCGTGCAGGTGGTTCGGCCCGTCATTGGTCGCGAGCTTGTACGTCCTGCCGTTCAGCGTGAACGCCCCCTTCGCGATCCGATTGCCGACGCGGCCGATCGTGGCTCCGAAGTACGGCACACCCGCGAGGTACGGTTCGAGCGTGTCGAAGCCGAGCACGACGTTGCCGGGCGTCCCGGTCTTGTCGGGCACGAGCAGTTCGGTGAGCGTGGCGCCGTAGGTCATCACCTTCGCCGTCATGCCGTTCCGGTTCGTGAGCGTGTAGATCTCCACGTCTGCGCCTTCCTTTGTCCTGCCGAACGCGGCCTGACGGCCGGCGGCCCTGGCGCCGACCACTGCGAGAACCATCACGACGAGGATGCAGAGTCTCCGTGTCACCAGGTCTCCTTCCCTGTATCGTACGCGGCACAGGATTGATGTCCCGTGCGCGGGGCCTATTCGAGCCTGGCGCCCAGGCGGACGACAAGCTGGCAGTCCACCCACTCCACGGGCCCGTCGGGCACCGCGACTGCGATCGTCCTGACGCGTCCGTCGCGTCCCACCTCGCGACCTCCTTCGATCGCGCTCACTGCAAACGGCACGTTCAGGCGCACGCGATACGTCCGGCCGCGTCGCCCCTGCAGCCGCGCCGTGTAGACGTTGTTCTCGACGCGGGTTTCGACGATGCGGAGGCGCTGCGGGGTGTTGCCGAGGGCCAGCGGCGCCTGCTCCGCTGCCAGCGTGATGCCGGCGCTGAACGTCACCCTCGCGCGGTTCTCGAAGGGGCTGGCGCGG
>DASVIS010000132.1:0-2574 GCA_036381995.1 Vicinamibacterales bacterium | reverse complement strand
TCCGCGGCTTCGCCAGGTTCGAAGCGCGGCCACGGCAGATTGCGGGAGCGGAGCTCTTGGTCCATCTTCGGCGCGTGATCCCACATCGCGGCGATGATGGCAATCGGCTCGTCGAGGTCCGTGATCGTCGAGAGGTCGGGGCCAATGCGCTTGCCGCCGCCTATCGAATGACAGGGTGAACATTTCTTGATGAAGAGCTCTCCGCCCCGATCGGGATTGCCCGACACGGTCGCGTAGTTGACGAAATACAGGTACGCGAGGATGTCCGCCATCTCCTGTCCGGAGAACGACACCCGCGGAATGTTCCGCCGCGCGAGCTCCGCGGTCATGCCCTGGCTGTGGTTCCACATCAGTCCGGCGAGCGACGAGATGGAACCGACGAACTCCCGTCCGCGCCGGCCGAGGTCGGGGCCGCCATGGCCGCCGATGCCCGCGACGGCATGGCACTGGTCACAGCGCTTGCTGGCGAAGAGCTCCCGCCCGCGGCGGGGACTCCCCGGTTCGAAGTACACGCGTTCGTCGGTTGCGCCCCCGCTGCCGGCCTGGAGAAAGGCGAGCAGGTCGCCCATTTCGCGTCCTTCGAACTTCGGCCACGCGATGCCCTGGCCGCGCATGACGGTGGCCATCTCGGCGCCGTGGTTCCACATCACCTGCGCGAGAAAGATGGAGGAGAAGCGCCCCTTGTACCGTGACAGATCGGGCCCGGGCTTGTCCCACGCGCCGGCCCCGTGGCAGCGCGTGCACCCCTTCCCGGCGAACACCGCTTTCCCCGCCGCGGGATTGCCCGGCTGTCCGACCTCGGTGAGGTAGTAGCGATAGGCGGTGAGAAACGCGACGAGGTCCGCCATCTCACGGCTGGTCAGCGTGGGCGGCTGGATCTTCATGTCCAGCATCTTTTCCCGCATCACCGGCGCGTGATTCCAGAACGAGCCCGCCAGGTCCATGACCGTGCCGCGGAAGTGCAGACGGCCGAGGTCGGGTCCGACGCGCGCGGCGTTTCCCGCGAGGGCATGGCAGCGGACGCAGCCCTTCTCGACAAACAGGCGCGCGCCGGTCGTCGGATTGTCCGGCAGCTCGATCGACAGCGTGATGTCGCGACTGGTGCGGCTCGGTTGCGCGCTCGCCCGATCGGGCCGTCCGACCGACGGCGCCGCCGGCCGTGTCTGCCCGAAGGCCACGGCGGATCCACCGACGACCAGGATCAACACGACGCCCAGCGTCGTCCGCGCGAGCCCGGGGACCGTGCGTGCCGGTCCGTGACCGGGCGGCAGGTGCAATCGTCCGACGGTGGCGGCTCCCGCCGGGTCGCCCGCAGCCTCGGACGTCTCGGCAGACAGCTCCCAGATCGAAATGATCGGGAACAGTTTGGTGAAGCCCATGTAGAGCAGCGAGAAGGCAGCGAAGCAGCCCGCCATCAGCGACCACTCGACCCAGCTCGGTTTATAGATGAACGTGTGCACAGGCGCGCGCGGGTTCGAGAGCGACGGCACGACAATCGTGAAGCGCTCCAGCCACATGCCGATGTTGACCGAGATCGAGGCGATGAGCGTGCCGGCGATCGTCCGCGTGCGGTTGTTCGCGAGAATCGTGAACGGCACGATGAAGCAGAAGACGAGCATGGCCCAGAAGAGCGGCGCGAAGGGTCCGAACAGCTTCGCGTTGAACACGTTCAGCTCGTTGGGCTCCTGCGCGTACCACGTCGTCAGATACTCGGCGAACGTGAAGTAGAGCCACAGGCACGCCATCACGAGCAGCAGGAGGCCGAGATTGTTGAAGTGCACCGGCTGCAGGTAGCGCTCGAGGCCATAGACCTTCCGCACGACCACCATGGCCGTGATGATCGCCGCGATCCCAGAGAAAATCGCGCCGACGACGAAGTAGGGGCCGAAGATCGAGGAGTGCCACATCGGCTGGATCGTCATCCCAAAGACCCACGACACGACCGTGTGGACCGACACCGCTACCGGGATGACCCCGATGGCCATGATCGAAATGGTCTTCTCCAGCCGGTGCCACTGGTGTGGGGCGCCGGTCCAGCCGTTCGCGAGCCGCCCGTAGAACACGTGCCGCCAGCCGGTCGTGCGGTCGCGCAGCAGGGCGATGTCAGGAATCAGCGGCAGGTACAGGTAGATCGAGCTGCACATCAGATAGACGGTGATGCTCGACACGTCCCAGATGAGCGGCGATCGCAGATGCGGGTGCAGGATGACGTTCAAGGCCCGGTCGGGTCTGCCGAGATCGAGCAGGACGTTGCCGACGCCGAAGAACAGCACGAGCACCGTGATGACTTCGGCCATGCGCGTGATCGGACGCCGCCACTCCGCCTGCACGATTCGCAGGATCGCGGAGATGAGCGTGCCGGCGTGCGAGACGCCGACGAAGAACACGAAATTCGTGATGTAGAGGCCCCAGTACACCGGGCGTCCCAGGTTCGTGGCGCCAAGACCGTGCGTGAGCTGCCACGTCCACGCGAACAGTGCCCACCCGACCACCGCGGCGAGCGCCATCGCCCACAGCCTGAAGCTGCGGCCGATGGTGAAGATCGGCGCGATGATCTCGTCGTGAGACGCGTCG
>DASVIS010000131.1:0-21211 GCA_036381995.1 Vicinamibacterales bacterium | reverse complement strand
CGCGTTCGAGGCCAGATAGCCGAGCAGGTAGCCCGTCCTCGTCGTCTCGTCCAGTTTGTCGAGGGCCGACTGGCCCTTCTCGGTGAGCGCCAGCAGGCCACCCGTGAGATCCGAGATCGTCCGGAGACTCCGGAACGACATCGCCTGCTGCCACGTCGCGTCCATCTCCTTGGCCACCTCGGCCTTGAGGATACCGCCTGTCTGCATCGAGTGAATCGACGTCCGTGCGTCGTTGGCGACAGCGGCCAGCGCGCGATCGTTCGCGTCGCTTGGCCACAACAGCCCTTTCTCGGTCACGAACAGCGCGTGCTTCTCGCCCTCGAAGCGGCGCAGGTACTCCATCAGCGCCATCAGGTTGCCCTGGTCCTGCAAGGTCGTGGCGCTCGACGCCATGAAGTCGTCGAGCGACATCAAGCCGAAGGCCCTTCCTTCGATCACCTCGGAGGAGGTTGGCGCGGCTGGCTTGGCGCCGGGCCCCAGGATCATCTCATCGATCTTCGTCTGCAGCTTCTTCGAAATCACCCGGTTGCCGTACAGCGGCGCCATCCCGGTCGGGCCGAGCTGCTGGCCGAGTTCGAAGTCCACGTCCTCGTGCGACTTCCTGAACCGCTCGAGCGCGTCAGCAACTTTCTGGTGATCGGTCGTGAACGCCAGCGCGCGGTCGTAGGCGAAGAGCGCCACCTGGTCCTGCGGCAGCAGCCGCGTCTTCACGAATCGCAGCAGACCGCTGATGCTCCGCGAGGGTTCTTCCAAGCGACCCAGTCCGAGGGCGATGACGAAGATACGGTGGTCCTGCGGCGCGACCGAAATGCCCTGTCGCAGCACCGGTTTCGCGTCTGGTGACGTCGTGCCGGCCGTGAGCGAGACCTGCGAGAAGTGCCGGAGTTGCTGCGGTACGCCATCCTCGAGCACGGTGAAGTCCGCCTGCTTGAGATCGGTGATCGGCTTCCCGCTGCGATCGACGACGTGAACGTCTACCGGGACCAGGTCGGGCGCTGGAGTCGCCGGGGGCGCTTGCGGCCGCGCGTGCGCGACCGGAAAACCGACCAGCACTGCCACGAGCAGGAACGCGAAGACGACTGACAGGCGTCGGGACATCGGGCACCTCTCGGCCAGCCGCGTCCGGACGCGGGCGGCAGCGCGCGGGCGGAACAC
The DNA here is from genome assembly GCA_036381995.1 of Vicinamibacterales bacterium. Classification (GTDB taxonomy): domain Bacteria; phylum Acidobacteriota; class Vicinamibacteria; order Vicinamibacterales; family Fen-181; genus FEN-299. The sequence goes on along the minus strand of DASVIS010000131.1, from coordinate 20,056 downwards.
GGGGCGCGGGGCAGGACCGCGAGATCGGACCGGACAGAGCTTGATCCGCTGCGTCTCCATTGTCAAGCGGCGCTCCTCACCGCGACCACGACGCCATCGAGTTGTTGCCCACGTGCGTCACCTGCCGCAACTCCGTTCCCATCCGTGTCATCGTCCAGATCTGCTGCGTGCCGCCCCGCATCGAGGTAAACGCGATGTGCCGGCCGTTGGGCGAGAACACCGGGCTTTCGTTCTGCGGGCCGAACGTCAGCTGGCGCTCGCTGCCGGTCGCCGGGTCGATGACCTTGATGTCGAAGCCGGTCTTCGTCCGGGAGACGTATGCAATTTCGTCGATCGGGCCGGACGACCAGCTCGGCCGATCGCAGTACTTCTCCGACGTCAGGGCCCGCTGGTTCGACCCGTCCGCGTCCATCACCCAGATCTGCGGCGAGCCCGTGCGATTCGATGTGAACGCGATCTTCGCCCCGGTCGGCGACCACGCCGGCGATGTGTCGATCGCCCAGTGCGTCGTCAAACGCCGGAGTCCGGAGCCGTCGGCGTTCATCACGTAGATGTCTTCGTTCCCGTCTCGGTTCGACGTGAATGCGATGCTCGCGCCATCGGGCGACCATGCCGGGAGCCAGTTCTTGCCGCGGCCGCCGGTCGGCGTGTCCTGCCTGCGCTCTTCGAGGTGAGTGACGAAGATGTCCTGGTAACCGCGGCGGTACGACGTGTAGGCGATGGCCCGACGATCGGGCGACCAGCTCGGCGTGAGGTCGAGGTCCCCGTCCACGGTAATCCGCGCATCGTTCGCCCCGTCGTAGTCCGAGACGAAGATCTCCTTGATCCGGCGGCGCGATCCGGTTGGCTCATTGAACGCCCCGGAGCGATCGGACACGAACGCCAGCCTGGAATGCGCCAACCCGCGAATCCCCGCCTGGTCCGCCAGGATGTCATTGGCGGCAACGTGCGCAATCAACCGGGGCGTCTTCTCCAGGCCAGCATACTCGCGGCCGAATGCCAACTGCCGGCTGGCCACGTCGTGAACCCGAACCGCGAGGTGAAGCATGCCGCCCTCGAGCCGGAGTTGACCCGATACGATTCCGTCCGACGGCGGCACCTGTCCGCCGCCTGATGGCGGCATGACAGGGAGAATCTCGAAGACACCCTCGAAATCCAGATCGGCCCGGACCACCTCACCGAGCGTGTTCGCGAGCCGGTCGAGTTCCGGCGTGCCGCCGTCGGCGGTGAATCGTGCGAGCGCCAGCCGAGGCATCCCGCCGCCGGCCGCCCTGATCGTGATTCGCCGCTCCCGTTCCTTCGGCGGCACGGGCCCGGGCGGCTGCCCGCGGGGCAGGAGCACCAGCGTGATGACGACGGCGATGCTGAAGAGGAGGAGCGCGGCGAGGCGGACGGCGCGGGGCATGTTTCTTTTCGATCGAAACGGGGCCGACCCCGTCACTGCGGGCGCTGGCTCGCGCGTTGCCGGTACCACCGCACGCTGACCATCGCCAGGTACACCCCGTAGGCGACCGCGGCAGTGATGAGAACGACGTGGAGGTTCTGACGAATCACATGGAACGCGGGACGCCATCGATCGCCGAGCACATAACCCGCGGTGACGAAGAACGACGACCACAGAATCGCGCCAGGATAGGCATAGGCGGCAAATGGCCCATAGCCGAGGCCGGATGAGCCCGCCGTGATGGCCGTCACGTGGCGGACGCCAGGAACGAAATAGCCGAACGTGAGCAGCCACCGGCCGGACCGGCGGAACCAGTCCTGAACGCGACGCAGCAACTCGTCGGGGATGTGCAGGACGCGCCGCAAGGCAGCGAGCCCCACCCATCGGCCTGCCAGGTAGCTGACAGTGATGCCGGTGGCAGAGCCGCCGATGGCCGCAGCAAAGGTCCCGACCAGCGGCAGCTTGCCGGACCGCACCAATGTGCCGGCGATTGTCAGCATGATCTCGTCGGGCACTGGCAGCCCGACGACGCCGAGCACCTGGAGTCCGAAGACCGCTTCCAGTCCGTAGCGCGAGAGCCATCCGACCAGGCGCCGTTCCACGGCGACTGCGGAGGCCATGCCCGCGCCAACCGAAACAGGATCCGCCCGCATGACTGTTCGGCTGTCAGCTCAGCCCGGACAACACCAGGCCGATGCGCCGCAACCCTTCAGTGATGTACTCCTGCCTGCCGCCATACCAGATGCGAAGGTACCCCTCGAGTCCCACGTGGCTGCCGGGAACGACCAGCGTGCTCTGCTCGACGCGGATGCGATCGCACAGGTCGAGGCTCGGCATCGCCGAACGATAGCGCACGAGCGTCATCGCACCCGCGCGGGGCCGGTTGAACTCGAGCAGGTCGCCGAAGCTCGCGGCCCACGCGGCGATGATCGGCAGGTTGTCGCCGAGGATGGCCCGGGTGCGCGAGTAGAGCTTCTCGCGGTTCTCGGGTGCGACGGCGACCCTGGCCACCATATCCGACAGCTTGTTGGGACCGATGGTCAGATAGTCGTGCTGGCTCCAGCACGTGTCGAGAAGGGGTGGCGGCCCGACGATCCAGCCGATCCGCACGCCGGGAATTCCGTAGGCCTTCGACAAGCCGCTGGTGACCACGACCTTCTCGCTCATACCCCAGAAGCTGTTGGTCCGGTCACCCTCGAGCTCGGCGCCGAGGTACACCTCGTCGGCCAGGAGGATCGTGTTCATCTCCTCGCAGCGCCGCACGATCCGCCGCATCGCATCGCCGGAAAGAACGGCGCCCGACGGGTTGTTCGGGTTCGACAGATACAGCATCCGCGTCCGGGGGGTCACTGCGCGCTCGAACTCGTCCCAGTCGGGCTCCCACCGGCATTCCGGCCGCAGGCGGAACGTCCGCACGGGAGCCTGCAGGCTCTGCGGGACTCCCCACAACTGCATGTAGTTGGGAACCTCCATCGCCATCTCATCGCCCGGCTGGAGCAGGCTGAGCGCCACGAGATAGTTGGCCTCGGATGTGCCGTTGGTCACCTCGATGTGGTCCACCGTGGAGCCGGGATAGATCGCGGCGAGCCGCTCGCGGAGCGGGAGCGTGCCGTTCGATTGACTGTAGCCAAGCGGCATGTCGAGGGCGAGATCGAGGTCTAGGCCCATGTCGACGAGGCCGCGCAGGGTCACCGGGCGGACGCCGCTCTCGCTCATGTCGTACTCGACCAGGTTCTCCCAGGTCGACTGCATCCGCTCCATCTGGAAGTTCGGGATTCTCATCGTCGCCTTTCTCGGGGCTATGCCAGTGCCAAGCGTGTATATTCTATGCTTCATGCCCATGTCGCACCACAGCCCGGGAACTCCGGGCGGCGGACCTGCTGCGGACGCGGACGAGATGGCCGCCCCGCGAGCGGACGCGATCCTCGTCCTCACCGAGCGGGACATCCGCCGCGTCGTGACGCTGGACCTCGATGCCCTGGCCGCCATCGAGGAGGCGTTCACGCGGCTGGCCGACGGCCAGGCGGACGTGCCGCCCATCGTCGGCCTCTTCGTGCCGAGCCGGCGCGGCGAAATCGACGTGAAGGCGGCCTACATCCACGGGCTACCCAGCCTTGCGATCAAGATCGCGTCTGGGTTCTCCGACAACGGCCTGCTGGGGCTGCCGAGCGGCAGCGGTCTGATGGTCGTCCTGAGCACCTTCACGGGATACCCGCAGGCGATCCTGCTCGACAACGGCTACCTGACCGACGTCCGCACGGCGCTGGCCGGCGCAGCGGCAGCCAGGCATCTTGCGCCGCAGCGCGTGCGCACGGTAGGAGTGATTGGCGCTGGCGCGCAAGGGCGCTATCAGGTACGGGCGCTGCAGTTGGTGCGGTCGTTCGAGAAGGTGCTGGTGTACGACCAGTCGGCGGCGGCCGTGGATGCCTACGTGCGGGAGATGCCGGACGTGCTGGCCCGGGAGAGGACGGGGCTGGAGCCCTGTCCGGCGGGAACACCGATCGCCGTCGTGCCGGCCGACCCGGAAACGCTCGTCCGCGAGAGCGACGTCGTCATCACATGCACGCCGTCGCACCAGCCGATCGTCAAGGCGGATTGGCTGCACCCGGGCCTTCACATCACGGCCATGGGCGCCGACGTTCCCGAGAAACAGGAACTCGAGAGCGAGATACTCGGTCGCGCCACCCGCCTGGCGTGCGATCTGAAATCGCAGTGCTTCGCGCGAGGCGAGTTCCATCACGCCCGATCGGCCGGCGTGCTGGGCGATGACGTGAGCGTGATCGAGCTGGGTGAACTGACGTCGGGACGGCGGCCCGGCCGGGAACGTGCCGACGACATCACCGTGTGCGCGCTCACCGGCGTCGGCGTGCAGGACACGGCCATCGCGCTACTGGCCTTCGGCCGCGCCGCGGCCGCTCGACTCGGAACGCAGTTCCCCGTCTAGACCGGCCTGCTACAGGCCGTGTTCGGTGCGCGACAGGATCTCGCGCTGGATGTCGGGGCTGAGCAGCACGAAGTAGTCGGAATACCCGGCGACGCGAACCATCAGGTCGCGGTGCTGCTCGGGATGCGCCATCGCGTCCACCAACACGTCGCGATCGACGATGTTGAACTGGACGTGATGGCCGCCCTGGTCGAAGTAGCCGCGAATCAGGGCCGCCAGCTTGCGCAAGTCGTCCGGCGTCCGCAGACAATCCGGATTGATCCGCATGTTGAGCAGCGTGCCGTTCGTCCGGGCGTGATCCAGTTTGGCCACCGACGCGGCCGCGGCGGTCGGCCCCCGGCGATCGTGGCCCTGCACCGCCGAGACGCCCTCCGACAGCGGAGTGCCCGCGCGGCGCCCGTCAGGCGTCGCGCCCGTCACCTCACCGAGCGCCACGTGTGACGTGGTCGGCAGCAGGTCCACCCAGTACCGCGCCCCCTGCACATCGCGGTGTGCCTCGACCTCGTCGCAGAAGATCTGCTGCGTCACGGCGGCGAGCGCATCCACCTTGTCGTCGTCGTTGCCGTAGTGCGGGGTCTTGTTCACGAGCGTCTCCCGGAGCACCTCGCAACCGTCCCAGTTTCGATCGAGCGCCTCGACGAGCTGTCCCATGGTGACGGTCCGTCGCTCGAAGACGTGCGTCCGGATTGCCGACAACGCGTCGGCCACGGTGCCGATCGCCACACCGGAGACCGTGGAGATGTTGTATCGGGCGCCTCCCGCATGCCAGTCGGTCCCACGCGCGATGCAGTCGTCGATCACCGCCGACGTGAACGGCACCGGGCAGTGCGTGGCGTAGGTCTGGCGAGCGATGCCGTCGTAGCGGACCTTCTCATCCACGAAGTGCGCGACCTGCGCGCGGAACGCCCGCAGCACGTCGTCGAACGTGTCGAATGCGCGCGGGTCGCCCGTCGCCGGCCCCAGGCGTTCGCCCGTCAGCCGGTCGAGCCCGTCGTTCATCGCCAGCTCGAGGCACTTTGCGAGGTTGAAGTAGCCGCTCGAGGCCATCCGGTCCTTGCCGTCGCAGAAGCCGGCGACGCAGCCGTTCAGGCTGCTCGCGCGCGCGTCCTCGAGCGTCTTGCCGCGATTCACCATGCCGAGCACCAGCACGTCGCTGTTGAACATGGCCGGCATGCCGAGGCCGAGGCGAAGCAATTCGCAGCACCGGAGCAGGAAGCGCGACGAGGTCCTCGAGCTGATCTGCGCCGACAAACCCGGCTGCGGCAGCCGCGTGCGCTCGAGCGCGGCGAGGCACATGTAGGAGAGTTCGTTGGTCGCGTCCCGGCCGTCTCGCGTCAGGCCGCCGATGTTCAGGTTCTGGAACTCGGGGTACGAGCTGCTGGTTTGGGCCTCGCCGGAATCCTTCGCGAGCGTGATCTCGTCGAACTTCACCCAGATCAGGTCGAGCAGTTCCTGCGCCTGGTGCTGTGTCAACGCCCCCGAGTCGATGGACTGCCGATAGTACGGGTAGAGATACTGATCGAACCGGCCGGGGCCGAAGGCATGCCCGTCGGTCTCGAGGTTCAGCACGAGATGCGTGAACCACATGGACTGCAGCGCCTCGTGGAACGTGCGGGCCGGCGCCGCCGGAACCCATTCGCACACCGCGGCCATGCGCAGCAACTCGGCCCGGCGCGCCCCATCGGTCTCGCCCGCGGCGAGGACACGAAGAGCCGTCGCGTGACGCCTGGCGAAAGCGACCGCCGCGTCGCAGGCCAGAATCACCGATTCCAGGAACTGCCGACGTGCCGTGTCGCCGGGATCGTCGCCGGCACACGCCGCGAGGACGCACCGTGCGTCGTCCCTGATCCCGTCGAACCCCCTGGAGAGGACCTTGGCGTAGCCCGCGTTGATGTGGCCTATCGTGCGGGAGCGGAAGTAGTGGTAGAAGACGCCGCGGTCGTCCGCGCGCCACATCTCCGGCGGCACCGCTTCCATCAGCCGGTCGGCCACCTGCCGTCCGCGCCAGTACGGGAAGACCTCGTCGCGCAGGACGCGCTTGGTCTCGTCGTCCACGAAGAACGGTGTATTCGAGCGCGTGGCCAACCGGTCGAGGTCGCGCTCCACCCAGGCGCAGTTGATCTCCGGAAACACGGGAGACCCGCGCGGCTTCAGGGTCTTCGTCCCGACGATGACCTCGCCGTCCTGGACGACGATCGGGTGCTCGTCGAGAATCCGCGCGACGAGCTTCGCCCGGCGGATGGCGAGCGGTTGCCCGTCGGTGTCGCGGAAGCTCCTCGTCACCGACAGTGCGCGCTCCGCGAACAGTTCCGGAATCGCCGTGACATTGCGCTCGACGCCGGCCCGAACCCGATCCGTCACGCCCGCCGAGGGGTGGATCACGGACTCCGGGATGAAGCCCGGACGACTCTCCCCTGACATCGTCGATCGGCCCGGCACAGCTGTTTCCAATGTGTCCCCCTCCTGTCTCAGGCGAACGCTGACGTGCTCAACGCTACTGCACGAGGCCTGCCAGATCAAGCCGGCGGACGGATCACGCCGGGCCCGCGGACCGGGAGAAACAGCGGGGTCGCTCATGGCTCGTCCGTCCCGCCGGAGGGCGGCCCGTTGCGGGTAGAATGAACCTCGACGATGAGCGACGCCGACCGCACACCAATCGACGGGGATCTTGCGGAGTTCGCGACGCCTGGACGCGCCCGTCGTCTGGGCATTCTTTTCGTCCGGCTCGCTCTCGACGCGCTTCTGATCGACGCCGCCTTCGAAACGTGGCGAAGCCCTTCCCCGCTCCGGACCATCATCGTCCTCGTGACCGCAGCATTCGTTGTCCTGACCCTCTGGGTCGTATCCCAGGGCGGCCGGGTCGGCGGGCGCGGCTGGCTGACGGACCCGGCGGCCCCGCTCATCGTCCTGCTCGGCTTCCTCGTCGCGGCCACCGGGTCGGCCGACGGTCTCGCGCGTGGCGTCGTCATGCTGGGGCGGCCCGCCAACGCCGTCCTGGTCGGGACGATGCTGCTGCTGGTGCTGCTCGCCGTGTTCAGGCTCGTCGGGCCGGCCGGCGTCCGCACCTGGTGGGCTCGCCTCGCGTTCGCCGCCCTTGGAGTCTATGCCGCGTGGGCGTTCGCGCTGGCGCTTCGCGACGGAACTCCGTTCGCAGCGCTGATCGGGGGCGACGGCGCCTGGCGCGGCGTACCCGCATGGCTTCGCGGCGCCCGGGTAGGCGCGTTCGCCATCCTGCCGCTTGCCTTCGTGCGCGAGATCGGAATGGCGATGGTTCGGCTCACGTTCGCCGGCCTGCTGCGGTGGATGATCATCTTCGCGCTCGGGGTCTGGATTGCGGTCAATGCGGCCAGCCTCTAGGTTCGGAATTCGCACGACGGACGGTGTAAGGTAGTGATCCGGAGCACGTCATGGAACAGACCGACACGCTGGCGACCGGAAAGGCAGTCATCCTGGAGATCGTCCGAGCGATGCGGACGAACCTCGAGCCGCTCCTGTTCACGACCGTCGCGCCCACCCGGTTCTTCGTCTACTTGCACCCTGCGGACCATCAACGGCTCGAAGGCATCATCCCCCTCATCGTCGAGCAGGCGAAGCGCGCGCTCGATGAGGAGGTCGGCAAGTGGAACGAACGGGCCAGGCCGTCGCGGATCCCGCGAAAATGGCTCGGCGGCGACGACCCTCCCCCGCCCATCGAGGCGCCGCCGGACAGCTGGGACATCCGGTTCGAGGCCGACGCTGATGGCGAGATGGCGCCGGGCGACATCGCCATCGCCTCGGAACTGACGCTGCCGGCGCAGCCCGAGTACGAAGGGTCGAGAACGCGCCGGATCACCACGATGAAGCAGGGCGGGCGAACGAGCACGCGGGAACAGATCGTTCAGGCCGGCGGCGCGGAGGCGCCAGCTGGAACCGAGTACGGCACCCTCACGTATGAGGATCAGCAGGGGCGGAAGCGCGTGGCGATTACGTCGAATCAGCTCGTCATCGGCCGCGGCGGCGTGGGTTATTGGGTCGACGTGAAGCTGAATACGTCACCCGACGTGTCGCGCGAGCACCTGCGCCTGCGCCGCGATGAAACCTCCGGACAGTTCTTCCTCAAGGATCTCAGCAGCCTCGGGACGACGGTGGACGGCGCACCCGTGCCGTCGAGCGTGGAGCTCGTGGAGGGCCGGAGGCGCGACAAGGGCATCGAGGTGCCCCTGCCCGCGCGGGCGCGGATCGGGCTGGCGAACGTGATCGTCCTGAACTTCGAAGCCGGGGGTTCCCGCCGCGATGGCTAGCACTGACGCGGAACGCGCACCCCTCTCGGCCGCGGCTGCCAGCGACACCGGGATGCGGCGCGAGAACAACGAAGACCGTTACTACTGCGACGCCGGCCGCGGCCTGTTCATGGTCATCGACGGTGTGGGCGGCCATGCGGCCGGAGAGAAGGCGGCGGAAGCCGCGCTCCTCATGCTGCGAACCCGGCTGGAAAGGGAGACGGGGGCGCCGGAAGATCGGCTCCGGGAAGCGATCACGCTCGCCAACAATGAGGTCTTCCGCCTGGCGCAGACCGAGCCGGAGTGGAACGGCATGGCGTGCGTGCTCACGTCCGCCCTGGTGCGCGACGGCCGGCTGGTGGTCGGCCACGTCGGCGACACGCGCCTGTATGCGTTCCGTGACGGACGCGTCCGGAAAGTGACGCACGATCACTCGCCGGTCGGAGAGCGCGAAGATCGCGGAGAACTCGAGGAATCGGACGCGATGCGCCACCCGCGTCGCAACGAAATCTACCGGGACGTGGGTTCCGAACCCCACAACCCGACCGACGAGCACTTCATCGAGATCCTGAACCTGCCATTCGAAGACGACAGCGCGATCCTGCTGTGCAGCGATGGTCTCAGTGATCTCGTGGACTCGAAAAGGGTCGCGGAGATTGTCTACGAGCATGCGGCGGCTCCGGAGCAGGTGGTCAAGCAGTTGATCCAGGCGGCCAACGACGCGGGAGGTAAGGACAACGTGACGGCGGTGTTCGCCGCAGGTCCCCGGTTCGCAGATGCGGTGCGACGTATCGCCGGGACCGCTCTTCAGCCGAGCCCGCCGGTTGACGGCTGGCAGACTGCGACCGGCGGTCCCCAGAACCGATCGCGCCGCCGCCGCGTTTCCATACCCTGGTGGGTTGCGGTCACCGCGGCGTTGGCCATCGGGTGCGCGCTCGGGCTGGCCCTGGCGTTTCTGGCCCTGACGCGCGTGGACGGCGTATCCGAGTGGGTCCTCGAGGCCAATCGGCCGGAGACCTGGGCCCGCACGTGGACGGTCGGCTTCGATACGGGCGCGGAGTTCACGACGATCGAGGACGCGCTGGTGCAGGCGCAGCCGGGAGACACGATTCGCGTGGGTCCGGGCGAGTATCGGACCCCGCTCGTGATGCGTCCCGGGATTGCGGTGGTGAGCGTGAAGCCCCACGAAGCGATTCTCCGGCCCGCCGCCGACGCTCGCCCCCTGGCGGTGGTCCTGTTCCCTCCGGGAGCGCACGGCAACGACGCGGCCGCGAAGCTCGCCGGCTTCCGCATCTCCGGCGATGTCGAGCACCCGGTCGACTTCGGCATCCTCGTCGAGGCGGCCGGAGAAGTCGATGACGTGGAGGTGTCGGGCGCAGCACGGGCCGCCGTGGTGCTGCAGTCCGGCTCGCGGGCGGTCGTCCGCGGGAGCTACATCCATGACAACGCCGGCATCGGCATTATCGTTCGGGCCGGCGCCGCGCCACGGTTGCAACACAACGTGATCACAGCCAACGGAAAGTCGGGCGCCAGGCCGCTCCCCGGAATCGAGGTCCAGGAAGGCGCGAATCCGCACCTGTTCGGGAACATCGTGCTCGGCAACGGGGACGACCAGGTCGTGGGCCTGCCCGCGGCAGGGCGGGCCGACGTGGCGCGCGACAACATCGTGGGCCAGCCGCCCACGCCGCCGAAGGCCCCGGCGATCCGCAGGCCGTGAGCCCTTCCCGCCTTCGCGCATCGCGCGACGGCGGGGCTGCGCCGCAGCCCACACGGGTTGATGCGTGGGCAGAGACGGGAGCCTTTTCTGATGCTCGATCGTGACTTCGGCACATATCGCCTCATTCGGCGCCTCGGCCGGGGCGGGATGGCCGACGTCTACCTGGCACGCGATACGGCGACGGGCGCCGAGGTCGCGCTGAAGCTCGTCGAGCAGGCGCCGGATCGCGAGTCGCGCGAAGTCTGCGAGGCGGAACGTCGTGGCGCCGCGCTGCAGCAGCAGTTCAGCCGCGTGGACAATCACGTCCCGCAAGTGCACGGCTGCGGATTGTTCGAGGGCTTCCTCTATATCGACATGGAATACGTCGATGGCGAAGACCTGGCAGAGCGAATCGCGCGCGGCCCGATCGAACCGATGGAGGCCGCCTGGGTGGCCGCCGAGATCAGCGACTTCCTGCAGAAGGCGCACGAGTTCGAAGCCGTCATCGACGACACCAGGCTCCGGGGCATCATCCATGGTGACATCAAGCCGAAGAACGTGCGGCTGAACGCGGCCGGGCAGGTCAAAGTGCTGGATTTCGGCATTGCCAAGGGCCTGGCCCTCAGCCGCAAGCTGACGCGCAACGACTTCGGCAGCCTGGCGTATCTGTCCCCCGAGCGGCTCGACAGCGGCGACGTGGACATCCACGTCGACTTCTGGTCGGTCGGCGTGCTGCTGCACGAGATGCTCTCCGGCGCGCCCCCGTTCGAGGCCGAGACCAACTCGAAGCTCGAGGCGCTGATCCGGCGGCGACAGCCGCCCCCCCCGCTTCCTGAGAGCTGCCCGCCGGCCCTCGCGCGGATCGTGCTGAAGATGCTGGCGGGTGACCGCCGCCGCCGATATCAGTCTGCGGCCGATATTCGCCTCGACCTGGAAGCGTTCCACGCCGGCGCCGAGACGCGCGCCGATCGCGACTGGCTTTCGGAGTCGGAGAGCGAGGCCGACGCCGAAACAACACACCGAACCACGGAGACGTCTCCGGACGCCGCGGACGCCGACAATGAGGCGACGCGGCGCACCGTGCCTCTTCCGCTGCCGGCTGAGCCGGACGGCAAGCCCCAATCGGGTGACGCGGCAGGGCTTCGTGCTGCCGGAGTGAGAGGGCCGGTGGCGAAAGTGCGCCGCTTCGCAGTGATCGCCGCGGTTCTCGCCGGGATCGGCATCGTCGGAAACGAGGCGGTTGTCTGGAGCGCCGCCAAGGAGCTTCGTGTGAACCTGGCGACCGGCCAGGGCTCGGAGATGCAAGGCATCTGGGACCGGTATCAGGACCTGTCACATCGAAGCCTGCTCGGGATCGGCCTGGTGGCCGTTCGCGCGCCGCTCAAGGAGCGGCTGCTCGCGCAGGCCGACCGCGTGATCGCCGACTACCGCCAGGACGAACCGACAGTGCGCGAAGCGCAGTGGCAAAACGCGGCCACGTGGCTGACCGACCTGCTGCACCTCGACCCTGGAGACCGGGTGGCGGCCTCGCGCCTCCGCTACTGCGAGGGCCAGCTTCAGCGCATCGACGGCGAGGCGCGGAAGCGCAAGAAGCAGCCGGCGACGCAACCGCTGCACGAAGCGGTGACGCGCTTCCAGGAGGCAGCCCGTCTGGACGGCGGCTGGCCCGACCCGTATCTCGGCCTGGTGAGGACCTACATCTACGGCCTGGAGGATCTCGACAAGGCGATTGCAGCCCTGCACGAGGCCGAGCAACGCGGGTATCGTGCAGGCAACCGCGAGCTGGTTCAACTCGCGGACGGCTACCGGAGCCGGGCGGACCGGATGCGGCGCGAAGCGACGACCGTGAAAGGCCTCGAGCAGGAACGGACGTGCCTCCAGAAGGCCGTCGACGATTACTCGCAGGCGATCGAAATCTACGGTAAGGCGATCGGATTCGGCGAGGCGAGCGGCGCGATGCTCCAGGTGCAGGCGCGCCGTAGTGAGGTACAGCGGCGCCTCGACGAGCTGCAACCAGAGTAGGGCGGGCCCTCGAGAGGATCCTTGTTCGATGCCCATCACGCACAGCACCGCCGCCGAGCGGGCCGAAGCGGCGGCCACGACACGCAAGGTGAAAGGGCGCCAGGTCGAACTGTTCGGCCTGCTCGCGGCGTCGCTGCTCACCCTTGCCGGCCTGTGGCTGATCTCCGGAACACGGGACGCGGGTCTTCGCGAGACCGCCCAGGCCATTTCGGCCGGCCGGGTCCTCGATGTGAACGCCGTCGATCGGGCCGAGCAACTGCTCCCGCTGCTCGCGCCCATTGTCTCCGATGCGGGCGAGCGCCTGTTCGTCGCCGACCGCCTCGCCGCATGGCTCAACACACCGGACGGCTCGGGGAACCCGCGCCGCTCTCTTCAGGGCGTGGGCACCCTGGGGACCATCACCATCACGGAACGCGATCTGCCCGGCAAGCGGCGCATGGCGTCGTTCCAGGAGCGGTTTGCGGAGCGCCGCGATCGACTCGTGTCCAATCCGGACGCCCTCGACGTGCGGATCCCCCTCCTGACCGCGTCCCAGCTATCGCTGGCACGGCGCAGCCTTGTCGTCCGCAGCCCGGCCGAGTACCGCCACAGCCTGCTCTGGGCCGCAGGGTTCTTCCTGCTCGCCTTCTACTTCGCGCACGCGTGGCTCCGCGTCAAGAAATCCGCCAGTGACCCGTGGCTGCTGCCGATCATTCACGCGCTTTCCGGCATCGGCCTGGTGATGATGGTGAGTCTCCGCGACCCGCTCCGGGATCCGATGCTGTTCGCGCGGTTTGCGCAGGGCGCAGCTGTGGGCTGCGTGATGCTCGCGGCCATCTCGACCGTCGATTTCCAGCGATCGCTGATTCGCCGGCTCAGTTACGTCCCGCTGCTGGGCGCCATGGTGCTGTCACTGCTGCTCATCGGGTTCGGCAGCGGACCGGGCACGAGCGATGCGAAGGTGAACCTGATGGGCGTGCAGCCGGTCGAGGCGATTCGCGTCCTCGTGGTGCTGTTCCTCGCCGGATACTTCGCGAACCGCTGGGAGATCCTGCGCTCACTGAAAGAGCCGCGAATGGCCGCGGCGCACCTGGGGCTCGACATTCCGCGACTCGACTACCTGCTCCCGGTCGTCCTGGGCATGGGCCTCGTGCTGCTGTTCTTCTTCCTCCAGAAGGACCTGGGACCGGCGATGGTCCTCGCGTGCGTGTTCCTCGGGCTCTACGGCGTAGCCCGAGGCCGGACGACCATGGTTGCGTTCGGCCTGCTGGTGCTCGTCGGCGGCTTCGCGGTCGGGTACGCCATTGGCTACCCGCACACGGTGGTGCAGCGCGTGCAGATGTGGTGGTCGCCATGGGACAACCCGGTGCGGGGCGGCGATCAGATCGCGCACGCCCTCTGGGCCCTCGGCACCGGAGCGGTCACCGGGACCGGCATCGGGCTTGGCGACCCGCGCGTCGTTCCCGCCGGCCACACCGACCTGATCCTCTCGGCAGTCGGCGAGGAGATGGGACTGATCGGGCTGCTGGGGGTCTTTGCGCTCAATACCGTCCTCGGCTACCGGGCCCTGCGGATTGCGCTTCGCGCACCGGGCGACTACACCCTGTTTCTGGCCCTCGGCCTGACGATTGGCATCTTCCTGCAGTTGCTGCTGATCTCCGCGGGGCTTCTCGGTCTCATGCCACTCACCGGGGTGACGACGCCGTTCCTCAGCTACGGGCGGTCGTCGATGCTGGCCAACTTCTTCGCGTTCGGCGTCGTGCTGGCGGTTAGTCACCGGTCTGTCGGGGAGAAGGAGAGAGAGGAGTTCGCGCGCCCGGTCTGGTGGCTGGCCGTCGCGCTGGCCACAGGTGTCGTCATCGTGGTCGGGCGGATCACATACCTTCAGACGTTCGCGGCCGACCGCACCGTTGCCGCGACGGCGCTCACCGTGCAGGCGGACGGCGTCCGGCGATTCGAGTACAACCCTCGCCTCGTTGCCGCGGCCCAACAGATCGTGCGCGGTACGATCAGCGATCGAAACGGCATCCCGCTCGCGACCAGCCGCCTCGCGGATCTGCAGGCTCACGCGGCGGAACTGATGGACCTCGGCGTATCGCCGACGGACGTGTGCCCGCAAGACAGCACGCGCTGCTACCCGTTTGGCGGCCTGACGTACCACCTGCTGGGCGACTGGCGCAGCCAGGTCAACTGGGCCGCGCCAAACACGTCGTTCATCGAGCGCGACAACGACAGCCGCCTGCGCGGCTACGACGATCACGCGCGCGTTGTCGAAGTGGCTGATCCGCAAACCGGAGGGATGACCAAGGTCATCCGCCGGGATCTGATTGAGCTCGTGCCGCTCCTGCGGCATCGTTATCAGCCCAATCACGAGGCCGTGAAGCGCATTTTGGAGCGGCCGCGCGATGTTCGCGTGTCGATCGACATCCGGTTCCAACAAAGAGTGGCCGCGCTGCTCGAGGCTGGCGTGGACCGCGCGGGCCAGAAGGAAGGCGCTGCGGTCGTGCTGTCGCAATCAGGCGACCTGCTTGCGTCGGTGAGCTACCCGTGGCCGGTCGTGGCGCCAGGGCTCGCCGTCAAACCGGTCAGCGACACGACGACGGACGACCCGGATGCCCGCCTCCTCGACCGCGCGCGCTACGGCGTCTATCCGCCCGGATCGAGCTTCAAGCTGGTGACCGCCACGGCCGCGTTGCGGACGGACCCGGCGCTCGCGCAACAGAGCTTTACTTGCGAGCGGCTGCCGGATGGCCGCGTCGGCAAGCAGCTCCCCGGCTGGGCCCGTCCGGTTCGCGACGACGCGGCGGACAGGTCGCCCCACGGCCGCCTCGACATGGAGCGTGGGTTGATCGTCTCGTGCAACGCCTACTTCGCGCAGCTCGGCCTGCGCCTGGGCGCTCCCGCGCTCCAGGAAGCGGCTGCGCTGTTCGAGATTTCACTCGGCCAGCCGGAGTCGGCCAGGCAGGTGCGCGACACGCTGCCGTTCGCGGCCTACGGGCAGGGACAGGTGCTGGCCACGCCGTTCAAGATGGCGCGCGTCGCTGCCACGCTTGCGGCCGACGGAGCGATGCCCCAGGGAAGATGGGTGATCGACGAGACGAATCGCAGGACCGACCCACCGCGGCCCGTGCTGGCGCCGGCCCAGGCCAGGAGATTGTCGAACACGATGCGACGCGTGGTCCTCGAGGGGACGGGGCGGATCGTCAAGGACATTGAGCCGCCGATCGCGGGAAAGACGGGAACCGCGGAAGTGCAGGACGCGCCTTCACACGCCTGGTTCGTCGGCTTCGCCCCGTTCGGGAACGTGGCACGGACGGCCGGCGAGCACGCAGCCGATCCGATGACGCGCATCGCCTTTGCAGTGCTCGTGGAACACGGCGGGTATGGTGGAACGGCAGCGGCACCGATTGGCGGCCAGATCGTGGCAGCGGCCAGGGAACTGAAGATCATCCAGTAGCTGCGCAGGTCGCGGCCGGAGGTCGCCTGTCGGATTGACGCATGCGCGTCGATCCGATCGTGGTGATGCTGGACTCCAGCGGGTGAAGGACATGGGCATCCTCGACAAAGTGCAAAGGCTCGAGAAGCGGCTCGAAAAACTTGCCGAGCGTTCGGATGTTCCGCTCCAGCCGATCGAAATCAGGAAGGCCGCGCTCGACGAACTCGAAGACCTCGTCGAACCCGCGGGGCGGTCGCGACGCGCTTTTCCCTACAACCGCGTCACCGTCGAGGTGATGGCGACCGACGCCAGGCAGCGGGCCGCGATGGACGCGGTGCTGGGCGAGAACAGCGATTTGACGGCGGCCATTGCCGATCGACTGAAGTCGGCCGGCTGCCAGCAGCCGCGAGGGCTCGATGTCCGATTGAAGCTCTTGAAACGGGCCGGCACCGAATGGGAGACTGGTCGCGTCTTTCGCGTGGTGTGCGAGCGGGTGGACGCGGAACCACGCGCGGCCGACATGCCGGCTGCGACGCCACGTACCGCGCAACTGGTCGTCGTCAAGGGCGAGACGAGGCGCAAGACATACTCCCTGGGCGGGGAACGGACGAACATCGGCCGTCTGGCCGAGGTGCTGGACAAGGACAAGCGGGTGGTGCGGCGCAACCACGTCGTGTTCACCGAGCGCGAAAGCGGAATCAACGTCACCGTGTCGCGTGCGCACGCCCATATTGCGGCAACACCCGCTGGCGAGTATCGCCTGTTCGACGACCACAGCTCGTACGGCACGCGCATTCTTCGCGCAGGGCGAACCCTCGCCCTGCCGGCCGGCAGCCCGCGCGGCACGAAGCTGCAGCCGGGCGACGAGATCTATCTCGGCCAGGCCTGCGTGCGGTTCGAGATGCCGTGACGGCCCACAATCAGTCCCGAAGTGATTTCCGGGACTAGAAGCGTCGCTGGACGGACAGCTCGGCGATCGACCAGGCGATCCGGCCGCCGTGCCCGGTTTGCCTGAGGCGCAGCACACGGGACGAATTCGGTGGCAGCATGACTGTCGCGCTGCTGGTTCCCGCCGCGATACCCGTCATCATCTGCGGCACGATCGAGCCGTCGAACAGGATGCGGCGCGACCCGTCTACAGCTTCCGATTCCACCGCGAGATGGTGCGGGCGCTCTGCGTGGCCGAATCGGGTGGTTCGGAACACCAGGCGGCCCACATCGATGTCGCGGGTGAATGTCAGCGCAAACCACTCGTCGCCCCGCTGCGGACCTCCGGTCGACCAGCGGCTGTCGAGATCCCCGTCGAACGCCATCCGGGCGTCGCCGGACGCGTGGGAGGCCGACGCCGAGAAGTGGCTGAAGTGGAGGCTCGCGAAGCTGTCCGCGGGATTCGGTTTGGCTGGTTCGAGATCGAAGAGGCGCCACGCGATGGTGTCGCCGAACCGGACGCGCGAGGCGATCTGCCCGACCTCGACGTCCACCGCGTCCACGAGCGGTTCCGCGCTCCACTTCAACCGTCGCTCGTAGAGGGACCGGTGCAGCACGAGGTAGCGCACGCCGAGTTGCCGGAGACCGCGGAGCGCGTCGGGCACCTCGGACAGTCGGACCAGCGGCGAAGCGTGGTCTGCGAGGAAATCCTGCAGACCGTAGCCGGTCCCACTGTAACCGTTGACGACGGGATGGCCGTGGAGGAGCGTGTTGAACTGATAGGTGGTCGTGAACGGCGCGAAGTCGGGCCCCGCGACCGGCAGTTCCAAGAGGCCGCCGGCTGGCGCGGCGCGGAGCCAGGCGTTGAGCGCCTCACGCCCGGACTGTCGTGCGTCGAACGGCGCGAGCAGCACCGGGCCGGCGTATCCCTCGCCGATGACAACGGCCGCGACCAGCGCCGTGAACGTGAGAGCGGCCATTCTCGGGAGGTGCTCGGCAATCCATGCCGCACCGCGGCCCGCGAGCAGCGCCAGCGCCAGCGTCGCGACGACGATGAACCGCGAAGGGACGCGCAGGGCGTCGAACCCCGGCAGATCGGCGGCCAGCCAGCCATACAAACCGGGGAGGCGGGGTCCGAACGCCAGCCAGACGGACAGGGCCAGAACGCCGCCGTAAAGCGCAACGATCCAGCCGCGCCCGTCGCTCGTCCGGCGTCGGGCTGTAACCCCCTCCCCCACGAGCGCGCCGACGGCAAGCAGCACGACAATGAGCCCCGGAAACAACATGCGTTCCGGGAGCCCGGCAGGCAGGACGTCCGCCCAGATCCGGAGGCCGGCCGGGATCCGCCAGAAGTCGGAGACCTGCGCGGAGAAGAGCGTCATCTCGCCCAGGCCTCGACGCAGCCCGGTGGCGGCGCGCACGCGCAGGTACGCGGCAGCAACGGGCGCGAGAACCAGCAGGATTCCGACCCCGGTCGAGACCAGCTCTCCGCCGATCCCGAGCCGCCGGCGTCCGCTGGGGACCCGGGTGTCGCCGCGCCCGGTCCTTCGCGAGACCTCGACGAGGATGACGAGAACGATCGGCAGCGCCCCGTAGAACATCAGGTAGCTGCAGGAGAGCGCGAGCAGTACGAACGATACGGCGAATACGGCAAGGGCCGCGCGCGAGCGCGACGCGAAGTAGCGATGCAGCGCCCACAGGCCCAGGGGGAGCCACCCCGACATCAGGACCTGCAGGTGGCTGACATGCATCGCGCGGTGTGGCGCGGCGGCAAACGCCAGGCCCGCCACCCAGGCAGCCGTCCGCGAACCCCACAGGCCTCGCGCGAGCAGGTACGCGCAGAAACCGGCCAGGGCGTACGACGCCAGGAACGCGAGGTTGTAGGCGAGCACGGCATTGCCTGTCGCCCACTGGACGGGCGTGGTGAAGACGGCGATACCGAGAAGGTGCTCGGAGAACGCAAGCGTGTCGTGCTGCGGGAAGAAGAAGGGAGCATCCCACAGTCCCTTCAGGCCGTGGGCGAAGCGGTCGGCATCCCACGCAAGGGTGAAGGTGTTGAGGAGCGGATCGGCGAGGTCGCTCGGCAGCGCGGTGCCGAGATGACCGGCCAGTGGCCACGTCATCAGCATCGCCAGCGCGATCATGGCCAGCGCGACGACCGGGAGCTCAGCGCGTGGTTTCATCGAACGCGATCCGGATCACGACGGGTCGTGGCGCGTGAAGGCGGCCTCTCCGAGCTGGACGCCCAGGTTGCGCTGCGGAATCACATCGTCCACGCGAACTTCCACCCGCCGAAAGCGGCGGGCATGCAGACTGGCTGGCAAGGAGAGCGTGATGTCGACCCAGCGCCCGGGATCCTCGAGTTCCCGCGTGGCGAGCCAGTGACCGTCCACCGAGACCGACACGGTGACCAGCCGGCCGCCGGGTCGCGGGACTCCGGATCGCACCGGCATCGTCATCCGCACGACATCGTCGGGGATGTAGAAACTGGCATGCCCGTTGGTCCACCGGTAGCGGGCACCGGCCAGATCCTGCTCCCAGTTCCGCAGGCCCGACGTGATCCCGCCGGCCCATGGCGGATCGTGCAGATAGGCAAGGGCCCACACAAGGGCCACGCCGGCGACGAGCCACCGGACTGCACGGGTGGAGCGTCTCATCGGACCCTCAGGAACAACGCCTTGTACTGCTCCCACGTCGTGTTGGACATCGGCACGATGCCTGCCCAGTACTGCCACATCTGCGCGACCGACAGCGCCACCGCGAGCGTCGCCGTGACCGAGACCAGCACCTCGAGCCACCTCCGGCCGCAGGACCAGGCGAAGAACGACGCCAGGAATGGCGCAAACAGCGCGATCCCGTCCGTGAACCCCCGATGGCCGAAGCTTCCTCCGAACTGCCAGTCGTACCAGCTGGCGACCATGTAGGTTTGGGCGCCGAGGATCAGGACGGCGGCGAGCCGCCAGCGTCGCGACCATGCATCCGCCCGCAGCATTCCAGCGACGGCCAGAAGCAGGATTGGCGACCAGAAGAACAGTCCCTTCGACACGCCCACCAGCACGTCCGCCAGCTTCGGCGACCAGCGGTAGGTGAACCCCAGCTTTCCGTATGAGTTGACGAGCCACGATCCGGTGGCGTGCCGGTAGAGCAGGACCTGCGGGGCCACACACGCGACACTGACAAGAACCACCCCCGCGACCTTCGCGCGCCGCTGCCACAACCTCCTCAGACGCTCGGTGAGGTCACTGACACTGGCCACATCGTAGAGCGGAACCGCCACCAGGAACAGCGCGTTGGGGTGGCGGAGCAGCACGACGAGGCTGGCCACGACGGCCAGGGAGAGAGACACCTT
>DASVIS010000130.1:0-2383 GCA_036381995.1 Vicinamibacterales bacterium | reverse complement strand
AACCGCGCTGTGTATAGAAACGGACAGCGGCGTGTCGACGCCCTCACCTATTCTATTGAAGGAGGTCACGATGCAAATGAAACAGGGCGAGCAGTACACGTGCAAGAAGTGCGGATGCAATGTCAAAGTAACGGTAGCCCCGTCGGTGGCCGGCAAAGGCGGCCAAGGGTCACTCGTGTGTTGTGGCGAGAAGATGTCCGCAAAGTCCTAGGAGCGCGCTGCGCGAACCGCGATGAGGTGGGGACCCGGACTGATCCTCCGGGCCCCCGTGACCACCTCGAGCTCCATGGGACGACGAGATAGTCGCCTTCTGTTGTGCCACGAATCGGCACCGGCGTCCAGTGGCCGCGGCAACCGCCGCCGGCGGCTCCATGGACGCACCGCTCCGTCAGAAGACCTGCCACACCTGTCACCAGTTGTTTGCGATCTGTGTCGCGTGTGACCGCGGCGTCGGCGTCGCCCCGCGGCATCCCGTGCTGCGTGGTGTGCGGGCGGACGAGCCGCTGGGTGGAGCTCTCGAAAGTGAAGTCGTCAGCAGCTTACGGGGAAGAATGGTAAGCGGATGGAACACCCGACGACTCGCCAGACAGACTGCACTGCGCGAGGACAGACTGAGAGTGATGACGCCCGCTCTCGATGAGGCCGAGCGGAGAATAGCGCACGTCATGCTGGTCCTGCACAACAGTAAAGCTGTCGAGACCCTCTATGAGCAGGAGCCGCGCGACCGCGTATAATGGGATTCGTCTTAATCCGTCGCGCGGATCGCCTCGACGACAGGCCTTCCGGCGGTCGATGCCTCGGACCGTGGCGGCTCGGACCTCTCCAACCAACGCAGCCTGCTCATCGAGTCGAGCGCCGGAGCCCCCTGGCCTGGAAGTCCCGGTCCGCGCACAAGGAGGTGAGCTTATGCCTACGTACGAGTATCAGTGCGGAGCCTGCGGTCATGGATTCATCACCGTGATGAGCATCAGCGAGCACGACAAGGCGAAGACGCCGTGCCCGAAGTGCAGGAGCGACAACGTCCAGCAGGCTGTGAGCGCCGTCTTCGTCAAGACCTCGCGCAAGTCGTAGGCTGGAGGAAAGTGGGCGGGCGCTCCCCCGTGGACCTTAAGGTCCTCCACGCCGTCTTGGGCGAGAAGCCTGACGGCACGGCCGAGGAACTGACCCGCGGGTGCAACGGCCGCGTGGGCCGCGCATTGGGCTGGCCCGGTCCGCTGCGGTCGACTCATCATCTCTGGTAGAACTGCTGGGTCTCTTCGCGCCTCGCACCCGGCGGATCCGGCCGTACTGGCAATCGCGATTGCGATCCTGTCGGCGGTGGCCCTCGTCGCCAGCTACCTGCCGGCACGGCGGGCGACGCAGGTCCACCAGCTGGTCGCGCTGCGAAGCGAGTAGATCGTGCAGAACCAGGAACTTTCCACGGTGATCTGCGTATCTGGGGACAGACGCCGATGAGGATTCCCGAAGACATCTGGATCAAGGCGCTGGCGATGGGCCTCTCGTTCGTCTGGGGCTTTGCGGAGCAGTTCTTCGCCATTCGCAATCGCCATAAGAACGAGAGTGCCTCTCAGGAGAAGGACAAGGGCAGTTTCCTGTGGATCTCGCTCTCCGTGTCGACGGGCATGACGATCGCCTGCCTGTTCGCGTTCTCTGGATACGCGGCCCTGCGGCACCCGCACCGCTGGGAATTGGCCGGCCTCCTCGTCATGCTCGCGGGCGCTGGAATCCGCATCCAGGCGGTCCGCACTCTGGCGAAGCAGTTCACCTCCCGCGTCACGATGCTGCAGGACCACACGCTGATCCGCGAGGGAGCCTACCGCTATGTCCGCCATCCTTCCTACCTCGGACAGATCCTGATCCTCGTCGGACTGGGTGCCCTCCTCGCGAATGGCGTCTCGCTGGTGGCAGCCCCGCTCTTCACGACCATCGCCCTGCTGCTACGGATCCGGGTGGAGGAACGCGCCATGGCGGAGCACTTCGGCCAGGCCTACGAAGACTACCGCCGCGCCACCTGGAGGCTGCTGCCCCCGGTCTGGTGAACGCGTGCGGGCGCCAGCGTGTCGTGCGGCACGATCCACCTCCAACGGACCGCGTGCGGACGCGGCCCTCGCCGTGGGGCAATTTTGGGCAATCGGCGGTGCGATAGAGCGCGTTGGGACGCGACGCGAGTGCGACAAAGCACAGTAAAGCGTGGTGTGGAGCGCGTCAATTCCCTCGACTCAAAATCCCGAGACTCGCAAGAGTCGTGAGGGTTCGACTCCCTCCTCCGGCACCAGCCTTCGCTCGCCTGCGGCGAGCTACGGCTGGGTAAACCAGCGAGTCTTTGCGGGCGAAGGCTGTCTCGCCGAAGCGGCGCGAGGACCACCGTGAGCCGCAACGCCGC
>DASVIS010000129.1:0-11028 GCA_036381995.1 Vicinamibacterales bacterium | reverse complement strand
TCTCGAGATCCGCCGCCGGCTTGCCGCGCTCGTACGTCTGCCGATAGACCAGGCCATTGCGCCAGATCTCGAGATCGAGCGCCTCGGAGAGCGCGTTCACGACGGACACGCCGACGCCGTGCAATCCGCCGGAAACCTTGTAGCTGTCGTTGTCGAACTTGCCGCCCGCGTGCAGGACGGTCATGACGACTTCGGCCGCCGACCGGCCGCTCTCGTGCATGTCCACGGGAATGCCGCGGCCGTTGTCGACGACCGTGACCGAATGGTCGATGTGGATCGTGACGTTGATGACGTCGCAGAAGCCGGCGAGCGCCTCGTCTATCGAGTTGTCGACGACCTCGTAGACCAGGTGGTGCAAGCCCTGCTCGCCGGTCGAGCCGATGTACATCGCCGGCCGCTGGCGCACCGCCTCGAGACCCTCGAGCACCTTGATCTTGTCGGCGCCGTAGTCCTCGATCGCCGCCGCGAAGTCGGGTGGCTGCCCGGCGTCGCCGGCGCCCGGATCGACTTCTGGAATCTGCGCAGGGGCCGGCTCGTCGTGTGAGTTCGGACCGATATGGCTGTCTGACATGCGGCTTTTTAGAATCTCATCGGCATCAGCACGTACGTGTAGTCGAAGCCTTCCTGGCCGACCGGCTTCATCACGGCCTGGCTGACCTCGTCCTTCAACTCGAGCGCCACTTTGTCGGTGCCAACGACGTCGAGGAACTGGAGCACGTACTGGCCGTTGAAACCGATCTGGAGCGGGTTGCCCTTGTACTCCTCCACGAGGATCGTCTCCTTCGCCTCACCAAATTCAGGGCTGCTGGACGACACCTCGACCTTGCCTTCCTCGATCGCGAACTTGACCGCACGCGACCGCTCGGGCGAGAGCAGCCCCACGCGCTTGAGCGCGTTCGCGAGCCGCTCGCGCTCGAACTCCACGACCTTGTCGTTGCCCTTCGGCACCACGCGCTCGTACGCGGGGAACTGCGCTTCGATCATCCGCGAGATGAGCACCCGGTCGCCGACCGTGAAGAACAGGTGGTTCTCCTGACGCTCGTAGAGGATGTCGCCCTCGGCCTCGAGGAGCAGCCGCCCGAGTTCCGAGACGGTCTTCTTCGGCAGAATGACGCGAACCTCCTCCGCCGGGCCGTCGCCATCGCGCTTGGCCTGCACCAGCGACAGGCGGTGGCCGTCGGTGGCGACGAGGGAGAACTGTCCCGCGCCCACGACGAGCAGCACGCCATTGAGAAAGTACCGCGTGTCATCGCTCGTCGTCGCAAACTGCGTGCGCGCGATCATCTGGCCGAGCAGCCCCGCAGGCAGCACCAGGCTGGAGTCGCCCGTGGCGTGCGGCAGGGACGGATAATCGTCGGCCGGCATCGTCTGGATGCGCGAATCGAAACGGTCGGCCGCCACCTTGACGCCGGACTTGTCCTGCTCGATCCGAACCTCGGTGTCGGGAAGCACGCGAATGATCTCGAAGAGCTTCTTTGCAGGCAGCGTGAGCTTGCCGCCCTTCGAGACCGAGGCCGCGCACTTGCTGCGAAGCGCCACCTGGAGATCGGTGGCCAGGAATCGAAGTTCCTCGCCCTCGGCCTCCATGAGCACGTTGGCCAGCACGGGAATCGTGTTGTTCCGTTCGACGATTCCCTGGAAAAGTTGCAGCTCACGCAACAGGTCGCTCTTGCGGACAACAAGTTCCATGGCGCTTCTGACCTCGTGAGAGAACGATGTTTGAAGATCCGTGAATGCCCGTTAGATCTTGAAGATCCTAAGATCCAGAACAATCAATTATATAGGAGATAATACACCGTTGAAAAGCCGAATTAGTGCGATTAGTCCTTCCTTTTGAAGCATTTGCGCTGTGGAACACCGGTGGATGAATCCCCGGCCTCCCGGCCCGGCTGAACACCTCGCAGAATCTTCCACACGCGGCGTCCGGCGTCCGCGGGTGGGGGCTGTGGAAAACCCGGCCGCAACCCCGAAACGCTAACGCAATGACTCGACGAAGCTGTTGAGAAGGGTGTTGAAATCCGTGTTCGATTCTTTCATCTTCTCGACCATCCGGATGGAGTGGATGACCGTCGAGTGGTGTTTGCCGCCGAAGCTCCGCCCGATCTCGGGCAGCGAGGCGTTCGTGAGCATCTTGCAGAGGAACATCGCAATCTGACGCGGCCGCGCGATCGACTTGGAGTTGTTGCGCGCCTTGAGGTCGGCCGGGCGCAGATGATAGTAGTCGGCGACGAACTTCTGGATCACCTCGATGGTGACCGCCTTCTCGTCGTGGTCGAGCACGTGCTTGAGCACGTCCTGGGCAAGGGCAAGCGTGATTTCCTGGCCCTTGAGCGACGCGTACGCGATCAGTCGGATGAGCGACCCTTCCAGTTCGCGGATGTTCGACTTGATCTTTCCCGCGATGTAGAGCGCAACGTTGTCGGGGAGCGGTATGGTCTCCGCTTCCGCCTTCTTCTTGAGGATTGCGACCTTGGTCTCGAGGTCGGGGGGCTGGATGTCGGCGATGAGTCCCCACTCGAACCGCGACCGCAAGCGTTCCTCGAGGGAAGGAATTTCGCGCGGGGTCCGGTCGCTGCTGATGACGATCTGCTTCTGCGCGTCGAACAGCGAGTTGAACGTGTGGAAGAACTCGGTCTGTGTGCCCTCCATCCCGGCCAGGAACTGGATATCGTCGACCAGGAGCACGTCGACCGTGCGATACCGCTCGCGAAATTCATAGATCCGGTTGTTCTTGACGGCGTTCATCATCTCGTTCTTGAACCGTTCGGTCGAGATGTACGTCAGCCGCATCCTGGGGTGATGATTGAGCACGTAGTGGCCAATCGCATGCATCAGGTGGGTCTTTCCAAGGCCCACCCCCCCGTAGATGAACAGCGGATTGTAGGAGCGCGACGGCAGTTCGGCCACGGCGCGGCACGCCGCTTCGGCAAACTGGTTCGACGAACCCACGACAAACGTGTCGAAGGAATAGCGAGGGTTCAGGCCACCGAGCGAGGTCACCGGGGCAAGCGGCGCGTCCGGTTCTGTCGACTCCTGCGGGGCCTCCTGCGGAGCCTCCTGCGGCTGTGGGGACTCGACGGGCTCCGCGATGAACAGGAGCGAGCACCCGGGACGTCCAACCTCGGCAATTGCCTCGTCCAGCACCGCAGCGTAGTTTCGCTCTAACCAGTTCTTCACCAGAGGGTTGGCGACGCGAACGACGATGGCTTGGCCTTCATCACGCTCGAGGCTGGTGGCCCTGAACCACGAGTAGAAGGTGTGCTGGTTGACCTTGGTTTCGACGCGACCGAGGACCTGCTCCCAAATGTTCGTGTCGTCCATGATGACCCGCCAGTCCGTCCTGCCAGAACTGCCAGAAGCCGGCCCCGTCAGCGCACTTTCGCTTGGCGAGATGCCGAAAAATGGCCGTTTTCAACGTATTCGCCGGGTGCGAACAGCTGCCGCGAAAGGCCCCCGGACACTTTCGCCCGCCGGGGATCGCGCGTTTTGGGCCATTCCAGAGGAGCACTACCCGTCAGGAGCCCGTTTTTCCACATATTTTTCCACAGATGTGGAAAACTCTGGGGATAGACCGAACACGAGCGCGCTTCCTCGGGCACGCGTAAGAACGGGGAAGGCTCGACAATGTACCACAGATCCGAACCCGCCGGATGGCCTTTTGAGGCCCCGGAGTTGACAGCGGGCGAACGGGTCCGCTACCATTCAAAGTTCGGCATCAAAGCGCAGCCCGTTCCAGGTTTTGTGGATAGGACCCGACCATGAAGCGCACGTTTCAGCCCAATAACCGTCATCGGAAGAAGACCCACGGATTCCTCGTTCGAATGGCCACCAAGGGCGGCCGGCTCGTGCTGAAACGGCGCCGCGCGAAGGGCCGCAAGCGCCTGAGCGTCTCCTCGTAGCCGCCGGCGCGGGAACCGCCGTGGAGCAGGCTGCGACCAGGCCGCACGCGTTTCCCGCCGCCTCGCGGATACGGCGTCGTCCGGAGTTCCTGACCGTCTACGAACACGGCGTGCGGATTCGGGCGCGGCTGATGACGGTCTTTGCGCTTCGCAACCCGCTCGGCTACAGCCGCCTCGGGATCGCCGCCACACGGAAGCTGGGTGGCGCCGTCGTCCGAAATCGGGCCAAACGCCTTGTCCGCGAGTTGTTCAGACACGCTGATGTTCCCTCGGGCCTGGATATCGTGGTCATCCCTCGGCCGGACATGCTCGATGCCGACTTTCGCACGCTTGAATCCGAATTCCGCTATGCGCTGCGACGGGCCGGCCGACCACCAGGAACTGGCCGGTGACGAGTCTCGTCCGATAGAAGAGATGCCGGTTGTGATCGAGCGGCCCGGCCTGCCCGGCCGCGCCCTGCTCGCCGCGGTTCGCGGCTACCAACTGCCCTTGTCTCCGCTGTTCGCCGGGTCTTGCCGGTATACACCCTCCTGCTCCCGATACATGTCGGAAGCCATCCGTCGTCATGGCGCGATTCGCGGCGGCTGGTTGGGGCTCCGGCGGCTGGCGCGATGCCATCCTCTGGGATCGAGCGGATTCGATCCCGTGCCCGATCCGTGCGCGCCCCATTCCCGGAGTGATTACTCACCCGGCAAGGCTCGTTAGGTTTCATGGAAAAACGCCTTCTCGTCGCGATCTTCCTGTCGTTCCTCGTGCTCTACGCCTACCAGGTCTTCGTGCTGAAGCCCGCGGCAGACAAGGTGAAGCGCGAGGCGCCGGCCGCGGCCACGACTGCGGGCAGCCCGGTGAGCAGCACCCCGGGCGGCGCGGCGGCAGCGCCACCGCCATCCTCGATTGCGCCGGCGATGGCGACGCAGGCGGCGGCCCCGGCTGTGCCCCTCGTGGCCGACGAGGCGGAACGTGACGTGGTGATCGAGACGCGGACGGTCCGCGCCGTCTTCACCAATCGCGGCGCGCGCCTGAAGAGCTGGAAGCTGAAGTCCTTCCGCGATCTGCAGAAGCAGCCGCAGGAACTGGTTCCCGCCTACCTGGGCGCGAACGAGCCCCGGCCGTTCGACCTGCTGGTCGACGATCCGGACGCGACGGCCCGCCTGAAGGACGCGCTCTTCCAGGTGTCGGGCGCCTCGGGCGCCAGCGTGGACGCGACCGGGCGATCGCAGACGGTGGTATTCGACTACAAGGACGCCGCCGGCCTCACCGCGCACAAGGCGTTCACTTTCGAGCCCGCAACGTATACCGTTCGCCTCACCGCGCACGTGCAGGTGGGAGACAGAACGCTCAACCCGACGGCGTTGTGGGGGCCGGGCCTCGGCGATCAGATTCCCGGCGCCGACTCGAGCCGCTACGTCCAGAAGCCCGAAGCGATCATCGTCCGCGGCGACAAGGTCCAGCGCGTGGGCGCGACGGACATCGCGAAGCAACCGGTGCAGGAGGGGGACTTCTCCGCGGCCGGCGTGGACGATCAGTACTTCATCGCGTTGGTCCTGCCCGCGCGGATGGTGCGCGTGGATTACGCGCACGTCGTGCTGCCCGCGCCCGCCGGAGCGGATCCGAAGAAGACCACCGATCTGGTCGCGTTCGGCGTCCGCCAGGCGCAATCGATGACCGACCTGACGTTCTTCTTCGGGCCGAAGGACTTCGATGTTCTCGAAGCGGCCAGCCCGAAGCTGCGACTCGTGCGGGTCATCAACTTCGGGATTTTCGACTTCCTCGCCGTGCCATTGCTGCGCGCGCTGAAGTGGATCCACGGATACGTCGGCAACTACGGCTGGGCGATCATCATCCTCACCTTCCTCATCAACGCGGTGATGTTCCCGCTGCGGCACAAGAGCATGGTGTCGATGCGGAAGATGCAGGAGATCCAGCCCCAGGTGAAGGTGATACAGGAGCGATATGGCAGCCTGAAGGCGACCGATCCCGCGCGGCAGAAGATGAACACGGAGATGATGAGCCTCTACAAGGAGAAGGGCGTCAACCCCGCGAGCGGCTGCATCCCGATGCTGCTGACGATGCCGATCCTGTTCGCGTTCTACTCGCTGCTCTCGCAGGCGATCGAGATTCGCGGCGAGCCGTTCATCTGGTGGATCACGGACCTCTCGGCGCACGACGCATATTACGTGACGCCAATCCTGATGGGCGCGAGCCAGCTCTGGCAGCAGAAGATGACGCCCGCCGCCGGCGACCCGGTCCAGCAGAAGATGATGATGATGATGCCGCTCGTCTTCACCTTCATGTTCCTGTGGATGCCGAGCGGCCTCACGGTGTACTGGTTCTTCAGCAACCTGCTGGCGATCGGCCAGCAGTACCTGACGAACCACCTCGTCGGGCCGCCGAATGCTCCGCCGCGGCCGCCGGCCGAACGGAAGCTGAAGACCGCCTGAACGATCCTTGATGGGGAGAACCGACGTGGACGATCTCGACTTCAATGCGCGCCTGATGGACTTCGTGAAGAGCGTGACTGCCGCGATGGGCGTGTCGCTCGACGCGACCGTGGAAGACACGCCGGACGGTCCGCGGGTGAATCTCACGGGCGAGGAAAGCGAGTTGCTCCTCCGCCACAAGGCCGAGGGCCTGCTGGCGCTGCAGCACATCACCTCGGTGATCTTCCGCGACGAACTCCCCGACGACCAGCGCGTGGTCGTGGATTGCATGAGCTTTCGCCGCGACAAGGACGCAGAGCTCAAGCAGATGGCGCTCTTGCTGGGCGAACGCGCGGAGCGCACCGGGCTCGAACAGAAGCTGGGCCCGCTGAACGCCTACGAGCGGCGCATCGTGCACATGGCCATCGCCGGCCAGGGCCTCGCCGAGACCGAGAGCATCGGCGACGCGGCGGTGAAGACGGTGCTCATCACCGCCAGGCGGGAGCGCAAATAGTGAGCCGGACGGTTCTTTCGAAGGTTCGCAACTGGCCATGTTCTCCCCCGACGACACGATCGTGGCCCTGGCGACCCCGCCCGGCCGCGGCGGGCTGGCCGTTGTCCGCCTGAGCGGCCCGCTCGCGTCGTCGATCGCGTTGACCCTGATCGAGGGCGGCGCCCCTCTCGAGCCGCGCCGCGCCACGCTCGTTCGGGTGGTTGCGGGCGGCCAGGCGCCCGCGTCACATCCTGACCATCCGACGACAATCGACGAAGCCATCGTCACGTTCTTTGCCGCGCCCGCCTCGTACACCGGCGACGATGTTGTCGAGTTCTCCCTCCACGGAAGCCCGGTGATCGCGGGCGAAGTGATTGCAGCGGCCGTGGCCGCGGGCGCGAGGCTCGCGGGGCCGGGCGAATTCACGCTGCGCGCATTCCTCAATGGCCGGATCGACTTGACGCGGGCCGAGGCGGTCCGCGACCTCGTCGAGGCGACAACGCCGCTGCAGGCAAGGATGGCGTTCGACCAGCTGCAGGGCGCGCTCGCGGAACGGCTGGGGGAGATCGAGCGACGGCTGTTCGACCTGATGGCGAGGCTGGAAGCGTCTGGTGATTTCCCCGACGAGGGCTACCACTTCATCACGCCGGAGGAGACACTCGACGCGATTCGATCGGCTCTTGCCCGCATGGATGCGCTGCTCGCCGACTCCAGGCGTGGTCGCCTGCTGCGCGAAGGCGTCACCGTGGCGATCGCCGGCCGTCCGAACGTGGGGAAGTCCACGTTGTTCAATCGACTCGCCGGCGCCGATCGCGCGATTGTCACGGCGATTCCCGGGACCACGAGGGACGTGCTGACAGAAGCGGTCATGCTGGGCGACGCGCGGATCACCCTCGTCGACACGGCCGGCGTGCGAGCGACGCGCGATCCCGTGGAGCGCGAAGCCGTGTCGCGGGCGGAGAAGGCAATCGCCGTCGCGGACCTGGTCCTCGTGGTGCTCGATGCCTCTTCGCCGCTGACCGACGACGACAGGCGGTTGCTCGACCGCACGGCGGTCCGCGCCCGCGTGATTGTGGCGAACAAGAGCGATCTGCCCGGCGCACCGCACGAGCCTTCGAGCGCCTCGGAAGAATTGCCAGGCGGTCCGGCCCGGCAAGACGAACAAGGCGGAGCAGTGGCGATCTCTGCGACGACCGGCGCAGGAATTGTTGGACTTATTAGGGCGATACACACAAAGATCGGTATTGGGGACACATCAGAATGTGCGCTGATTAGCAATATTCGCCAGATCGATTTATTAGGTCATTCAACAGAAGCGTTGCGTCGGGCGGAATCGACAATTTCCGCGACATTAGGTCAAACGCCAGAAGAGCTTGTGCTCGTCGATCTGCGACTCGCTGTAGATTACTTGCAGGAAGTGACAGGCAAGCGCACGACCGAGGAGCTTCTGAACACGATCTTTTCGAATTTCTGCATCGGCAAGTAGCAGAACCCGCAAGGGCCTCGTGGCGGCGGCGCGCAGAATGTCGAGATCCTCACTCGATCTCATCGTTGTCGGGGCCGGGCATGCCGGCTGCGAGGCAGCCTGGGCCGCGGCGCGCCTGGGGCTCAGTGTCGGCCTCTGCACGCTGTCGCGCGAAACCGTCGCCCACATGCCATGCAACCCGTCCATTGGAGGAACGGCGAAAGGCCATCTCGTTCGTGAGATTGACGCGCTCGGCGGCTTGATGGGACGCGCCATCGATGCGACGGGGATTCAGTTCAAGGTGTTGAACCGAAGCCGGGGCCCGGCGGTCTGGTCGCCGCGCGCGCAGGCCGACAAGAAACGGTATCGAGCGTGGATCCGGTCAGCCCTCCAAGGCGAGGCTGGCATCGAATGGGTTGTCGGCGCCGCAGGAGCCCCGGTGATCCGAGACCACCAGGTGGTCGGGCTCCGGCTTGAAGATGGGCGGGAAATCGCCTGTCGCGCATTGGTCGTCACGACCGGAACGTTTCTGAACGGCCTGATTCATATCGGCCCTGAGCAGCACCCGGCCGGCCGGCTGGGCGAGCCCGCGGCGCACGCGTTGAGCGAGGCGATGAAGGGGCTCGACTTCAGGTGGGGGCGGCTGAAGACCGGAACCCCTCCACGCCTCGACAGGCGGACGATTGACTTCGACGGCGCGGTCAGCGCCGGCCACTTTCACCGCGAGTCCGGCGACAATCCGATCGTCCCGTTCTCGTTTTCGACCGGCCGCCTCGAACGGGAACAAGTCGACTGCTATCAACTCCATACGACCGACAGGGTCCACGAGCTCATTCGAGCGAACATCGCTCGATCGCCGCTGTACAACGGCCAGATCAAGGGGACCGGCCCGAGATACTGTCCGTCGATCGAGGACAAGGTCATCAGGTTCCCGGACAGGGAACGCCACCACCTCTTCCTGGAGCCAGAAGGACTGGATGTGGACGAGACCTACGTCAACGGTTTCTCGATGAGCCTTCCGGAGGACGTCCAGCTGGAAATGGTGCACAGCCTGCGCGGCCTCGAGGATGCGGTGATGCTGCGCCCGGGCTACGCGGTCGAGTACGATTTCATCCAGCCGACAGAACTTCGCGCGACACTTGAAACCAAGCGGGCGCGTGGGCTGTTCCTTGCGGGCCAGATCAACGGCACGAGCGGCTACGAGGAGGCGGCAGGCCAGGGATTGGTGGCCGGAATCAACGCGGCGCTCGCGGTCAAGGGCGAGCCGCCGCTCCTGCTCGGTCGCGACGAGGCGTATATCGGCGTCATGGTCGACGACCTGATCACGCACGGATGCCTGGAACCGTACCGGATGTTCACTTCGCGTGCGGAGCGGCGCCTGCTGTTGCGGATAGACAACGCGGACCTGCGCCTGACGCCTGTCGGGCGCCGGGTTGGACTGGTGGGTGACGAGCACTGGGAGAGATTCGAGGAGCGACGAACCCGGTTCGAGCGAAACCGAGGTCGGCTGGCGACAACGCTCGTCAGAGCCCCAGACAACGGGAATCGGGTGCCAGCCGAGCAACTCCTGCGGCAGCCGGAAACGAGGCTGGCCGGCCTGGTTCAGTCAGGCCAGGTGCCGTTCGAGACCGTTCCGGGTTCGGAGGACATGGACCTGGCCGCGGTGGAGACCGCCGTGAAGTACGATGGGTACATCCGACGCGAGCACGCGGCGGTCACCCGCGCCAGACGTGAGGAGACGCGCCGGGTTCCGGACGAATTCAGCTACGAAGGGCTGCCAGGCCTGACGCGGGAGGCGATCGAGCGGCTGTCGCAGGTGCGTCCGGAGACGCTGGGCCAGGCGGGGCGCATTCCGGGGGTCACGCCCGCCGCCGTGGCCGTTGTCGGCTTCCACGTCGAGAAATGGGTCCGGAGCCGGACGCCCCTCGAGCCGATAATCTCCACGGGAGTGTCCGAGTAGGCGGGGACGCCGTTCCGGACTGCAGGGTGGCCAGCTTCACCGGGCAGCACTGAATCTCAATAGGGCATGACCAGCCGAGAGTTCTCCGATCGCGTCAAACGACGGGCGAAGAAGGCCGACGTCCAGGTTTCCGACCTTCTTCTCGAGCAACTCGAGGTGTATTTTCGGATGCTCGATACCTGGAATGCCAAGATCAACCTGACGGCGTTGGACCTCCAACGCGACCCGGACAAGGCGGTGGATCGGCTGCTGATCGAGCCTTTGGTGGCGGTTCGCCACATGGACGCGAGTGTGAGCCGCGCGATCGACATCGGATCCGGAGGCGGCTCGCCAGCGATCCCGATGAAGCTGGCCAGGCCGGACATTTTCTTTACGCTGGTCGAGGCGAAGACGCGGAAATGCGCGTTTCTGAGGGCCGCCGGCCGGGAGCTGAAGATCGATCTCCTGGTAGAAACCGCGCGGTTCGAGGTTCTGTTGAGCCGGCCGGAGTTCCACGAAGCGTTCGACGTCGTGACCCTCCGAGCGGTGAGGGTGGAGCCGAGGGTCCTCCTTGGTCTGCAGGCCTTCCTGAGGCCCGGGGGAAAGCTGCTCTTGTTTCGCGGGCCTGCCGGCGCCGAGGTCCAGGCCACTGTCACACCGTTGCTGGTGTCCAGAGGGACGTTCACCCTCGTTGAATCACTGCAGAGCCGGTTGCTCGTGCTCGAGAAACGGGAGGTTGGGCAGCCCGTGGTCACCCCGGCCGGCGCCTGATGTTCCACGTGGAACATTCCCGGCTCCGGTGAAACGCCGAT
>DASVIS010000128.1:0-1892 GCA_036381995.1 Vicinamibacterales bacterium | reverse complement strand
TGTTTCAGTCCGGTTGGTCAAGTCGTCTGCTGGCGCACACCGCCAGCCGTGACCTCAGGCATCAGTCGGCCGTGCAGAATGTCTCTGCCAGCGCGCCCATTCTGACGTAGTCACTCGGTCGGGGGCCCCGTCGACACTTCGGCGATCGTGCGAGTGCGAGCCATCGGTGCTCTCCGATAGGGCCCTGAAGCTAGCCTGCTTCATTCATGAAGCGGTCGCGGAGAGAGGCGTCGGCGCGGCCGACACGCGCGGCGCGCAAAGAAAGGACGAAGCGGCGGCCATGAGGGTGACGCGGTAGGGACCAGAGCGTGCTCGACCGGCGATGGGAGGGTCGCGGACGACCCACGAGAGACACCTCCGCCGTGCTGACCCGTGCGCGTGGTGCGGTGACGTCGCGGCGGCGGTCAGCCGGCGGCGGCGCCGAGGCGACAGGCGATGAGTCGCCACGCGGCGAGATGCGGATACGCGTGCGGGAGATGCAGGACGACCCGACGCACGGAGCGGACGACGTGGGTGCCGAGTTTGAAGAGGGCCTCGCGCAGCGTGCCGACTTGGGCGCGGGCGAGCGCAGTCCCGTGGGCGCGCAGTCGCAGTTCCTGCATCAGGACGTAGGCGGCGGCGGTGAGGAGCACGCGGAGTTGGTTGGCCCAGAAGCGGCAGCAGCTCGTGCGGTCGAGGTCGAGGCCGTGGTGGAGTTCCTTGATCCGATTCTCGACGTCGCCCCGGCCGCAGTAGACGCGCTCGTACAGAAAGCGCGGCGTCTGACGCAGGTTCGTGATCACGAAGCGGGGATTGTCGCGCGGGTCACGGCCGGTCAGGCGCACGACTTCCGCCTTGATGAGGACGCGCCGCGGATGATCCCACGTGCCCGCCTGATAGCGCGTCTCGCCGTAGACGTGCGCGGTCTCGCCCGTCTGCTCAGCGAGCGGGCGCGCGATCGCCATCAGGGGCGCGGCGGCCCGCGTCAGGACCGCGTTCTCCCCGATCGCCACGACGTAGTCGACGCCCCGTTCGGCGTCGAGAAAGTTCAGGAGGTCCGGCGAGGCGAAGCCGCCGTCGAGGCGCACGCGATACCGCGCCCCGGGAAACGCGAGGCGGAGCAGGGCGAGCGTGCGGGCCAGCAGCCCCACCGCGCCGCGCGTGGCGGGCGCGTTGCCGGGACGGAGGATCGCGGCAAACAGGTACTGCTCCGGTTCGTCGTCGAAGGTCAGAAACCCGAGGACGGGCAAATAGCACCACGTGTCGTAGTGCCCATTGAAGAAGGAGAGTTGCTGCGCGCCATGCGTCGGATCGTCGGTCGGATCGAGATCGATCGTAATGCGGCGCGCGCGGCCGTGCAGGCGACGACGGTGACGCTCGATGACCGCGTACGCCAGCTCGCGCCCCATCCGATAGAGTGCCGTGCGTCCCACCGCGTTCTCGAAGCGCGACACCGTCGGCTGCGAGGCGAGGGCGTGCCCGCCGAGGGGGTCACGGCCGAGCAGGAGCTTCTGGATGGGATCCTCGCCCAGGCGGTCGGCGTCGTTGGCGTCGGGATAGCCGCAGGCGAGGCCGAAGACGCGCTGGGCCACCAGGTCGTGGAGCGAGTGCCGGACCTTCCCGGCTTGTCGATCATCGACCAGGCAGCGCGCGAAGCCATCGAGCAGCCCGTACGGGCGCTCCGCGGCCTTCAGCAGAATCGCGCCGCCGTCGGAACTGGCGTGGGGCTGGTCAAACGTGGCCACGAGGGGCGTCGTGAACAGGTCAGGAAAGAGGACAGTCTGTTGTGCTATCGTGTCGTCGAGCAAGCAAAGGCCTCCGTTGTGGGAAAGCAGTGTGGCAACCGCTTTCTACCACGCGGAGGCTTTTGTGTCTCTACAAAACGCGACCGCTTCGTGAATTTTCCAGGCTAG
>DASVIS010000127.1:0-3903 GCA_036381995.1 Vicinamibacterales bacterium | reverse complement strand
ACCGACCCGCCTTCGGGTACGTGAGCGGCAGCGCGAGGTACGCCAATACAGGCGAGAAACAGCCCGTATTCCGAGCCCTGCCTTTACAAAATCATTTACAAAGTGATTTGGAGACAGACGACGACCCTGACGAGAGAGTCGCCGTAAGTGCTTGATGTATTGAGACTTGTTGTTGGTGCGGAAGAGGGGATTCGAACCCCTACGCCCTTGCGGGCGCCAGCCCCTCAAGCTAGCGAAACAGGTATGCACACATGATCAGACGCGGACTGTATTGACGGATCCTGATCACACGCGATCTCAAGCGTGCGCCCGTGACGGTTCTATTCGCACATATTCGCACACGCTGGGAGCCGTCAGGTAAACTCTCAGGCGTCGCGGGTCGTAGGT
Source organism: Vicinamibacterales bacterium (assembly GCA_036381995.1). Taxonomy (GTDB): domain Bacteria; phylum Acidobacteriota; class Vicinamibacteria; order Vicinamibacterales; family Fen-181; genus FEN-299. Next base: position 3,516 of record DASVIS010000127.1, on the reverse strand, counting down.
TCCATAGTAAGGGGATTGCGTTTTGGGTGGAGATCGCGGGTGAGGAGCGCGTGGGTGCGGCCGTTACGACGAATCGCGTCGTTGACGGTGACGACCGGCGTCAGCGGGGCCGGGGTCGCAGTACAGGCCACGTCAGGAAATCCGGACTCGGAGCACCACCTGGCTGGAGGTCGGGCCGGCAGCCTCACCCAGCGGCTCAATCCGGACCGGCCACCGTGGAAGCCCATGTCCCACAAACTCGGGCGCGCGGGCGCGATCGTCGGAACCCGCGAAGCCGCCGCTGGATTCGCTCGATTCGTCGGTGTGCAGGCTGCGCCCGGTCGCCATCGGGCGTTTGGCGCCGGCGCCGGAGTTCCGCCAGCAGGTTCTCGTGTCGCGGCTGTCTCCGCGGTCCCCTCCCTCGTCGCGCTCGACGGCGGCATCGATCGTTCCAACGGCTCGCACTCGAATTCGCGAGCCTTTACCGCGCTACAACTGTCCATCGGATTGCATCGGATTGCTTGGAGCCCATCTGTGTTCATGATTCCTCCGCACGTTCTCGAGGATGTGAGCGTCGCTCGTCGGTTCGGCCTCCCTTGTGTTGCGCTTCTGGCAGTCTCGCTGCTGGCGATCGGCTGCAACGGAACCCCGGCCCAAAGCACAGGGAGCGGCGGTCGCGGTGGACGTGGGGGCCGCGGTGGTGGCGGTGCTCCGCAACCGGTCGTTACCGCCAAGGTCTCTCAGAAGAACGTGCCGGTTGACATCGCCGCGGTCGGGAACGTCGAGGCCTACACCACCGTTTCTGTCCGCTCGCAGGTTACCGGCCAGCTGCAGAGGGCTTTCTTCCAAGATGGCGACGTGGTGAAGAAGGGCGACCGGCTCTTCACGATCGACCCCCGGCCGCTCGAGGCGGCCCTGAAGCAGGCCGAGGCCACACTCCTCCGGGATCAGGCGCTGCTCAACCAGGCAGAAGCGCAGGTCGCTCGTGACGGGGCCAACGCGGATTATCAGCAGCTCGCGGCCGAACGCCAGGCGCAGTTGGTCACCAGAGGCCTTCTGTCGAAGGACGCCGGTGACCAGTCTCGTGCTGCAGCCGATGCAACGCTCGGGACAATCAAAGCCGACAAGGCGGCGTTCGAAAGCGCGAAGGCGCAGATCGCCGTGCAGCAGTCGGTGGTCGATAACGCCAAGGTCCTGCTCAGCTATACGGACATCCGCGCGACAATCGATGGCCGAACCGGCAGCAACACCGTGAGGCCCGGCAACGTCGTCACCGCCAACTCCACCGAGCTCGTGACGATTTCCCAGCTGCAGCCGGTATATGTCACTTTTGCGGTCCCGGCCGTGCACTTGCCAACCATCAAGAAGCACGCCGGCGCCGACCAGCTGATGGTCATGGCGACAACGCCTGAAGTCGGCGGCCAGCCGATCGAGGGACGCCTGACGTTCGTTGACAACGCGGTCGATCAGACGACCGATACGATCAAGCTCAAGGCGACGTTTCCCAACCACGATCTCCGGCTGTGGCCTGGTCAGTTCACTCGCGTGAGCCTGCGGCTCACAACGCTCATGAACGCGACGGTCATTCCAAGCCAGGCCGTTCAGACCGGCCAGAACGGTCAGTTTGTCTTTGTCGTCACGCCTGACGCCACGGTGGAACAGCGCCCCATCACCGTCGCCCAGCGGATGGGCGAAGTGGTCGTCGTCGGCAAGGGGGTAGCCGCCGGCGAGACGATCGTGACGGAGGGCCAGCTTCGTCTGGAGCAAGGAACACGCGTGCAGAACTCGGATGGCGCCGGCGCCGCCGGGGTGGGCGCCAGCGGCGGTCGTCGTGGCCGCGGCGGGCGGGGTGATCGCGGCCGAGGTAGCGATGGACGGGGTGGAACAGGCCGGCGGGGCGCTCAATAGGGCGGTGCCGTGAACATCTCCGAAACGTTCATCCGGCGTCCGATCGCCACCAGCCTGCTGATGGCTGCGATCGCCCTGTTCGGCGTCGTGGCGTACCGAGCGTTGCCGATCAGCGACTTGCCGACCGTAGAGTATCCAACGATCAGCGTGCAGGCCAGCCTGCCAGGCGGCGACCCGGTCACGATGGCGGCGGCGGTCGCCAGCCCACTCGAAAGACAGTTCACGACGATCGCGGGCATCGACGAGATGACCTCGCGCAGTGGCACGGGCAGCAGCTCGGTCACGCTGACCTTCGACCTGAACCGTGACATCGAGAGCGCGGTTACCGACGTGCAGACCGCCATCGCTGCAGCGATGCCCCTGCTGCCGCCCACATTGACGGCGCCGCCTTCGTTCCGCAAGCAGAACCCGGCCGATCAGCCGATCCTGCAGATCAACCTGACCTCCGACACCCTCGACATGACGACGGTCGACGAGTACGCGGAAGACGTCCTGGCCCCGCGCATTTCCACGGTGACCGGAGTCGCCCAGGTCAACGTGCAGGGCGCCGCGAAGTACGCCGTGCGGGTCCAGGTGGATCCCGACAGGCTGCAGGCGCAGAAGATCGGAATCAACGACATCGACACCGCTCTGCAGAATTGGAATGTGACGCAACCCACCGGACAGCTGTTCGGGCCACTGGCCACCTACAGCATCGCGGCCAAGGGGCAGCTCAACAACGCCGACGAATTCGGACGAATTGTCGTCTCGTACCGCAACGGCCGGGCCGTACGGCTGAATCAGGTCGCCAACGTGATCGACAGCGTCCAGAGCGTCACGCAGCGGGCGTGGTACGTCACGAAGGACGCCTATCAGCGCTCCATCACGCTCGAGGTGTTGAAACAGCCTGGCACCAACGTGATCGAAGTGGCCGACGCGGTTCGTGCCGTGCTGCCGGAGCTCCAGAGCCAGTTGCCGCCCTCGGTGCACATCGTGATCCGCCAGGATCGTTCGGTGAACATCCGGAAGGCATTCAGCGACATCCGCGTGACGATGTTCATCACGCTCATTCTGGTGGTCGGCGTCATCTATCTGTTCCTCCACAACGCCTCGGCCACGCTCATCCCGGCGCTGGCGCTGCCGTTCTCGATTCTGGGCACCTTCGCCGTCATGCAGATGCTGCACTACAGCCTCGACAATCTGTCGATGATGGCGCTCATCCTCTCGGTCGGGTTCGTCGTGGACGATGCGATTGTGATGCTCGAGAACGCCGTCCGCCACATGGAGGCCGGCGAATCTCCGTTGCACGCGGCGCTGTCGGGCTCCAAGGAGATTGCCTTCACGATCGTGACGATGACCGTCTCGCTGGCAGCGGTGTTCATCCCGCTCCTGTTCATGGGCGGCATCCTCGGCCGGCTCTTCCGCGAGTTTGCGGTGACCATCACGAGCACGGTGCTCATCTCCGGCATTGTTTCGATCACGCTCACGCCGATGCTCTGCAGCCGGTTTCTGCGCGTGGTCCTGACCAAACGCGGGTTCGCGGGGTTCATGGATCGGTCGTTCGATCGGCTGCGCTCGGCGTACGGGCGGAGCCTGAGGCTGGTGCTCCGGCACCGGCTCGCGATGCTCGGCGTGTTCGTGGCCGTGCTC